>CALGXT010000185.1 GCA_937935255.1 uncultured bacterium | reverse complement strand
AGGGCGCGGCGGCCCGCCGCGCCGGAGCATGTGGGGACAGAGAATATGAAGTTTTTGGAGCACGAATTCATAAGCTACTATCCATCAACGTAATACGGTATAGGCGGGGATGAAGTTATTGGCAAGAAGCAGGCCCGTATTCTCTCGCGGGACTGTATCACACTTCGCGAAGTGTGATACACCGCCGGGACAGGAGCCGAACAGGGACAGAGAACACGGAGGTTGCCGAGATGCATTCATAAAATGCTTTCTATACTTGGAATACGGCGGGACCTGGGACGAAGTTAGTAGAGGTGGGACGCGCGACCCGGCATCGCGGCCGTCCGGCGCCCTTTCGGCCTCCTCGCGGCTCCGCCGCTCGGCCGTCGCCGTCTCGCGACGGTGTGATTTTCCCATGAGTTCGCCCACGGGATTGCCACGAGGCCGTAAATCCGCTAAAAAGACAATATCCGCGCCGTCGGGCGCGTCTTTTCATTATATGGTTATTTCATTCACATGCCCGCACTGCCGAAACGGTGTGGAGAGCGACCCTCAAGCCGCCGGCGCGCGGGTCGCCTGCCCCCATTGCGGTAAAACGATCGAAGTGCCGCGCGTTCGGCTGCCGGCGGGCACGATGGTGGGCGGTTTTCGCATACAGCGTCTCATCGGCGCGGGCGGCATGGGCGAGGTGTACCTGGCCCGGCAGCTTTCGCTCGATCGCGACGTCGCGCTGAAAATTTTCGCGCCGGAAGCGATGGGGGACCGGGACCGCGTACGAAGCTTCCTCAACGAGGTGCGGCTGCTGGCGCGGCTGGAGCACCCCAATATCGTCACCGCCCACGAAGCGGGCGAGGACGGCGGGGTGCTCTACATGGCCATGGCCTTTGTCAATGGGGATCCGCTCGACGCCCTCATTGAGAAGGGCGGCCCCGTGCCCGAAAAACGGGCGCTCCAGATCGCGCGCAAAATCGCCGGCGCGCTCGCCTACGCGTGGAACGAGCACCGGCTGTTGCATCGGGATATCAAGCCCTCCAATATCCTGCTCGACGCCCACGGCGAACCCAAACTGGCCGATCTCGGACTATCCCGCACCGCGGACCTTCGCGGGCGGGAGGCGCCGGAAGAGGAAATATTGGGCACGCCGAACTACATGAGTCCCGAGCAAATCGCCGGCACGCCGCTCGATTGCCGCTCGGACATGTACGCGCTCGGCGCGACCCTCTACCACCTGCTCACCGCCCGGTTGCCTTTCGAGGCCGGCAGCGTGATGGAGACGTTGCAGAAGCAGGTGTCCGAATCGCTGCCCGACCCGCGCGTCTTCGCGCCCGCCACCAGCGAACCCTGCGTGCGCTTTCTCGAAATCCTGCTGGCGAAAGACCGGGAACAGCGGCATCCGACGTGGGAGGCGCTGATCGCGGACCTGGATCGGGTCAAGGCGCACAAGATGCCCATGCGCCATCTCGCCGACCATGGCGCTTCGGTGCTGCTTCGTGCGAAGGACGAGGCCTCGCTCGCAGAAATTCGGCGCGTCCGACTCAGTTCGGCGGATCTCCACCATTTGCATCACGCCGCCACCTCGACCGTCGCCGGTCGGAAGCGCAAGACCTCGTTTGCGGGAACCGCCGTCGCCGCGCTGCTCGTCGCCGCGCTGGCGGCGCTGGCCGTTTGGGGGATCGTCCGCCAGCAACGCCGATCCGGGACGAGCCCTTCGCTGCCGGACGCCTCGAACTCGGTGCCGGTTTCGCCGGAAAATACGGCCGGGGACGGCCGAGCGGAGCGAATGGCGCAACTGGAACAGGAATGGCAGGCGATTCTCACGGCGCTCGAAACCGCGCAGGAAGACGACGGCGCGTTTCTACGCCGGGTGGAGGCCTTTCAACAGAGGGCGGTCGGATCCCCGTTCGCCGATCCCGCCGCGCGCATGCTGCTCACGCTGCGACAACGCCGCCACGCCGCCCGGCAAAAAGCGGCGAACCATCTGCGCGCCGCGGCGGAAAAACGCGCCGCGGAGGCCGGCTTCGAGGAGGCCGCGCGCTTCGCGGAAAGCTATGACGGCCCTTTCGCCAGGGAGCTTTCCGATTTGCGCCGAGCGTTGGCCGAGGAGCTGCGCAAGCGCGGCGCGGAACAAGAGGTCGCGCGCGCCGCCGCCGCGCGGGCCGCCTATGAACGCCTGTTGGGCGAAATCTCCGAGGCGTTGCTGCGGCAAAACTTCGGGGCCGCGCAAACCGCGCTCAAGCGCGCCATGACCGATGCGCCCGACGATGCGCGCCCCGCCATCGAGCGCATCCGCGCGCTCGTCGAGCGGGCGGCGCGCGCTCCGGAAGTCATTATTGAGTCTTTCCGTCCTGACATCGGGCGCACCCTGGCCATCGCGTTCGTCAATGGCGTCGAAAGCTGGGAATTGCTCGGCGCGGTCGGCGGACGGCTTCAACTGCGGCGGCCCGCGGGGTTGGGATTTGTCGAGCGGGTCGCGACGCTGGACGATCTTTCGCCGGTGGAAAAATACAAACGGGTCGGCCCTGAAGGCTCGCCGGAAGCGGAATTGTCGCGGGGGCTGATCGCCTACGGATCGGGCCGCGGCGACGTCGCGCGCCGGCACTTCGAGGCGCTCGGCGAACCGCTGGGCCCCGCCTTGATCGCGCAAATGGCGCAGATCGCGGCCCGCGGCGCCGAGACGGCCGCCCGGCGAGCCCTCGAACCGATCGTCCGGCTGGCGAGGCAAGCGCTCGACGATCGCCCCCTCGGGGAGATCGCCGCCGCCGTGCGGAAAACCGCCTATAATCCGCAGGAAGTCGCCGCTATCCGCGCCGCCGTCGCGAACTGGCGGCAACAGCACGGCGCGACGCCGTTTGCGCGCGACGCCGAGCCGCTGCTCGCGGCGCTGGAGAACGTCTTCACCCTGCCTCGCGAAGTCGAGCGCGCTGCCGTGGACGCCGCGATCGAGGCGTTGCGCCGCTCCAACCCGTCCCTGGAACAGGTGCTCCATACGGCCACGCTGACCCCCACGGGCGTCCGGCTTTCGCTGGTCGGGAATCCGGGGCTGACAAATATCGCCGCGCTGGCGAGCCTGCCGATCATCCGCTTGAGCCTCCCCGGCGGCTCGGTGTCCGATCTTGCGCCGCTCAAGGGGCTTCCGATCGAATCGCTCGATCTGAGCGGATGCCCGGTCAGCGACCTTTCGCCCCTGGCGGGCGCGCCGCTGCGCGAGGCTCGATTCGAGCGTTGCCCGATCGAGAATCTCGGCCCGCTCAAGGGCGCGCCGCTGATCGAGCTCGACCTGCGGGGCACGCGCGTGCGCTCGCTGGCCCCGTTGGCCGGCGCGCCGCTGAAAAGCCTACGGCTGGATGGCGCGCCGGTAGAATCGCTCGATCCGCTGGCCGGCGCGCCGCTTGAGGAACTCTCCATTCGGGATTCCAATAAAATCACGAGCATCGCCGCGCTGCAGGGCGCCCCCCTCAAAAAACTCACGCTCGCCGGCCTTGGAATCAGCGATCTGCGCCCGCTGCGCGGCGCGCCGCTGACGGAGTTGAACATCAATTCCACGGCGGTCTCCGACCTGACCCCGCTCCAGGGGGCGCCGTTGGAAAATCTGCGAATCAGTCATACGCGCGTGCGAGACCTCAGCGCCCTGGCCGACGCGCCGCTGCGCCGGCTGGAGGCCGCGGGACTGGCGGAATTATCCAACCTCGAACCGCTCCGAAAGGCGCCGTTGGAGGAGTTGTGGATCAGCGGCAGCAAGGTGAAAGACCTCGCGCCGATCGCCCGCGCGCCCCTCGTTCAACTCGACCTTCGCGAAACGCCCGTCGGAAGCCTGGAGCCGCTTCGGGGATCCAAGGTCGAGATCCTGTTTCTCGACGGATGCGAGAATCTGCGCGAACTGGACCCGTTGTTGGAGATGCCGCGTCTGACCGAGCTGACCGTGCCGCGGCGTCCGCGCCCGCCGCCGGAGTTGATGAACCATCCCAAGCTGGAGCGCGTCGGCTACTCGCCGGACAACTTGCTGCCCTTGCGCGAGTTCCGCCGCGGCGGGCGGCATTGAGTCGCGATTCGCCAGGGTCAAAGAATCTTCATCTTCGGCAGGTCCTGCAAATCCACCAGACCCACCACGCGATCTCCGGCGTCCGTGACGATGAGATCGTCTATGTTGTGCCGCTCGAACAAGGCGAGCACGTCCACCGCCAGCCGGTCCTGGCGCAACCGAATGGGATTGGGCGTCATGACCTCGCGAATCGGGCGATCGGCCAGCGTTCCGGCATCTTCGAGATGGCGGCGCAGATCCCCGTCCGTGAAGATGCCGGCGCAGCGGCCGTCGGGACCGACCACGGCCACGGCGCCCGCGCGCGCGCGGGTCATTTCCAGGACGGCGTCGCGCACCCGCGCCGTCAGCGGCACCTGGGCCAGCCGCTCGCCCGCCCGCATGATATCGGAAACCCGCAATAACAGCGTGCGCCCGATCGCGCCGCCGGGATGCAGCTTGGCGTAGTCGTCGCGGCCGAAACCCCGCGCCTCCAGCAGCACCATGGCGAAGGCATCGCCAAGCGCCAGCGTCGCCGTCGTGCTTGCCGTCGGCGCCATATTGAAAGGACAAGCTTCCCGCTCCACGCGCACGAGAATGCGGGCGTCGCTCGCGCGCGCCAGCGCGCTTTCCGCATCGCCGGTGACCGCGACAATCTTCGCGCCGGCGCGGCGAATGGCCGGCAGCAGGTTCAATAGCTCCTCGGAAGCGCCGCTGAAGCTGAGGGCCAGCGCCAGGTCGTTCGCGCGCACGATCCCCAGGTCGCCATGCATCGCCTCCAACGGGTGGAGAACGACCGCCGGCGCCCCGGTGCTCGTGAGTGTCGCCGCGACCTTCTGGGCGATCGGCAGATTCTTGCCGATGCCGGTCAGAATCAGCTTCCCGCCGGACGCCAGGGCCGCGAGCGCCAACTCGACCGCGTCGGCGAAGCCCCGATCCAGTCCGTCGCGCGCGCGGCGCATCTCCTCGATCTCGATATCCAGCGCCGCCCGCGCCCGTTCGATGTAATCCACAACCGCCGCTCCTCTTCCGATTTCCAAGGTCTGGAAACAGGGTCGCCCTTTTCTTCCAAGGCTTGGAAAACGCGATCGCGCGGCCATCCAAACCTTGGAAAATCCGCCGGTATCGTCGCAAAACGACGGCGGCGCGGCGAGCGAAAAAAAGGTCGGAGGTCGGAGCTGAAGCGGCGGCGGGCGGTCGCGGCTGCCGCGAATCCTTTCTGCGTTCTCCGCGCACGCGGTTAATCCCCACCCGGTAGGAGCGGGCGGGGGCGCCGCTGCAGAACGAAGAACCCACCGGGATACGGCGGGCTCTTCTTGAAGGCCGATATTTGTCCGTTTCAGCGGCGAATGCGCCGGCGGATCAGCAGCGCCGCCGCGCCCAGAAACACCGCGCCGCCCGTCGCCGGCTCGGGGATGGCTTCGATGATGAGGGCGTTGAGGTACACTCCGTTGGTGGTGACGTTCGCAGCGCCGGCCTGGAAAGTTATTTCATACATTCCGGAGCCGCCGTTATACACGGAAGCGAATGTCGTACCGAGCCGTCCCACTTTATATTTCACAGAACCCGGCGACGTCTCGCTGGAGTCCAGCAGCGAATCGGCAGCGGACTGAGCATACGGGGAGTCCAGCGTCAGCGTCGTCCCGCCCGTAAAACCTGTGGCATAGGCATACGTGCCGCCGATATTGAAGAGGCTCCGATAATTCGGGGGTGAAGGGTTTTGATGGTCGTAGGAAGACATCACCCAGAACGAATAGGTGAGCGGCGTGTCCGACGCGAGCGTGAAGGACATCAAGGCGTCGCGGGGCGAGACCGTGTTGTCCGCATTGTAGCTTCGAATAACGGCCCAGGGGAAGAATACCCCGTCCGCCGTGTATGTCACACCGCTATTCGGATCGCCGGTCGAAGCGGCTGCCGTCCATGTAGATTGGCCGTCCGCGGCCGTGCCGGCCGTACCGGTCCCGCCTTCTCCACGGGTGTTGGCTTGGAAACCGGAAAAGCTCACCCACGTCAAAGAAACACCGGTCGGAGTATTCGTGTTGTCTATGAGATTTGCAACATTGCCCCCGGCGGCGGTTCCCCCATCCAGATTAGTCCACCAACCGGAACTTCCGATCGTTGAAGTGCTGACCGCATTATTATCCGTAAAGTTGATCTGGATAATCGCCGCCCGCGCCGACAGGGCGCCGGCAATCGCCAACCCCGCGAACAACGTCCACTTCTTCATCGCTTTGCTCCTTCCTGTTTTCGAGCGTGCGCATCGGCGCCGCGCCGACGCGCGATCGCCCGGTTTTGCCTGCTGACGGTGGACAATCTAAATCGCCGCCGCGCCGGAAGCCATGCAAAGTAACGAATATATTTTGTGAATACGCGACATTTGCGGTATGCTGGCGGATGAGCGTTCCGGACGGAGCGCGGCGGCGCGGAATCGAGGACATCGGCCGCGGGCGTTGAGCGAGTGAACGTATGGCGAGCGAGGCGGAATATGACGTCTATGTCGAGGCCGACACCCGCTCGGACTGGGGACGGCGAACGTTGCGCGGCGTGATGCGATTCGCGGCGGCGCGGCGCTCGCCCTGGCGCCTCGCCTGGGGCGATCCGCCCCGCCCGCTCCTGCCTCGGGTGGCGCGGGGCTTCATCACGGGCGTCATCTCCCCCGCGGACGCCCGCCGATTTCGGCGCGGCGGCCTGCCCGCCGTCAACTACAGCAGCCGCCTCGCGAATCCGGGCCTGCCGTCCGTTCTTCCCGACAACGCGGCCATCGGGCGCCTGGCGGCTGCTTTTTTTCGCGAACGGCTCTACGGCTGTTTCGCCTTTATCGGTTCGTCGGGCCACCATTACAGCGCGGCGCGCGAGGCCGCCTTTCGCGAGGCGCTGGCGAAGTTTCCGGTGTCGCGCTGCGAGGCCGTCGGACCGAAGGGCCCGGCGGAATTGATGGGCTTCCTGCGCCGACTGCCGAAAGGAACAGCGGTCTTCGCCGCCAACGACTTTTTCGCGCGGCAGGTCGTGCGCTACGCCCGGGAAGCGGGGCGCCCGATCCCGGACGAGATCGCCGTTTTGGGCGTGGACGCCGAGGAGCTGCTCTCGATGTCGGCCGGCGTTTCCATCTCGAGCATAGACCCCGATTTCGAGCGCATCGGTTTCGAGGCGGCGCGGCTGCTCGATCGCCTGATGCAGGGCGGGACGCCGCCGGCGAGGCCGATGCTCGTCCCGCCCGCCGGTGTCGTCGAGTGCGCCTCGACCGGCGCCTGGGGCAACGACGACGACGTCGTGGCGCGCGCGCTGGCGCTGGTGCGAGCGCGCGCGTGCGAGGGTCTGACGCCGGCGGAGGTCGCGCGGGAGGTCGCCGTCGGTCGTCGCACGCTGGAGCGGCGCCTGCGGGCGGCGGGGGCGGCGGGAATCGCTACGGAAATCCGGCGCGAACGTGTACGGCGCGCTTGCGAGCTTTTGCGCGCCACCCATCTTGGCATGGCGGAAATCGCCGACCGCTGCGGTTTTCACGACGTATTCTATTTCTCCGCCGCTTTCAAAAAGGCGACGGGGAAGAGCCCGAAGGCCTATCGCGCCGAACATCGGACGGCCTGAATCGCCGTCATTCGGCGGGGCGATTCCGCCGGAGGTATCCGGTCGGCGCGCGAAATAGAAGGCTGCGCGCTCTCGCGCAGCCCCGCATCCGCGGAGCGCGGGCGATCTTCGAGCCGCCGCGCCTTGCCCTTTGCGGGATCGGCTGGGCGGCGAGGCCCCTCGTCGCCGCAATACAGACGGTCTGCATGGGAAAAGAACCCTCGCAATCTTTCGCGGCAAAAACGTTTCGATTACGATCCTCGTTTCGAGTCTCCGCGCCGCGGTCGAGTTTGTTATATGATGGCCGCATGTTCGGCCCCGGTTTTTTTCATCGTACGGGCGATTCGCCGGCGCCGCGTCCGTCGCTGCGCCGTTTGGCGCGGCATTTCGGGCCGTTCTTCCGCCCCTATCGCGGGGCGCTGGCGGGCGGAACTCTTTGCGTCCTGATCGGCCTTGCGCTGGGCAAGATGCCGCCGCTGATCACCCGGTTTCTGGTGGATCGGGTGCTGGCGCCCGTCGCCGCCGCGCCGTGGACGGAGCCGTTGTACCGGGCTTCGTTGCGCCGGCTGGGAATCGCCGTCGCGGCGATGCTCGGCGTCTCTTTGCTCGCATCCTGGCTGATGGCCGTCCGCACGCGCGTGATGCGGCGCGCGGGCGCGGGCCTCGTGCTCGACATCCGACTGAAGGTCTATGCGCACCTTCAGAAACTCTCGCTCCGATTTTATGACGCCCGGCGCACGGGCGATATCATGTCGCGCATTACCGGCGACGTGGAGGCCGTCGAGCGTCTGTTTACAGGTTTCGGCGACCGGGTGCTGACGGACACGCTCAATCTCGCCGTCACGGCCGGCATTCTCTTCGCGATGAATGCGAAGCTCGCGCTGGTGGCGCTCTTGCCGTTGCCCGCGCTGATCGCGGCGATCCGCTGGTTTTCGCGCCGCGCGCGGCCGCTGTTCCGCCAAGTGCGCGACCGGATGGGCGGCATTCACGCCAAGCTGCAGGACAACATCAGCGGCATCCGGGTCATCCGCGCCTTCAACACCGAAGAGCTGGAAAGCGAGCAATTCGCGCGCGAGAACCGGGAGTTCTACGCCACGCAGATGAAGGAGGCGGACCTCTCCGCGCGTGCGTTTCCCATGATCCGCTTCATCGAGGGGCTGGGCGCGATCCTCGTAACGGCGGTGGGCGGCTGGATGCTGTTGCGGCCGGACCCGGAGATATCGCTGGGCGACCTGTTCGCCTTCAGCGCCTTCGTTTTGCAGCTCTATCAGCCCATCGGCATGCTGTTCCACGCCTACACCCATGTGCTGCAAGCGGCCGCGGGCGGAGAACGCATCGCCGAATTTCTGGAGGAAGCGCCGGACATCGCCGACCGCCCCGGCGCGATCGAGCTGCCGCCCGCGCGCGGCGAAGTGGTTTTCGAGGATGTGTCGTTCCAATATCAGGATGGGATTCCGGTGCTGGACCGCGTGAACCTGCGCGCCCGGCCCGGCGAAATCGTCGCCCTCGTCGGCCATAGCGGGGCCGGCAAAAGCACGCTCATCAACCTGATCCCGCGCTTCTACGACCCCACCGCCGGCCGGGTGCTGGTAGACGGCCACGACGTGCGCGACGTGCGGCAGGATTCGCTGCGCCGCCAGATCGCGATTGTGCTGCAAGACACGTTTCTTTTCAACGGAACGGTTCTCGAAAACATCCGCTATGGGCGCCGGGACGCCACGCGCGAGGAGGTCGCCGCCGCCGCGCGCGCGGCGTTCGCCGACGAGTTCATTGAACAGCTCCCCAAGGGCTACGACACCGAAATCGGCGAGCGCGGCGTGAAGCTTTCCGGCGGCCAGAAACAGCGCATCGCCATCGCGCGGGCCTTGCTCGCCGACCGGCGGATTCTGATCCTCGACGAGGCGACCTCGATGGTGGACTCCCGCGCCGAAACGATGATTCAACAGGCGCTGGCCGCCCTCATGCGCGGGCGCACCACGTTCGTCATCGCCCACCGCCTCTCCACCGTGCGGCACGCCGATCAGATTCTGGTGATTGAGGGCGGGCGGATCGTGGAGCGCGGACGGCACGACGAACTGCTCGCGCGGAACGGCGCTTATGCCGCCATGTGCCGCGAACAATTCCGTGATACGATATCCGCATGAAGGACAACGCCTGGTTCGACGTCAACGGAACCATCGGCCGCTCGTGCCGCGGCGACGGCGATTTCGAGTCCGCCGCCGAACGCCTCGATTTTATGGATCGCCTCGGCGTCGCGCGGGCGCTGGTCTGGAACCGCGAGGCGCTCCATCACCATCCCTTGCCCTGCAACGGCGCGCTGCTGGAGGAACTGCGGCGAACGCCCTGCGCCCGGGATCGTCTTTTCCCCGTTCTGGCGTTTTCCGGCTTGTTGCTGCTCGAGCGAAACGGAGTCGCGCTCTTGAAATCGCAATTGAAAGCCGCCGCCGTCCGCGCGCTGCGTTTCGTGAATTTCGGCGGACGCCACACGCTCCTGCACGCGGCGCCGTTGATCGAACGCCTTCGGTCTCTTCATCCCCTCCTGCTGGTGGACGCGGGCGACACATCGGAGGGCGATCTGCTCGAATTTGCCGCGGCCTTCCCGAGGCTGACGATCGTTCTGACCCGCGTGCAATGGCCGGCGTGCGCGGAGGTCTTCGCGCTCATGCGCCGCCGCCCAAACATTTGCTGCGACACGTCCTGGCTGCATTCCTTCCGCGCCCTCGAGTTGGCGACGCGCGAGTTCGGCGCCGAACGCTTGCTGTTCGGCCTGGGTCCGCGCTCGCACAACGGCGCCGCGCTCGGCGCGTTGGCGCGCGCGGACCTGACGCCGACCCAGCGTCGGACCATCGCGCACGGGAACCTGGACGGACTGACGGGGCTGAATCCCACGCCGGCGCGGGCGGCGCAGTGGACCGCCAACACGCTGTGGCCGCGGTTTCTGGCCGGCGAACCGCTCGGCGTGGCCGTCGCCGACGCGCACGGGCATTTTGGCCCGTCTGCGGGATACGCCCTCGGGGAGCAACAGGAAGGCGAACAACTCCGCGTCGGGCAGGAGCTGCTTTCCCGGCTGGGTTTCGATCTCCTGCTCGTCTCCGGCCTGCGGGCGCTTCTGGGCGATCCGCTCGCGGGCAACGCTGAACTGGAGAAATTTCTGCGGCCGCATTCGGAACGTTTCGGCGCCTATGTCGCGTTCAACCCGTTTTTCGGCGACGCGCTGGCGCAGCGCTTCGAGGACTATTTTCAGAGCCCCGTGTTTCGGGGTTTCAAGACGCTGTGCGACTACTGGAAAGTCCCCATCGGCGACGCCCGATTCCAGCCGATGTGGGAATTCGCCCATCGGCGGCGTCTGCCGGTCCTGTGTCACACATGGAGCGGCTCGTACGACTCGCCGGCGCTGTTTCGCGCGGCGGCGCGGCGCTACCCGCGGGCGCCGATCCTGCTGGGACATTCGGGCGGCGACGATCGGGGCCGCCCCGAGGCCGAGGCGCTGGCGGCGGAATTTCCCAATGTCTATCTCGAGTGGTGCGGCAGCTTTTATTCCAGGGTTCGCTGGGAGGACACGTTGCGCCGGGTTCCGCTCCGCCGGGTCGTGTTCGGCACGGACGCCTTCATGCACGATCCGCGCTGGGAGTTGGCCCGATTGCTTTCGCTGGAGCTGCCCGACGACACGCTGAAGCCCGTCCTGGGCGCGAACTTGCGCCGCCTCCTCGCCGGGCGCGAGAAAGCCCGCTGAGCGACTGGGGAACAGCGGCCGGGCCCATCGCGGCCTCCTCGCGATCGCGGGTCGCCCGGCGGCGGGGTCCTAATAATAACCGCGGCCTCCACCTCCGCCGCGCTTCCCGCCCCGCGCGCCGTACTCCATCCATCCGCGGCCGAATCCGGGGTCGTAGCCGCCCTCGGCGAGCTTTCGGCGCTCGACGAGTTGCGGCGGAATCTCTTCCAGAAATCGCGAGGGCGAATAGAACTGCATTCCGTAATCCTTGCCCATGCGCATGCGGGGCGCGCAGAGGTAGAGCCGATCTTTCGCGCGCGTGACGGCGACGTAGAAGAGCCGTCGCTCCTCCTCCGCCAACGGGTCCTCCACGAGCGCGCGGCCCGCAGGGAACAGGCCGTCCGCCAGCCAAAGCACGAAAACGGCGCGCCATTCGAGGCCCTTGGCCTGGTGGATCGTGCTGAGCAGCACACGGTCTTGCCGCTCCTCCCCCCGACGCGGACGCGGGCCGGTGTCCACGTTCGTCAACAAGGTCACTTCATCGAGAAATTCGCCGAGCGAGGGGAAGCGCTCGGTGAATTCGATCAGCGCCTGCAAATCCTGCATCCGCTCCTCGGCGTCCTGGAAGGTCAGGCTGACGTATTCGCGATAAAAGGCATCGCAGAACCGCGACACGATCTCGCCGGCGAGGGCCGAGGGGTGGGGTTTCTCCACCGCTTGCGCCAGTTTCTCGACGATCCGCGCCCACGGTTCCCGCGCGGGTTCCGGCAACTGTTTGCCGACCGCGCGCCCTTCTTCCGTCGAAAGCGGATTGAACCGCGCGCCGATGTTTTTCCAGATGCGCTCCGCGCCCCGCTCCGCCACGCGCGGCAAAAGCGAGAGCATCCGCACGAACGCCAGCTCGTCGCCCGGCGCGTACGCCAGCCGCAACACGGCGCAGACATCCTTGACGTGCGCCTGCTCGAAAAACCGCAAGCCGGAAGTCATGGCGAACGGCACGGCCCGCTGCTGGAGCTCCAGCTCCATCTCCAGCGCGTGAAAGTGCGCGCGGTACAAGACGGCGATTTCTCGGGGAGGGAAACCTTTTTGCAGGAGCCGCTCGATTTCGTCCGCCACAAAGCGCGCCTGCTGTCGGCCGTCGCGCAGCTCGATGCGCTGCGGCCGGATGGGGTCCTTTCGAACCGGGCGCAACGTTTTCTGAAATTGATGGGGATTGCCGGCGATACACTCGTTGGCCACGGCGAGGACGCCCGGCACGCTGCGGTAGTTGGTCTCCAGTTTGAAGGTGCGGGCGTCCGGATAGCGCTCCGGAAAGCTGAGAAAGTTCCGATAGTCGGCGCCGCGCCAGGAGTAGATGCTTTGGAAATCGTCGCCGACCACCAGCAGATTCCGGTGCCGCGCCGCCAGCAAGTCCACGAGCGCGGCCTGGATCGGGTTGGTGTCCTGATATTCGTCCACCAGGACGTGCAGAAATTGCTCCTGATAGTTTTGCCGCACCGGCGCGCACTCCTGCAGCAAGCGCCGCGCCTGCGCGAGCAGGTCGTCGAAATCCATCGCGTTCAGGGCGCGCTTGCGTTCGGCGTATTCCCGAAACACGCGAAGGACGTCGGCGACGCGGACTTCCGTATCGGCGAAACGTTTCGCGACGAGTTCATCCGGCGGAACGTCGCGGCTGACGGCCAGTCCCAACACCGAGAGCAGCGCCTCCGGTTTGGGGAACCGCTTGTCGCGCAAGTCCAGATCGCGGAGCACGGCGCGTACGATCGAGCGGGAGTCGTCCTCGTCGAGGATCTTGAAATCGTTGGGCCATCCGATGCGCCCGGCGTGACGGCGGAGCATGCGGTTGGCCATGTGGTGGAACGTGCCGCCCCAGATGCCGCCGACGCGATCGCCGACGAGCCGGCCCGCGCGCTCGAGCATCTCGCGCGCGGCGCGGTTGGTGAAGGTCAACAGCAGGATGCGCGCGGGATCTACGCCGCGTTCGACCAGGTGCGCCACGCGATACGTCAGTGTGCGGGTCTTGCCGGTGCCGGCGGCGGCGATCACGAGCACCGGGCCGTCGGGCGCGAGCGCGGCGGCGCGCTGCTCGTCATTCAGCTCCCGCTCGAAATCCACGCCGGCCATCAGCCCGCCACCTTCGCGCGATATAAATGCCACACGGCGACCGTCTTCGCGTCGTGAATCTCGTTGCGCCGGATGAGGTCTTCCACCTCCCGCTCCGTCAGCCGCAGCGTCTCGACGCGTTCGTCCTCGTCGAGCTCGCGCGCCGACTGTTTTTCGCGGCATTCGGCGAAATAGACGTCCACCGCCTCATCGGTATAGCCCGGCGACGACCAGAGCCGACCGAGAAAGACGAGCCGATCGGCGGCGAGTCCGGTTTCCTCGCGCAATTCGCGTCGCGCCGCCGATTCCGGCGGCTCGCCCGGCTCGAGCAATCCGGCGCACACCTCGATCGCCTCGGCCTCGACCGCCTTGCGGAACTGGCGGACGAAGATGAAGCTGCCGTCCGGCAGCCGCGGCAGCACGCCGACCGCGCCGCGGTGGCGCACGATCTCGCGGAGCGCGGGCCGACCGTCTTCCAGTTCGACGTCCAGCCGCTCGAGATCGAGCACGCGGCCGCTGTAGATGCGTTCGGTCTTCCGGGTGAATTCTTTCATGCCTTCCCTCCGCGAGGGCCGGCGCGACCTCGCTTCAGAGCGCGCGGCCGCGGCGCCCCGCCTTCGAGCGCCCGTCGGTTGATGAGGGCCGCCGCGACGCCGGCGCCGAATCCATTGTCTATGTTGACGACCGTCACGCCCGGCACGCAGGAATTGAGCATGGCGAGCAGCGCGGCGTAGCCGCCGGCGCCGGCGCCATAGCCGACGCTGGTGGGCACGGCGATCACCGGGCGGTCCACCAGCCCGCCGACGACGGACGGCAACGCGCCCTCCATGCCCGCGACGACGACGATCGCGTTGGCGGTGCGGAGCTTCTCCAAATGCCGCAACAAACGATGCAACCCCGCGACGCCGACGTCGCGGATGCGCTCGACGCTCGCGCCCATGCGCTCCGCGGTCAACGCCGCCTCCGCGGCGACCGGCCCATCCGCCGTGCCGGCCGAGATGACCGCGACGACGCCTTGAGGCGGCGGGAGCGGAGCGACATCGAGCGTGACGCAGCGCGCTTCGGCATGGTGGACGGCGCGGGGAAAGCGGGCGCGGACCGCTGCCGCGACCTCTGGGGCGGCGCGCGTGGCCAGGACGCTGTGGCCGTCGGCGGACATTGCCGCGAAAATTTCCACGATCTGCTCGACGGTTTTGCCGGGGCAAAAAACCGCCTCGGGCACGCCGCACCGCCGCATGCGATCCCGGTCGAGCCGGGCGAAACCGATGTTGCGCTCCAACGCGTTGCGGAGCCGGCGCGCCGCGTCGGAAGGCCGCAGCGCTCCGCCGGCTACCGCGCGAAGAATCTCTTCCAGGTCCGTCATGAGCGTCCGAGCATGTCCGTTCGCGGCGTCAAAATCAAGCCGCCGTCGCAATACGCTTGCGGGGAGCGGCGTTCGGACATAGGTTGTCAACATGCCCGACAAGCAGGAATTCGATTTTTGGTATGCGATCACGAATACGGCGATCGTGGTGCCTCCGAAGCGCCGGCTGGAGACGTTCGGCGCGACGCTCATTGACTACCGGCTGGTCACGGAGCCGATGGATTCGGTCGGCCAGGTGCGCATTCGCGAAGGGCGGTTGCAGGCCCAGCGGCCGGTGATTTTGACGCCGCAGGATTTTGTCGAAACGGCGATTGACGGCTTCGAGAGCGCCGAATCGGAACGCTACCTGGACTGGCTCCGGGAGCACGAACGCGATTTGCTGATCCTGAAGTACGGGTTTCACATCCGCAAGGACGCGGCCCGCGAACATGTCGTGACGGACCGTGTGGAGGCGGTGGTTGAGCGGATTCAACGGGATTTGCGCGAGCGCCCCGATCCTTTCGCGGCGCTGCTGGTGGGCGTGGACGACCCTTGGGAGGTCTGCCTGCTGAAACTGGTGGTGGATCTGGTGCAGCGCTCCGCGCCCGGCCATGCGCGGGCCTTGCGCGCCGACCCGCGGGGATACCGGCATGAGATCGAGGAGGAGTTCCGGGCCGCCTCGCGCGACCGCGCGTTGATTCCAAGGCTCGCGGACAAGCTGCGCAAGCACGGACTGTTCGAGGAGTACCAGGATCGCTTCTTCGCGCTTGCGCGCGGGCGCGGCGCGCAATGAGCGAAGAGCGAAGCGCGGAACGCGAAAAGGGCGGAAGACGGGCAGGGGGGAAACGCTGGAGCGGGCCCCAGCGCGCACCCGTTTTTTGTCGGTTTTACCTTCCATGAGTCCGACCCCCATACGAGCGGACCGGTCGGAGGGTTCCCCTGTCGTTTCTTCGTAGCGTCGCCGCGCGGCTGGCCCATTCCTCTATGCGGGTGTGTATCACACGTCGCGTAGTGTGATACAGTCCGAGGCATGGAAAATCACGGCGGGGAAGCGGGGCGGGGGGGGGGC
>CALGXT010000184.1 GCA_937935255.1 uncultured bacterium | reverse complement strand
CGCGCGGTGGAAAGCTGACGCGAAGCGGGAACCGCTGACTCCACGGCCAATCCAGAACTCGCTTTTCCAGGGAGGACGAAGCGAGCAACGCCGCGGTGCGCCCGCGCGGCAGGAATTTCGTCTATTCGGCGCCGAAATTAGGCCCGTTTGACGCCGTCATCGGCGGGCGCGCGCCGATCTGAAACCGATTTCGCGGGTTTTTGTCAAAATACGGACCCGCACGGACGGACACGGACACAAATTCGACACAAATTCTCCGTCCCTGTTATTCACACGCGGAAGAGGGCGCCCATGCGTTTGCCGAGCAGTCGTCCGGCGCCGAGAATCGTGACGGCGAGAAAGAGCATCGCCCAGACGCCGAGCGCGGAGGCGATGTATTGGCCGGCGCCAATGACATTGAAGAGTTCGTAAATGGTCTTTGTGATCGGGTAGAAATCCTCGCGCTGGGCCAGCATCAGGCTGTCGGACACTTCCAGCATGCTGAAGGCGAAGGCGAGCAGCGCGCCGGCGATGAGGTTCGCCGAGATCAGCGGAAGCGTGATTCGCCGCAGCACGCGCCCCGGCGTCGCGCCGAGATTCGCGGCGGCCTCCTCGAAGACCGGCGAGGTCTGTTGCAGCCCCGCCGCTGCCGCGCGCACCATGTAGGGCAGCCGCCGCACGGCGTAGGCGGCGACGAGGAAGAACGTCGGATTCGTCCTCACGTCGAAGACCGCCTGCCAGAAGGGGCTTTCCTTGACCCAAAGCTGGCTGGAGAGCCGTGCGCTGAGGGCGAGGTAGCCAAAGGCCATCACCAAACCCGGCACGGCGAGCGGCAGCATGGCCAGCGCGTCGAGCGCGCCGCGCACACGCAGCGTGGAGCGGACGGTGACGAACGCGACCGCCAGGCCGAGCGCCAGATTGATCCCAACGGCGAGCGAGGAGAAAACGAGGCTATTGCGGATGCCGCTCAACGTCATCGAGTGGCCGAGCGCCTCGGCATAATTGCCCATCGTGAATTCGCGCGGCAGCGCGGACCGATACCAGCTTCCCGGCGAGGCGACGCTGTTCAGAATGACGCCGATATGCGGCAGCAGCGCCAGCAGCAACACCGCCGCGAAAGCCGCCGGCGCAGCCGCGGCCCGCCAGCCGCGCGCGGGGACGGACGCCGAAACCGTCGCCGCCTTGCTCTGCATCGCGTAGGCGCGCCGTCCGAAGAAAAACTTCACCGCCGCGTACAGCAGCGCGCTACAGGAGAGCATCACGAACACGAGCGCGTAGGGAAACGGGTTCGAGCCGATCTCTTTCAGCGCGTCGAACACCTGCACCGGCGCGCACCGGGTGTAGTTCAAAATTAGCGGCGTGCCGAGCTCCGTGAAACTCCAGATGAACACGATCGCCAGACCCGCGAAAAAGCCCGGCATGATCAAGGGCAGCGTGATGCGGAAGAATTTGCGCGCGCCCGTGCAGCCGAGGTTTTCGGCCGCCTCCTCCATGGCGGGATCCACATTGGCCAGCGCCGCCGTCACGTTGAGATAGAGGATCGGATAGAGCCCGAGCGCCTGGAGCGCGACAACGCCGAAATAGCGCCCCCGGCCCAGCCAGTCCACCGGCCCCCACCCCGCCAGCGAGTTCAGCGCTCCATAGACGCCGAGCATTTGCTGCAGGCCAATCGCGCCGACGAACGGCGGGAGGATCATCGGCGCGAGAATCAAAGAACACAGCCAGCGTTTACCGGGAAAGTCGTAGCGGTTGGAGAGCCAGGCCAGGGGCAAAGCGATCAGCGTCGCCAACGCGGACGTTCCGATCGCGATGCGCAAGCTGTTGAAGAGACCCTCGGCATAAACCGGATTTCGGAAGACGCCGGCCAGGTAGCGCAGCGTGAAGCGACCCTCGACGAAGAATCCGCCGCCGATCACCATCGCCAGCGGCACGAAAAAGAGCGCCCCCAGCGCGAGCGCCGCGATCGCAAACGTCAGGATGGCCCATCGTTGCCGCATGAATTTCCAAGCCTTGGAAGAGAACGCGCGCGTTTTTCCACGGCTTGGGAAATTAGTACCAGCTTTCCGCCAGCGGCGCACCCGTAAAACGGGAGGGGTTATGTTTGACTCCGCGCCTCCCCGGACGGATAATAAAGCAATCGCGGGGAATGGTATTCGTTCTCCGCGGCGAGACCACCCAATCGAAGGAGAATGCCATGACTAACGGCAACGAAAGCCAACCCGGAACCGCCGCTCAACCGCCGACGCCTCCCCCATCCGCGCCCGCAGGCGAGAAAAACAAGCTGGTCGCCGGACTGCTCGGCATCCTGCTGGGCGCGCTCGGCATCCACAAGTTTTATCTCGGCTACACCAAGGAAGGCGTGATCATGCTGTTGGTGTCGCTGGTCGGAGGTACTCTCACCTGCGGCGCCGGGGCGGGCGTAGTCAGCATCATCGGTCTCGTCGAAGGCATCCTGTATCTCACCAAGTCGGACGCCGAGTTCGAGCAGATCTACGTCAAAGGACGCAAGCCTTGGTTCTGATCCGGCGGCGGCATTGGCCGCGGAAAACGTTCACTCTCGCGATCCGTTTCACGCGCGAGGCTTTATTGCCTCTCCGACGCGAAGCTGTCGAAGTTTCAGGGAATAGAGAAAATCTCCGGCGATTTCGCGATTTTTTGCGGTGCGACTGTATCACACTTCGCGAAGTGTGATACAGTCCGCTGAGCGTTTCCGGCTGCAAAAAACAGAGGAAATAACGAGAAGCGATCCGGGGGATTCGGGAGGCGGGCTCCAGGCCGGTCGCTCCAGGAGGTTGCGCTCGCGCGCGCGATCCTTCGGAATTCCACGCGTGAATGCGTCGCGGCGCCGCGATATTCTCCGCCGTGGAGGACCGGCGCAAACATGCATACGAAAACCATTTTGATCACCGGCGCGGCGCGGGGCATCGGTCGCGGCTGCGCGGAGTATTTCCTCGAGCGCGGGTGGAACGTCGCCGCGATGGATATTTCGGAAATATCGGAAAGCGATCGTTTAGCCGTTTTCCGCGGCGATGTTTCGCGCGAGGACGACGCGGCCGCCGCGGTCAAGTTCGCGCTCGAACGCTTCGGACGGCTGGACGCGCTGATCAACAACGCGGGACTGGCACAGCCGTCGTACGGCCCCCCGGAGACGCTGCCGCTGGAGCAATGGAACCGGGTGATCGCGGTGAACCTGACCGGCGTGTTCTTGATGAGCCGCCAAGCCGCGCCCGCGTTGCGGGCCGCGCGCGGAGCGATCATCAACATCGCCTCCACGCGCGCGTTGATGTCGGAACCGAATAGCGAAGCGTATGCGGCCTCGAAAGGAGGTGTCGTGGCGCTGACGCACGCGCTCGCGCTCAGCCTCGGACCGGAGGTGCGCGTCAATTGCATTAGTCCGGGCTGGGTCGAGACGACACCCGATGCGCAGCGGAGCGAGGCGGATCGCCGGCAACACCCGGCGGGGCGCATCGGCGTTCCGCGCGACATCGCCGCCGCCGCGGAGTATCTGATCGGCGCGGAGTTTGTCACCGGCCAGAACCTCGTCGTGGACGGCGGGATGACGAAAAAGATGATTTACGTGTGAGCGGGCGGGGATGACCGACGAGCGCGCACGCGACTGCGG
This sequence comes from uncultured bacterium, assembly GCA_937935255.1. GTDB lineage: Bacteria > Verrucomicrobiota > Kiritimatiellia > PWTM01 > PWTM01 > CALGXT01. Next base: position 10,965 of record CALGXT010000184.1, on the reverse strand, counting down.
CAGCGTGGCCGGCCCTGACCCTAATCGCTACGTTTTTTTGTCCGCGCGATCGGAAGCCAAACGCCGATGGGCTGTCGGATTTTCGACCCGTGGCTCGTGATTTTTTGACTGTATCACACTTCGCGAAGTGTGATACATTGGCGACTACCCGTTGATTCCGGGAAGCGGGCATCCCAGAGCTCTCCGTTGGGAAGGGAGATCGCAAGAGGGGGCTGCCGTCCGCCTTTCCGGCTCCGCGGCGAACGGCCGACGCGGGCGACGGCCTCTCTACGGCGCGGCGCGCTCGTTGAGCAGCTCCGCAAGGTCGGGGCGGGCGAGCAATTCCCGAAATCGCTCTTCCGCCCTCAAACGCAGGCGCGCCGCCGCGCCGCCGCGCCGCAAAAACTCTTTGAGCGCCTCCGCCGCTTCGTCGGCGCGATCGAGCGCGAGGCGCACGGTCGCGAGATCGAGCCGCATGTCCGGATGATCCGGATAGAACTCCAGCGCGCGCACGAGCGCTTTTTCCAGCCGTTCGTATCGGCCGCCTTCGAGCGCGAAGCGGCCCAAGGCCAGATAGTAGTCCAGCGGTCGGGAGTCCAACCGCAGCGCTTCATCGAAGGCGTTCTCGAAGGCGTCCCAATTCCGGTAGCGCAATTCAAGCTCGACGAGTTCCAGCCATTCCTCCGCCGAGAGCGCGCCGGCTGCGCGGCGCGCCTCCAATTCCGCGCGGCGCTCGACGCCGTGGGCGGCGACCTGCAGCAGCTTGGCGAATTCCGCGGCGCGTGCGTTGAGCGGGTCGAGCGCGGCGAACGCCGCGGCGACCTCCGCGGCGGCGGCATACTTTTGCTGTTGCGCGTATAAATCCGCCAATCGCAGCGCGGCCTCCGGGCTGCCGGGGTGCAGCGCCATCGCCTGCCGGTAGGCATATTCGGCATCCGCGAAACGGCGGTGATAAAGATAAAGGCCCGCCTGGGCGGAACGCAATTTGGAGAACGACCGCTGGGCGTTGATGTCGCGCCGAAAGCGGGGATTGGCGACCAGCCGCGCAACGTACCAGTCCCAGAAAGCGCGATCTCGCGCGGCGATGGCGTCCGTCAGGGTCGCGGGTTCCTTGCGGAGCCGAAAGACAAGACCGTGGGGCTCAAGATGATTCATCATCCAAGGGATGGGATAACTCTCCTCCACATAGAATTCGCGGTCGGGATTGGCGAAGAAGATCATACGAGAGAGGTAGGCGTTGATGCTCATGACGCCGCCGACGCCCTCGACGGTCATTCGGGTCTCGCCGCCGCGGATGACGGTATCGTCGGCGAAACCCTCGGCGCGTCGCGCTTCGTATTCCCGCTGAAAGCGCTGAAAGGCGATCAAACTCTCGGCGCCGGTGGGAATCCAGATGCGGTCTCCATACAGGTCGCGCATGGCCCGCAGATAGTCGGGGTCGGCGAGGGCGTTTTGCGTGATCAGGTAGATATCCGGCCGCACGTTCGCCGAGAAGATCATATAGGTCGGCACGAAACGGCCGGGATCAGTGCCGCCGAAGAGGATCGCCCCGGCCGCCATCGGCTCGGGATAGCCGGGGGTGGGATACGCGGCCCATTCTTCCGGTGAGATCTCCCGGCGGATCGCCTCGACGCCCTCGAGCTGCCAGTGGCCGAACTGCCAGCCGAAATCGTTGCGATGCTGTTCGGCGCCGCCGACGGCGCGCAGGTACTCCTCGTCGCGCGCGTTCTGCCAGAGCGGCGCCGCGGGCGCGGCGAGCGCCAACGCGACGCCGGGCCACAGGAGCGCGCGGCGTCCGCCGGTTTGCAGATGCAGCCACGCGAAGCCGAACAGGAGGCCGTAGCCGATCCAAAGCGCGTAAAGCGCATGCGACTGGATGAACTGTACGCGCGCGATAAACTGCGTGGTGATGTCGAGCGCCGGATTCTGGAACGTCAGGAAAACGACGCTGACGCCGATGAACGCCGCGAGCGTGGCCGCCAGCCAGCCGCGCCCGGCGGGCCGCAGCCGGCGGAACATCAAGAACGGCATCGCGCCGAGCACGGCGATCGGCAACGTGAACTGGCGGCGCAGGTCCCGCCAGAACGCGCCGAGTTGAAGCCAGTATTTCGCCGAGAAAACATCCGCGGGCGTGATGCGTTCGTACTGGCCGCGCGAGAGGGTGTGCAAGAAACCGCTCCAGGTGCGGGGATAGCCCCAATTCATCGGCGGATTCTGCTCGGAGGCCAGCGGAAGATAGGCGTAGAACGAAAGGCCCAGCAGGATCAGCAGAAAGATCGCCGCCGCCGGGCGCCCGCGCGGCAACAGCGCGGCGCCGATCGCCGGAATGATGAGGAACAGCAACGTGTGCAGCCAGAAACCGGGCGCCGATGGCCCCGCCATCCAGACCACGTCGTTCCAGCCCGCGCGAACAGCCAGCACATTTAGGAGCACAACAAGCGACAGCGCGCCGCCGACGATCGCACAGTCCCGGAACAGGGCGCGGTCCGTCACGGCAACCCCCGCGGCCAGCGCCAGCCCGAAAAAAAGCAACGTTTGGTGGTTCGTCAGCCCCAACCCGAAGGCGAAGGAAAGCGCATACAGCGGGCGGCGGTCCGAGGGCCGCGCCATCCAGCGGTAGAGCAGCAGTAAAATCAGCGTTTGGAAAAAGGCGTTGAGGCTGTACACCTCGGCGATCACGGACTGCGACCACAGCACCGGCGAACAGGCCAACAGCACGCCGCCCCCCACGCCGCCCGCCCAGCAGAACAACGTTTCCGCGCGCAGCCCGATGCCGCGGTTGAACGCTTCTATGCCGCGCAGCAGGTCCGCGCCGGAACGGCTGATAAGGAGCGCGAGCAGCGCGCACGAGAGCGCCCCGAAGAACGCCGAACAAAGATTCACGGCCCACGCGGGATTCGGATAGCCGCCGGGACCGGCCGCATTGAAGAGGTCGCGGAGCGAATGCGCCAGGATCGCCCAGTTGGAGTCCGGTCGGCCGTAATAGCGAATCCAGTGAAAGGCCCACTGGAAAAACCAGGCGACGATCGTCCAGATCGGGTAGCCGGGCGGATGCGGCACGCCGAGGTAATCGGCGGCGACCACCAGTTCGCCCGAGTCCTCCAGCGTCACCGTTGGCGCCAGCGTGTGGAAATACAGTAGAAAAGCGAAGGCAAAAACGATGCCGAAGGCCAGCCAATCCACACGTCGGAAGAACGCGCCGCGGACGTTATCGAAGAACGCGGCCGCGGACGGCGGGGCGGGAGAGGAATCATTCGCGGGCGGCGATATCGAATCTGGAAATTTCATCGGTCGGCGCGCCATCCTGCCACAGGCGCGGGCGCCCGCTCAACGGGAAAAGGCGGCCACCGCGCCGCCGCCTCGAATCCCCCGCCGTGTATCACACTTCGCGAAGTGTGCTACAGTCCGTAGCCGAGCAAAGCGGGCGTCCAAAGGGGTGGGGGCGAAAGCGAATCGGCGGCGGCCGGATGTCCTTCGCGCGCCCCCACGGGTCTTTGGCCGATTTTATTCCCCGATCGGCCCCCTTCCCGCCGATCCGATGTTCCAAATTCAACTTTCCCCGATCCGCGAAACGGAGGATATTCATGGAGTTTCGAACGGTTCGATTCGTGGCGCGCTTTTCCAGCCTGAGATTCGAGGGCGCATTCATCCTGCGCCGCCTCGCGCAAGCCATTCCGACGCTGATCGGAGTGCTGCTGCTCACCTTCCTGCTTTTCAACATCGTCGGCGGCAGCCCCGCCGCTCTGACGCTGGGCGAGCGCGCCTCGCCGCGGGCGCTTGAGGAGTTCGACGAAGTTCGCGGCTTCAACAAGCCGCTCGTCGCCGGGCGCTGGTCCCCCACTCGGCTCTATCCCGACGGCCCGCCGCGCTGGACGGCCGAAGACGGCGCGCCCGCGCCGACATCCGATCCGGAGCTCGGCTCGGTTCGCCTGGGTCCGGGAGATTATCGCCTCGCGGCGGCCTTTCCGCCCCTGCCGGGCGTCGTATATCGCCTGGAACTCGTCTGGCGGCCGCAGGGCGACGCCACGGCGGCCGTGAGCGTCGGCGGCGTTTTCCAGGGCTTGGAAACCCAGGGGCTTTCGTCTTCCAAGCCTTGGAAAACGGCGGCGGTGTTGTTCGCGGGGCGGACGGATTCGGCCGATGCGGCGGATTCCGAAAAGCTTCCGCCCCGCTTGCGTGTGACGAACGGCGAAATCGAAATTCTCTCGGCTCGGGTGCGACGGCGAAATCGGCATGCATTCGATTCGCAATTTTTCCACCATCTCGGCCGACTTCTTTGTTTCGATCTCGGCGTGTCGAGCCGCGAAAATCGGCGCGTGGCGGAGCTGCTGCGGGAGGGCATCGGCCCCTCGCTGGCGCTGACCGTGCCGATTTTTTTCGTCGGGCTGGCGACGGCGCTGGCGCTGGCGCTGGTGTGCGCCTACCGGCGCAATTCCTGGTTGGATCGCTCGGCGGTTGTGCTGTCCGTCGGCCTGATGAGCGTCAATTACCTCGTGTGGATCACCGCGGGACAGTATGTGCTGGCCTATCGGCTGGGCTGGTTTCCGGCGTGGGGCTACGAGTCGTTCCGACACCTGGCGCTGCCGGCGCTGATCGGCATTATCTCTGGGCTGGGCGCGGATGTCCGGTTTTACCGCACGCTGGCGCTCGACGAGATCGGTCGCGACTATGTTCGCACGGCGTTCGCGCGCGGGGCGGGCGCGGGGCGCGTTTTATTCCGCCATGTGTTGCCGAACCTGATGCTGCCGGTGTTGACCAACGTCGCCCTCGCTCTGCCGTTTCTCTATACCGGCAGCTTGTTGCTCGAAAGCTTCTTCGGCATCCCCGGCCTCGGCTATCTCAGCGTCAACGCGATCCATTCGGCGGATGTGGACGTGCTTCGGGCCGTCGTTTGGATCGGCGCGCTGCTCTACATGGCGGCCAATCTGCTGACCGACCTCGCCTACGCCGCGCTTGATCCCCGCGTGCGGCTGCGGTGAAGAGCCCAGAGGATGTTGGAGGTCTGATTTGGAGGAGGACGGAGCCCATATCTTGCCGCATCCCCCGCTCTCCGCCCTTGCTCTTTGCTTTTCTCGCTTGCGGAATGCCGTGCATGGGCGGATGATAAATGCAGAAGCGGGAAACGGATCATGAAGCGCGAAATGAATTGCTCTCGCCGCTCGCGGGCCTTCACGCTGGTGGAAATGCTGGCGGTGATGGCCATTATCGCGATGCTGGCGGCCGTGATCGTCGCCGGCAGCGCCTACGCCGGACGCCGGGCCGATCAAAAGCGGGCGCGCGCGGGAATCGAGCGGCTGAAACTCGCCCTCGAGGCCTATCGCGTAGAAAACGGACGCTATCCGCCCGCCACTTTCAACGGCCCCATGGACGCTTCCCAATGGAGCGTGCTTGCCACGCTCGATCGCACGCTGAAGCACCCCGACGATATGCGGGATCCCTGGGGCCGAGCCTATCTCTATACCAACCGCTCTCGCTTCGCCTACCTGATCATGTCCAAAGGCCCGAAAGACGCCGACGCCTTCGACGACATCACGAACGAGCAAGTCGGCGAATAGGCGGCGACGGGGCCGGGCTTGGACCAGCCGCGCGTAGCGTGATCATGTTGGTGCAACGCCCATCCGCGTTGGGAAATCGAACAAGAATCTCGCAAAGGCGCAAAGAGCGCAGAGTTTGGTAAAAGCGGAAAAAGCCAGGAAGAGGATTCCTTTGCGATCCCAACGGCTTGGTGAGACAAAAAAAGAGTAGAGAATTCCAGCCACGGGCTGCGCCTTAGTGCCGCTGCGCGGCTCGCGACGAGACCTGACGATCGTGCGCCGCTGTAGCTCCGGCGCTCCGCCGCCGGAGACGGTCTACACAAGATTTCCGCCGGCAGAGCGGCGGAACTACAGCCGCCGGCGGGGAACTGGAGGGCGGAGCCCGCTTCGCTGAAGCTTCGCGGGCCAAGGCGTGGCGACGCCTTCTCGCACTGCATCGTTTGGCCTAGAACTCCACCCACGCCTCCAACGCCGCGCCGCGCAGTTTATCCGCCGACGCATCGAGCCGTCGGCCTTCGCTCCAGATGAAACCCAGCCGCACGCCCGGCGCCGGCCGGTACGCGAGCCGAAAGCGGTGTTCCGTGCGGCCCGCGCCCGGCCAGAGCTCGTTGTCGGCAAAGGTTGCGAAGACGGCGTTCTTTTCAATCCGCCGCCACTGCCAGCCGATCTCCATCCCATGGACGGCGCGCGCGCGTCCGACGGTCAGCTCGGCCAGCCAGCCTTCCTGCGCGGCGTCGGTCTCGCCGTTTCGCGCGCCGTGCAGAACGCCCCGCACGGGGAAATATAATTCCCACGTCCCCGCCGCGAAAAACTCCAGGGGACGAACGCGATCTGCGGGCAATTCCTCGGAAGGCGCGACGGCTTCCGCGCCCTCCGCCGGATAATACCCGGCGCCCAGGATCGCCCACGACTTGTCGGGCCAACGGCGGCGAAGAACGGCTTGCAGCGCGTAGAGCCGGGCGCGTTCGCCGCGCCGGAGCCCATCGTCGTCGCGCAGCACAAACACGCCGCCGGACGCCAGAAAATCGAAATCGCCCGCCGCGCTCGACCATCGCGCCGCCGCGCCCTCCGGCCGAAGATCGCGATCCCAAATCAAATCGCTGACGAGCAGAAACGGCGGTTCGAGCTTGCCGGCGAGGAGCGTCAACCCCGAAAGAGTTTCGGGACGCCAGGCGAGCGACGCGACCCGAAAGCCGACCGGCGGGTCGCCGAGGCGGTCGCCCAGCGTCGCCTCCGCCGCGACCGGGTCGCCCTCGCGCGACGTGCCGAGCGCCAGCACGGCCCGCATGCTCGTCGAGACCTCCGCCTCGACGCGGACTTCCGCGCGCAGCCGCGTCTCATTCCGCGCTGCGGCGTCGCCGTCCTCGAGCTGAACCTGGCGCAGAAGCAGGGTGAAATCGGGGCGCAAACGCGGCGCATCCTCGTCCGCCGCGGCGATGCCGGCGAGCAGCGCGCCAAGGAGGGAACGCGCGACGATCCCTTTCGGGCGCGGCATTTTGTTTCGCCGCCCTCTCCATCGCGGGTAGGGCCCGGCCGCCGGCCGGGCCGCGAATGGTCCCAAGCCCGCGGTTCTACTCGAGTTCTTCGCCATCGCGAATGAGTCGTCCGCTGTTGAAGACGACGATGAGCGAGCCGAGGTTGTGGAGGATGGCGGCGACAATGGGGTTGAGCCGGCCGGCGCCGGAGAGCAGCAAGCCGCCGACGATAAAGGTCATGCCGATGCCGAGATTCTGCAGCACGATCGCGCGGGTGCGGCGGGAGAGCCGCGCGAGGAATGGCAACCGCCGCAGATCGTTGTTCATCAGCGCGATCTTCGCGCTGTGAATCGCGACATCGCTGCCCGCCGCGCCCATCGCGATACCGGTATCCGCCGCCGCCAGCGCCGGGGCGTCGTTGACGCCGTCGCCGACGAACGCGACACGATAGCGGTCGCGGCGAACCTGCGCTACGAAGTCCACCTTCCGCGCGGGCAGACATCCGGCCTGGAATTCCGGGCACTCGATCTCGCGCGCGACGCGCGCCGCCGCCGCCTCGCGATCGCCGGTGACCATGGCGATCCGCCGCACGCCGCTCTCGCGCAGGCGGCGCAGCGCCGCGGCGGCCTCCGGACGCGCCTGATCCTGAAGGCCGATCCAGCCGAGATAACGGCCGCCGCGCGCGACGAAAATGACGCTGTAATCCGCCGTATCCCGGGCATCCGCTCGATCAAGATCGGCGTCCGCGATTCCATTCGAGCGCAACCAATCCGCTCGACCGGACACCACCGTTTCGCCGTGCACCGTCGCGATGACGCCGCGGCCCGGCTCCTCGCGCGCATCCGTCGGTTCCACGCGCGGTACGCCGGTTTCCTCCGCCAACCCCACAATGGCCTTTGCCGCAGGGTGATTGCTGAAGCGCTCGGCGGCGGCGGCGGCGGCGAGCAATTCTTCCGGCGGGAGTCCGCCGGACGGCGCCAACCGCACCACGCCCAGCCGGCCCGTGGTCAGTGTGCCGGTCTTATCGAATATCACGGCGTCCACGCGGGAAAACGCCTCCAGATCGGCGACGTCCTTGATCAAAATGCCGAGCCGGGCGGCGGCCGAGAGCGCCGCCACCATCGCCGTCGGCGTGGCGAGAATGATCGCGCAGGGGCACGACACAACGAGCACCGCAACCACCCGCGACCAGTCGTCGGTGAAGAACCATACGAAGGCGGCGATCGACAGGACGATCGGCGTGTAGTAGCCGACATAACGGTCTATCATCCTGGAAATCGGCAGACGCGTGCGTTCGGCCGCCAGAATCAAATCGCGAACCTTGCCGATCGTGGTGTCCTCGCCGGCGCGGGTCACTTCCACCGTCACCGCGCCGGTCAGGTTTTGCGTCCCGGCGAAAACCTCCTCGCCCGCGCCTTTTTCGGCGGGCATGGATTCGCCGGTAATGGTCGCCTCGTTGAGCGTGGTGCGGCCCTCCAGGATGCGTCCATCCGCGGGCACGTTTTCGCCGGGCAGCAGACGAATGCGATCGCCGGGCCGGAGTTCGGCGGCGGGGATGGACTCCTCGCGATCGCCGACGAGCCGGCGAGCCATCGTCGGAGTCAGACGGATCAAGCTTTCGATCGCCGCGTGCGCGCCCTCCGCCGTGCGCGTCTCGATGACGACCGAGATCAACATGAAGAACGCGATGACGCCCGCGGTACGGAAATCGCCCTGCGCCATAGCGGCGAGCACGGCGATGGCGACCAGCTCGTCCATGTGAACATGCCCCTCGAGCAGGTCGCGAACGGCGGTCACGAGGATCGGCAGCGCCAGCATCACGGCGCCGACGGCGGCGCTCAAGTCGCCGGCAAGCGGATTTTCCGGATAGACCCACGAGGCGAGATAACCGCCGATGACGAAGGCCGTGCCGATCAGCACCCAAAGCAGCAGCCGCGCGGCCCCCTTCCCGGAGCGCCGATGCTCGTGGTCGTGCAAAGGTTCGGGGCGTCGGGTTTGCATGGATCAGCGCCGCTCCTCCGGCGCGCCGGCCCGCCGCGCGGGCGGACCCAGCCACAACCGCAGTTCCTGCCGTCCGTCGGGCGCGGGCCGCAAATAATACAGCCCCCCCGCACGCCGCAACGCCCGCCGCAAGGTCTCCTGATGCAACGTTTGGGCGACCACCTCCGGCTGTTCGGCATGAAGGGGCTGGACGGCCTGAAAATAATCGGCCGCCGACGCCACCTCCGCCGTCAACCGCTGCCGATAAGCCTCCGCTTCAGAGACGATGCGCGCCGCGGCGCCTTCGGTTTCGTTGGCGACCCGCGCGGCATAGGCCCGCGCCTCCCCAATCTGCCGGCTGCGGTCCTGCTCGCTCTGAATCACTTCGTCGAACGCCGGTCCTACGGAAGGCGGGGGGCCCATCGCGACGAGGTCCACCCGCTCGATCCGCGCGCCCACCCCGATTTCCGCCGCACGCCGACGCACGATGTCTTCGACGGCGGCGCGCAAGCCCTCGACATCGGTGCGCAGCGCGGCATCCACCGCAAAACGCGCCGTGGCGCCTACGACGGCGTGGGCGAGTTCATTGCGCAGGACGGCATCGGGATTTTCAAAAGCGAAGAGCCACGCTGCCGGATCGGCGACGGTATAGCGAAGCGCCCAAATGCCCCGCACCAGGTTGGCGTCGCCCGTGAGCTGATAGTCGTCCCACCCGATTTTGGGCGGTGTCTCGTTCGGCGCAGGGGCCGTGGGCGGCGGCGCCGTGAACACGACGCGGACGCGCTCGGTCTCGACGCGGCGGATTTCGGCGAACGGCCGGGGCAGAGTCCAGTGTGCTCCCGGACCGCGAATTCGCTCTTCGCCGACGCCTTGCGGCCGTCCGAACACCAGCACGAACGCCCGCTCGTGCTGGCGGACGACGAAGAGTCCCGAAAGCAGATAGACCGCGAAAAGAGCGATCAAGGCCCATCGCAACAGGCGGAAGCTGATATCGAGCGCCTCTCGAAGCGCCTTCGACCCGCTATCCGAAGGGTTGGACGATTCCGATTCCATAAGGATCAACTACGAAACGAGCGAAAATCCGGGATATTCGAGATTTTTCCCACATCCACTCCATTTTAGATTTAACTTTTGTTTTGCATCGAGATAACTACATACAATATTATTTTCGTGTCGTTCGTGTCTTTCGTAGTTGTTTTATTCTCAACTACGAAATACGCGAATTCCACGAAAGCCCTCGACCATCACGACTTTTATTCCGTTTTCCTTCCGTTTTATATTCGGCTTCGCTCTTATGTCGAGCGCGCTAACTACGACTTTTTTTTCGTGTCGTTCGTGTTTTTCGTAGTTGTTTTTTCTCAACTACGAAATACGCGAATTGCACGAAAGCCCTGGGCCATCCCGGCGTGTATCCCGCTTTCCATACTGTATTATTTAGTTTGGGCGTCAAGCGCACTATCTACAGTTCCGCTTTCGTGTCGTCCGTGCCCTTCGTAGTTTCCTCCCGAATATTCAGAAAACGTTCGTATTGCAGGTTCGGGTGATGGCCAAAGTTCACCAGTAAGCCCAATGCTTTTCCGCTGGCTTTCAAATAGTTGATGATTTGCGCCCGGTGTTCATCGTTCAGTGTTTTTACGGCCTTGATTTCGACGATCACCTGATCGAAGCACACAAAATCCGGCGAAAATGCGTGCTCAAGCGACCGTCCCTTATATGAAAGAGCCAGCGTCGGTTGTTCGACAAACGGAATGGATCGGTCCTGAAACTCCAGGGCCAGACATTCTTGATACACCGGCTCCACAAAGCCATATCCCTTCACCCGGTATACCTCGAAACAGGCCCCCATGATCCGATAACTTTCATCTTTTAGCACGATCTCGATCATAAAACTACAAATTCCAGCACCGCCTTGAACTATTCTTTCTGGCTTCGATTCCGCGTCGAGATAACTACCTACGATATTATTTTCGTGTCGTTCGTGTCTTTCGTAGTTGTTT
>CALGXT010000183.1 GCA_937935255.1 uncultured bacterium | reverse complement strand
TTCTCCCGGAGCGTCGTCGGCTGGGCGCCGCCGCGCACCGGATTCACGCCACGCGGCGCGCCTATCCGCTCTCGGAGCTGGCCCATCTGTTCCTCGCCAAGCCGGAGTTCTACGAAGTCAAGATCGAGCGGGCGCGCGGCGCGGCGGAACCGCTGAAGCTGTATTTATGCGAGGCGGACCGCATGGTCTTTCTGCAACGGGAAGAGGCGCTGGCGCATGCGGTCGCCCGGCATAGCGACCGCTTTTTCGAGGCGCGGGAGACGGAATTGGGGCCGCCGCAGGGGCAGTTCGTGTGCGTGGCGCGCTGCCGCCGGAGCGGCCGGCTGCTCGGCCCGCCGAATCACCACGCCTACAACGAAAACCTGCTGCAGGCGCACGATGAAGTCGCGCCGGAGCTGACGCTCGACGAATATCGCCGCGAGATCGAAACCGTGCGCGATCCGGAAGTCATCGAGCAATGGAAACGGGAGGCCTCGAAGGTCACGTTGTACCATCGCCGCGATATGCCGGACGCGCCGCCGCTCAAGCCCCACGAGGCGCGCGCCCTGCTGCGCGACCAATTGGCGCCGGCGTTGATTCGAGAGGTTTCCCATGCGACCGTTCCGGCGGCGGTGGCGATGAACCTGGAGGACGAGCGCCTGCGCGCGCTGCTGCGCGATGCGTGGTCGCGCGAAAGCCGGTTTCCGATGTCGCTCATGTACGCGCTGCGCCCGGCTTTGCGGCACATGGGCCTGCATCTTTTCAAGGCGGGGTCCTCTCACACGTTCGTCACGGCCGTGGCGCCCTCGCCGATCGCCCCCGAGCGCGCCATCGCGCCGATCCGCGCGGCGCTGGACTATCTGGCGGCGCATCCCGGCTGCACGCGGGCGCAAATGCTGCAGGATCTCTTTCCGGGACGCGATCCGGCGGCGGACGCGGAGGCGCGCGCGTTGCTGGGTCATCTGCATTGGCTGGTGGAGAAGGGGCACGTCATCGAGTTCTTCGACGGTACGCTCTCGATCCCCCACGCGCCGGCGCCGCGGGGCGGGGAATCGGGGCGGCGTGAAAAGGAGACGCCCGCCGCTTCGGTATAACATGGAGGAAGAATAATCGGCGCGCCTTGATCCCCGCGCCAACGCGGGTGTCTTGCCGCCCCTTGGCGCCGGCCGGTTTTCGATCATCGCCTTCGATTCATGAACGTCTTCAACATTCTCGCGCCGGTGATCGCGGTGATCGCGCTCGGCGCCTGGCTCGGCGGGCGCGGGCGTTACGCGGCGGAGTTTTTCCGCGATGCCAACCGCTTGACCTATCACATCGGGCTGCCGGCCCTTTTGTTTCGGGAGGTCGCGGCCGCCTCGCTGCGCGATAGCTGGTCCGGGCGTGTGATGTTGGCGCTCCTGGCGGCGACGGTGTTCACCGCGCTGTGCGCCGCCGCTTACGCTCGCCTGCGCCGCTTCCCGAGGCCTCAAGCCGGAGCGCTGATCGCGTGCGCTTATCGCGGAAATCTCGCGTATGCCGGCCTTCCGATCCTCATCTTCGCGTTGTCTCCGCAGGGCATGGGCGCGGCGCGTTCGCCCTGGACCGCGACCGCGTCCCTGTGCCTCGGCCCGATGGTGCTGCTGTACAATGCGAGCGTCGTGATTCTGGGCGCGCTTTTGCAGCGGGGGCCCAAGACCGACGCGCGCCTCTTGATCCGCGAGGTGGCGACCAATCCGTTGATTCTGGCGAGCGCCGGCGGGTTGGCCGTTTCCGCCGCGGGTCTTCCGCTGCCGACGTTTCCGGAGCGCACGCTCAAGATCATCGGCAACATGGCGCTGCCGATGGCGTTGTTGGGGCTGGGGGCTTCGTTCGATCGCCGGCGACTGCGGGAAGTGAGCGATCCGGCGCTGGCGGCGACATTCCTCAAAATCGGCCTCAGTCCGCTCGCGGGTTGGGCGCTGGCGCGGTGGATCGGGCTCGGACCGGAGGAGACGTTGATCGCGCTGGTGTACCTTTCCTGTCCCACGGCGGTCGCGATGTTCGTGATGTCGAAACCGCTGGGCATGGATGAACACCTCTCCGGCGCCTCGATCATGTTGACGACGTTGCTTTCCATTATCCCGCTGTCGCTGATTCTGTGGCGGTTCGCGCCGTGAGCTTCGCGCTTGTCTCCGAACGCGCCGGGCGTATGATCGGCGCCGCCGCGAAGCCTTGCCGGCGCGCCGGGCCGCGCGCGAAAGGATAGCGAACGCCATGAGCGAGATCACCGACACCGGCAGTATGGCCGTTTTTTGCGACTTCGAAAACGTCGCGCTGGGCGTGCAGGACGCCCAGTACGACCGCTTCGACATCCGGCTCGTGCTCGAAAAACTGCTGCTCAAAGGCCCCATTATCGTCAAGAAGGCCTATTGCGACTGGACGCGCTACAAAGAATTCAAAACCGCGATGCACGAGGCTTCGTTCGAGCTCATCGACATCCCCCATGTGCGCCAGTCGGGCAAAAACTCCGCGGATATCCGCATGTGCGTGGACGCGCTCGACCTGTGCTACACGAAACCCTACGCCCGCACCTTCGTCATCATCAGCGGCGATTCCGATTTCTCCCCGCTCGTCAGCAAGCTGCGCGAGAATAACAAGACGGTCATCGGCGTCGGGGTCAAGAATTCCACCTCCGACCTGCTGATCGCCAACTGCGACGAGTTCATTTTTTATGACGACCTCGCCCGCGCCCGCGCCTCGAGCGCAGCCCGCAAGCCCCGCCGCGCGCGCCCATCGGCCGCGGACGCGACTGCGGCCGCGAAGACGCCGGCGAAGTCCGAGGAAGCCGACCGCGCCGGCGAAGGCATCGCGCAGGTGATGGAGGTGGTCGAGGAGCTGATGGCCGACCGCGGCGGCGACGGCAAGGTCTGGGGCTCGATGGTGAAACAGACCTTGAAGCGCCGTCGGCCCGGTTTCAACGAGGCGTATCACGGCTTCCGCTCCTTCAACCTCCTGCTGGAAGAGGCGCAGCGCCGCGGCCTGTTGAAGCTCGAACGCGACGAACGTTCCGGCGGATATGTCATCGCGAGTGTGGGCCATGAGGGCTGAAGCGCCCGCCGCGCTGCCGGAGCGCGCGTCCGGCTTATTGCTGCATATCACGTCGCTGCCCGGACGCTGGGGCGTGGGGGAAATCGGTCCGCACGCCCGCCGCTGGCTGCGCGCGCTGGCCGCCATGCGCCAACGCTACTGGCAGTTTCTGCCGATCGGCCCCACCGGTTATGGCGATTCGCCCTACCAGAGCCCCTCCGCCTTCGCCGCGCATGCGCTGCTCGTGAGCGCGGACGACCTCCGCCGCGACGGCTGGCTGACCGCTGGCGATCTCCGCGGTTTTCCGGAAACGCCCGCCGACCGCGCCGATTTCGTCGCGGCCATCCCGGCGCGGCAAGCGCTCCTGGACGCGGCGGCGGATCGCTTCGCCGCGGCGCCGGCCTTCCGGCAGCGCGGTTTCAACGCCTTTCGCGCGCGCCATCGCGCGTGGCTGCCGGATTACGCTCTTTTCACGGCGATTCGCCGCGAGATGGGCGACCGCGAATGGACGGCGTGGGAGCGGCCGCTGGCGCGGCGCGAGCCGAAGGCGCTGGATGCGGCGCGGCGGCGTCTGGCGAGGGAAATGAGGCGCGTCGAAATTCAGCAGTTTTTTTTCGAGCGGCAGTGGACCGAATTGCGCCGCCTCGCGGCCGCGCTCGGCATCCGCTTCATCGGCGATCTGCCGATCTTCGTCTCGCACGACAGCGCGGATGTCTGGGCGCGGCCGGAACTCTTTCAACTCGACGGCGAAGGGCGTCCGACGGTCGTCGCCGGCGTGCCGCCGGATTACTTCAGCGCCGAGGGCCAGCGGTGGGGCAATCCGCTCTACCGCTGGGAGGCGCATGCCGCCGAGGGCTATCGCTGGTGGATCGCACGCATGCGCCGCGCCCTCGAATTCGCCGACGTCGTCCGGCTCGACCATTTTCGGGGCTTCCAGGATTACTGGGAAATTCCGGCGTCGGAACCGACGGCCGTGCGCGGGCGCTGGGTGGAGGGTCCGCGCGATGCGCTCTTGACGGCATTGCGCGACGCGCTGGGCGGTTTGCCGATCATCGCGGAAGACCTCGGCATCATTACCGACGAAGTCCGCGCGCTGCGCGACCGGTTCGGCCTGCCGGGGATGGAGGTGCTGCAATTCCTCTTCGGCGAGCTGGCCGAGCGGCCCGACCGCCTCGAGCGCATTCGGGAGAACAGCGTCGTTTATACCGGCACGCACGACAACGACACGGCGCGCGGCTGGTTCGAGGCGGCGGCGCGCGTTGGGGACGGCGAGGTCGCGCGGGCGCGCCGCGCGGCGGAGGAACGGCTGGGGCGCGATCCGGCGGCGTTTGCGCGGAATCTTATCGCGACGGCCTGGCGCACGAACGCGCGGCTGGCGATCGCGCCGCTGCAGGATTTGCTGTCGCTGGGATCGGAGGCGCGGATGAACGTGCCCGGCACGGCGCTGGGCAATTGGAAATGGCGCTTCCGGTGGGAACAGCTCGCGCCGGAGGCGAAAACGTGGCTCGCGCAGCTCACGCGCGAGACGGGGCGCGCCGCGGCGCGGGCGATCAGGCGATCGCGCGCTTGAGTTCCCGTTCGATATCCGCCGTCCAGACCAGCGACCAAACGGCGAGCCGCGCGGGCCGAAGCTGGTGGCGCGCCAGCAGAATCCGCGTCACGTTCTTCTTCACGTCGGTTTCCCGATATTGGAAATCCCGGAAGCCGGCGGCCGGCGTGTTGCGTTTGGTTTTGGGATTCCAGGCGGAGGGCGTCACCTCGGTCCAATCCGCGCGCGCGGCGCACTGGAGCAGCAGTTGCCGAACCTCGACCTCCGCGAGCGGCGTCCGGTCCTTCTTCTCGAAGAGCGCGTAACACACGGCCTCGTTCGCGTCGAAGCCGATCTCGACGTTATACGCGCCGGTGTCGCGGGTGAACTTGAGGCACGCCTTCGCGTTGGCGCGGCCGGGCAGGAGCGCGCCCGGCGTCGTGCCCAGCGACGCTCCGTAAAGCTTCGCGACCTCCGCGGGATTTCGCTCGAAGACCTCGATCGCTTTCGACATGGCGTTTCCTCCTCCGGGTTGGGCGGCTGCTCTGCCGCTCCACGAGATTTTAGCCGCCGCCCGACAGGGAGCGAACAAAAAAGGGAATGCGCTGTGGCTGCGCTTGCGCCGGCCCGGCGCGACGTTTCCGGACCTTATAGCACATCTTGGAAAATTTTCGCGCCGATTTTCCAGACCTTGGAAATTTCGGCGGATTTTTTTCCAAGCCTTGGAAAGGCGGGCGGCCCTGTTTTCCAGACCTTGGAAAAACCGGGAAACCGGCGTGCGCGGCGCGTCCGAACGGCGTATAGTGCGCGCGGAGGATGCGACATGGAAACGCTGCTGGCGTTGGCGGTGGGCATGGGGTTGAGCGCGGCCTGCGGGTTCCGCGTGTTCGTGCCGCTGCTGGGCATGAGCCTGGCGGCGCGCGCGGGGCACCTGACGCTCGGCCCCGGCTTCGAGTGGATCGGCTCCGGGCCGGCTGCGCTGGCGTTTTCCACCGCCACCGTTCTCGAAATCGCCGCGTATTACATCCCGTGGCTCGACAACCTGCTGGACACGATCATGACGCCGGCGGCGGTGGTCGCCGGCACGATCGTGACGGCTTCGATGCTCAGCGATCTTTCGCCGTTTCTGAAATGGTCGCTGGCGGTGATCGCCGGCGGCGGCGCGGCGGGGATCGTGCAGGGCGGCACGGTCGCATTGCGCGCGGGATCGTCCGGGACGACCGGCGGGTTGGCCAACCCGGCGGTCTCGACGATGGAAATGGTCGGCTCGATCCTCACCACCGCGCTGGCGATCGTCATCCCGCTGCTTTGCCTCGCGCTCGTCCTCTGGATTTGCTACAAGATGGTTCGAAAGATTTCCCGTCTCGCGCTGTTTCGGCGGCGAACGGCGTGAGCGAGAATAAAGGATGCGGTCCGTCCGTCTATGGGACGAGGTCCGGGGCATACCGAAAGGGAAACACATGAAGATACAGACACGATGGGCGATGGTCGCGGCGCTGGCCGCGGTGTCCGGCGGGTGCGCGGCGTTTCGCGCAAAAACCAGCGACGTCAACGTCGAGGACCGGCGGCACATGTCCGAGCGGTACGATTATTCGGACATGCGGCAGATCACCGAGGGCGTCGCGATGGAACTGATCGGCAGCCCCCTCCTGAACCGGGAGGCCGAGCCGCCGGTGATGATGATCGCGGGGATCGAGAACCGAACGAGCATCTATGTGGATACGAAGAATCTCAGCGACCGCATCCGCAATCTGACGTTCCAGAGCGGGCGGATTCGCTATGTCAACGAAGCGCGCCGCGCGGAACTGATGGCGGAGCAGGGCTACCAGGCCAAAAACGTCACGCCCGAACAGCAGGCGCAAATCGGCCGTCAGCTCGGGGCGAAGTACATGATCACGGGCTCTCTCGCGGAGATGAAGCAGACCTCGCCGCGGCAGGTCCGCGTTTCCAAGACTCGGCTCAATTACTACAAGCTGACGATTGAAGTCACCGACCTCACCACCGGCGAAATCGCGTGGATGACGGAGAAGGAATTCGCGCGCGAGGCGCGGCTGCCGCTCATCGGCTGGTGACGCGAGTCCGGCGCGCCGCGCGGCCCGCGCGGCGCGCCGGGGATTTTCAGTCATGAACTCCCGCGGCCTAGGGGCCTTTCGGCGGTTTCGCAGTGGGGCGGCGGCGCTGGCGTTGGCGCTCGGCGCTTTCGGGGCGACCGGCTGCACGGCGCCGCTCGCGGGCGCGCGGGCCAATTTCGAACTCGGCCGGCTCGACGCCGCCGAGGCTTCGCTGCGGCCGGAAAAGGCGCAGCGCAAGGATCGCGTGCTCGTGCTGATGGAGCGCGGAACCGTCCGGCAGGCGAAAGGCGACTACGCGGGCAGCAGCCGGGATTTCATCGAGGCCGCCGATCTGGTCGAGGAGCTGGCCGCCTACTCCGTCTCGAAGGGCGTCGCGAGTTTCGTCGCCAACGACACGACGCAGGATTTCCGCGGCGCGCCCTACGAGCGCACGTTGCTGCATACGATGACGGCGCTCAACCACCTGGCGTTGGGGGATTGGGAGAGCGCCGCGATCGAATCGCGGCGGATCATACAGACCCTGGACCCGGAGGCGCTCGGCGGCTATCCCGAGTGCGCTTTCTCGCGGTATGTCGCGGGTTTCGGATTGGAGATGATGAACGACCCCTCGAACGCCGCGCTGCAGTATCGGCTGGCGGCGGCGCTCGCGCCGCAGGCCGGATTGGACGAGCGCGGCGGCGCGGCGGCGGGCGGCGGGTCCGAACTGGTGGTCTTCGTGCTGCTGGGCCGCGCGCCCACCGGCTACGATGTCGCGTCGGGACAGCCGCCGAGCGGCGCGCCGCTTTTCGCCGAGATCGAAATCGGAGGCCGCGTCGTCGGCCAAAGCCGACCGCTGTCCGACACGCTCGATCTCGCCTTCAACACCGCCCAGAAACAAATCGCGCTCAAAGTGGCCAAGACCGTCACGCGGATCGTCATCAAGGACGCGATCGCCGAAGCCGTCGCCAAGGCCACCGATGAAGAATTTCTCGGCGCTTTGACCCGGTTCGTCCTCATCGGATTGCTCGAGCAACCGGACATGCGACGGTGGGAGACGCTGCCGCGGTATCTCCAGGTGGCCCGCGTGCCGTGTCCATCCGATCTCGCCTCATTCCGGGTGCGGGTGAAGGCGCCGGGCGGCTACACATTGCGCGCCGACGAAGTCTCTGCGCCGCTCCAGCGGCGGGGCCGAGTTTTCGTCTCGCTCTACCGCGACTATCCGCCCTTGTCCTACTAGACGAACGGTCGGCGCATGTTCAACGTCACGCCAGAAAAAGAGCGGGCGCTGGTCGAGCGCATGGCCCGCCTGGGCGTGCGGGAGAGCGATCTGGAGGAGCGGTTCATTCGCGGCGCGGGACCGGGAGGCCAGAAGGTCAACAAGACCTCGGCGGTCGTCTGCCTTCGGCATGTTCCCACCGGCATCGAAGTGCGGTGCGGCGCGGAGCGCTCGCAGGCGCTCAACCGCTTTTTAGCGCGGCGGCGGCTTTGCGAGCGGCTGGAGGCCCGCGCGGAGGGCGCGAAGAGCGCGGCGCAGCAGGCCCGCGAGAAAATACGACGTCAGAAACGTCGGCGCTCGCGCCGGCAGAAGGCGCGAATGCTCGACGAAAAACGCGCGCACGCCGCCAAAAAACGCGACCGCGCGCCGCCGGACTGGCGCGGCGAATGACGCGCGGCCGGCGCGCGCGGCCCGCGAATTTCGGCTGGATGAAAGCGCGCGCCGCGGGCATTCTTGGCCGCCGATCGCAATTCGGCGGCGCGGAAAGGAAAGCGAGATGACCAAACAAAAAAAACTCGGCGCGAACGCCTCGATGGAATTCGCCGCGGCGGCGCGGCATTTTGAGGCGCTGGGTGTGGATGTGGAGCGCGCCATTGCCACGGCGTTGCGGACGCCGCTCTCGCTGCATTGCTGGCAGGCGGACGACGTGGGCGGCTTCGAGGTGCGCGAGGGCGCGGTGGACGGCGGCGGCATTCTCGCCACCGGTTCCTATCCGGGCCGCGCGCGCAACGGCGATGAGTTGCGGCAGGACCTCGAGGAAGTCTTGCGTCTCGCGCCCGGCGTCCACCGCGTCAACCTGCATGCCTCCTACGCGGAAACCGACGGACGCCGCGTGGAACGCGACGTCCTCGCGCCGGAACATTTCCGGCGTTGGATCGCCTGGGCGAAGGCGCGAAACATCGGACTCGATTTCAACACGACCTTTTTCGCCCACCCGTTGGCGAACGACGGCATGACCCTTTCGCATCCGGACCGCAAAATCCGCGATTTCTGGGTGCGCCATGGAATCGCCTGCCGCCGCATCGCGACCGCGATGGGCCGCGCGCTGCGCTCGCCCGTGACCCTCAACCACTGGCTGCCGGACGGGCGCAAGGATTCGCCCGCCGACCGCTGGTCGCCCCGGCGGCGGCTGGTGGAATCGCTCGACCGAATGCTCGCGGCGAGCGACGGCGTGGATCCGCGCTGGTGCCGCGACGCCGTCGAGGGCAAGCTTTTCGGCATCGGCAGCGAGGATTACGTCGTCGGTTCGAACGAGTTTTACGCCGCCTACGCGCTGACGCGCAAAATCCGGCTGTGCCTCGACATGGGCCATTTCCATCCGACGGAAACGATCGCCGACAAAATCTCCGCGCTGCTGCAATTTCACGAAGGATTGCTGCTGCACGTCAGCCGGCCGATCCGATGGGACAGCGACCATGTCGTGATTCTCAACGACGATCTGCGCGCCGTGTTTCAGGAATTGATACGCGGGAACGCGCTCGCCCGCGTGAATCTGGCGACCGATTACTTCGACGCCAGCATCAATCGCATCATGGCCTATGTCATCGGCGCGCGCGCGGTGCGCAAGGCGCTGTTAGCCGCGCTGCTCGAGCCGGTCGAGCGCCTTCGCGATTTGGAAGCGTCCGGTCGGCACGGGGAAAAGCTGGCGTGGATGGAGGAGTCGCGCAGCGCGCCGCTCGGTGCGGTATGGGACGAGCTCTGCCGCCGAGCGGGGTCTCCGCCCGGCGCGGAATGGATCGCGGCGGCGAACGAGTACGAGCGCGCCGTGCTGGCGCAACGGCGATAGCCGCCGCGCCCCTTAGACCGACCCGATGAACGGGTTTCGGCGGCGCTCGTGGCCGAGGGTCGTGCTCGGCCCGTGGCCGGGCCATACGACGATATCGTCCGGCAATTCCAACAACCGCCGGAGCGAGCGCGCGAGGAGGTCCGCATCGCCGCCGGGCAAGTCGGTACGCCCGACGCCCTCGCGGAACAGCGTGTCGCCGCTGATCAAACAGCGCGCGGCGGCATCGTGGAGGCAAACGCCGCCGGGGGTATGGCCCGGCGTCTCGATCACCCGCCACACGGTCTCGCCGAGCCGCAGTTCGCCTTCGCGCAGCGGGCGCACGTCGGCCGGGCGGGCCGGCGGATGCGGATAGTACGGCGGAAGGCAATTCAAAGGGGAAAACGCCCAGGCGGCGTCGGCGGGATGCAAATACACGGGGGCGGGATATCGCCGCAGCAAATCGGCCATTCCGGCGAGGTGGTCCACGTGGCCGTGCGTCAACACGATCGCGCAGACGGCCGAATCGCCGCGCTCCAGCGTCTCGAGGATCGGCTTCGCCTCGCCCGGGTCCACCACGATCGCGCCGGCGGCGCCGGCGGGAACGACGAAGGTGTTGACCTGAAAGGCGCCCGTTGGGATGACGCGCAATTTCATGCCGGGGTTGCGCCGATCATTTTGAGAAACGCCGCTTCATCGAGCACCGGCACGCCGAGCGCCCGCGCCTTATCGAGTTTGGCGCCGGGTTCCGCGCCGGCCACCACGAAACTGGTTTTCGAGGACACGCTTTCCGAGACGGCGCCGCCGAGCGCGCGGATGCGCTCCGCGGCCGCCTCGCGGGGCATGGCGGCGAGCGTCCCCGTGAGCACAAAACGCCGGCCTTGCAACGGAAGGGCGCCCGCCGGCGCCGCGGGACGCGGGGCGCGCGCCGTGCGCACGCCGGCCGCTTTTAGTTTCTCAATGAAAGAACGATTGCGCGGTTGGGCGAAATAGGCGCGAATTTCCCCCGCCACGATCGGCCCGATTTCGAAGATCGAGGTCAGCGCGGTCTCGTCCGCCGCCATCAGGGCGTCCAGGCTTTCGAAATGCTCCGCCAGCAGCCGGGCCGATTGCGCGCCGACCTGCCGGATGCCCAGCGCGTGAATCACGCGCCAGAGTTCGCGTTCGCGGCTGGCGGCGATGGCCGCGACCAGATTCTCCGCCGATTTCGGCCCCATGCGCTCCAGCGCGGCGAGCGTCTTCGCGTCGAGCGAATACAAGTCCGCCGGCGAATCGAGAAGCCTTCGGTCCACGAGTTGATCCACAATCGCTTCGCCCAGCCCCTCGATATCCATGGCATTGCGCGCGGCGAAATGGCGCAGCCAGCGTTTCAACTGGGCGGGACATTGCAAGTTTTCGCAACGCGCCGCAACCTCGCCTTCGCGGCGGACCACCGGGCCGCCGCAGACCGGGCAGGTCTTCGGCATCGAAAACGGAATCTCGCTTCCGGTGCGGGCGGCGACGTTGACGCCGACGACGGCGGGGATCACATCGCCCGCTTTTTCGATGATGACGCGATCGCCGACGCGGATATCCTTGCGGCGAATCTCGTCCTCGTTATGCAGCGTGGCGCGGGAGATCGTGGAGCCGGCGAGCGCGACCGGCTCCAGTTCGGCGACGGGCGTCAGCACGCCGGTGCGTCCGACTTGCACGGCGATGGCGCGCAGGCGGGTTTCGGCTCGTTCCGGCTCGTATTTGTAGGCGATGGCCCAGCGCGGGCTTTTGGCGGTCGCGCCGAGCGCGGCATAACGGCGGCGGTCGTCGAGTTTGATCACGGCGCCGTCGGTGTCGAACGCGAAGGCGCGGCGCGCCTCGCGCAGCTCTTCGAGGGCGCGCTCCACCGCGGCGATGTCGGGGCAAAACCAGTGGCGGGGCGGGATGGGCAGTCCCCAGCCGCGCAGGCGCTCGAGCAGTTCGCGGTGCGTGGGGAATTCGACGCCCTCGCAGGCGCCGACGGCATAGAAGAGCACGGCCAGCGGACGGCGGGCGACGACCGCGGGGTCCAATTGCTTCAGGGAGCCGGCGGCGGCGTTGCGGGGATTGGCGAACGGCTCCTCGCCGGCCTCCTCGCGCTCCTGATTGAGCCGCGCGAACGCCGCCTTGCCCAGATAAACTTCTCCCCGAACTTCGAGCGCCGGCGGGGCCTCGCCGATCAGGCGCAACGGCAGCGAACGAATAGTGCGCAGATTCGCGGTGATATCGTCGCCGGTCTGGCCGTCGCCTCGCGTCGCGCCGAGAACAAAAAGCCCCTTCTCGTAGCGCGCGGAGACGGCGACGCCGTCAATTTTGGGTTCGACCACATAGGTCGGTTCGTGGGGCGCGATCAGCGCGCGGAGGCGGCGATCGAACTCGCGCACCTCGCCGGCGTTGTAGGTATTGGCGAGGCTCATCATCGGGACGGTGTGACGGACCGGCGCGAAGCCTTCCAGGGGCGCGCCGCCGACGCGGCGGGTCGGCGAATCGGGCGTCGCCAGATCGGGATGCGCGGCCTCCAGTTCCTCGAGCTCGCGCAGGAGCGCGTCGTATTCCCGATCCGAAATTTCCGGCCGCGCCTCGACGTAATAGAGGCGGTTGTGCCGCTCGATTTCGGCGCGCAAAAGCGCGATGCGCGCGGCCGCCGCCGCGCGCATCGCTGAGACATCCGCTTTCGATACGGATGACATCATCCGCCCGTCGCGCTATTGCGCTTCCGCGGGCGGCATGGGGCTTTCTTCTTCCGGCGCCGCCGGGAGTTGCGCCCCGCGGGGGAGGAGCCGGACGTCGCTCTCGCCGGAGAGCAGCCGCGAGCGGATGAGCCGACCGTCGGCCGGGATTCCCGACAGCGTATTCATGTCTTCGGTTTCCGCGACCGCGAGCGTGACGAAGATGATGATTTCATCCTGCACGCGCTCGGTGTGGGTGTGCGTGAAGAGATACTTCCCGATGAGCGGCAGATCGCCCAGCAGGGGCACCTTTTTCACCACTTCGCGGTCCGCCGTTTCGGTCAGACCGCCGATGGCGACGGTGCGTCCGCTGGGCAGACTGAACTGGCTGGTGATTTCGCGGGTGGAAAGAATCGGAATGCGAACCCGCGTATCGCCGGATTCCTGGAAGCCCGCGATGCGGCTCAACTGCGGGGAGATGGTCACCGAGATGCTGTCGGTGGTATTGACGATCGGCAGCACCTCCAGGCGCACGCCGGATTCGATCCAGCCGTCGCGTTGGTAGGTCAGGCGGCCTTGCAGGTTGGTGTCCGCCACCGCCTTGATTTCGGGGTCTTTCCGCCCCACGTGGATGGTCGCGCGCTCGCCGCTGGCGACGACGATTTTCGGGTTCGAGATGACATCGGCGCCGCCGCTCTGTTGCAGGGCGCTCAACGTAAACCGGAAATCATCCGCCGTCAGGACGGCCGATTTCACGCTCGAGAAGAGCCGGGCGTCCACCCGCGGCCGTTCGAAAGAGTCGTTGGTCCCCAGACGGTACGTGTCTTCCTGTTTGGCGCCGCTGGCTCTGAGCGAGCTGACCGGGTTATTGATTTCGCGGGTGGGGGTGACGCGGGTCGTCGTGATGATATTGCCCGATCCCGGCGGCACTTCTTCATAGGACGTGGTGGATTCCTGGTACTGAACCCCGTTGATATCGAAAAACTTCCGGGTGTTGTCTTCAAACAGTGAGCGCTTATTGACCTCGTTGATGGTCGTGGCGGATCCGACGCGCTCATCGAAGGTGCGATAGGTCCGCTGCCCGCGCTCATCCACGCTCCGGGAATCGCCCATTTCCCAGCGCAGGCCGCCGACGCCGACTTGGAACCCTTCCAGCGACTGCCAATTGATGCCGAGGTCTTTGATGGCTTGATCGTTGAGTTCCACAAACTTCGCTTCAATCAAAACCTGGGGAATTCGCAGGTCGGTCTCTTCGATAAGCTTGCGCGCGTTTTTCAAGGCGTCGGCGGTGGCCATGATCGTGAGCATGTTGCCGCTGGAGTGCAGCACTTTGCCTTGGGGGGCGATGAGCGCCGTCACGCCGTCCACCAGCGTCGCGGGCCGCTTGTAGCGCAGGATGAAATTCTCGATGAAAACCGGTTCGGGCGCATCCGCCGCGCGCTCCGTGACGACATAGAAAATCGGGGCGGTCTTGCCTTTTTCGCCGCCTTTCTCGATGAGCGTCATGCCGTGGAGTTCCAGCATGCCGCGCAGGGCCTCGCGCCAGTCCACGTCCTTGAGGTTGACGGTGACGCGTCCGGTCAGATTGGTCTGCGCCGCGATGATATTGGCGCCGGAGATATCCATGAACATTTGGACGGCCTTGTCCATGGGCACATCGTTGAGCTTGATCGAGATCAACTCGCCTTCGATCGAGCCTGCCGGCGCGCCGTTGCCGAGGGACACCTGCGCCGGCGCGGCGGCGCCCGGCGGCGCCGGAATTTCCGGAGCGGCCGTTTCGCCGGCGGCGGGCGTCTCCTGTCCCCAAAGCCGATGGCCGCCGCCCGCCAGAAACACGGCCACTCCAAGAACCCAACCCGCGCTCCTAATTTTCATGACGATACTCCCCAGGGGCGCGCCCCCTGTTTTCGGTCGCTCTTCTTACGGCGACGTGGCGGGAATCACCGTTCCCTCCGCGTCGTCGCCGCTCTCATGTATCCTTACAAGTTTGACGCCTCGCGCGTCAATCGCTTCCACACGCCATTGAAAAACGAATCCGCTCCACCGCAGCTCGATACGATCGCCCACGCCCAGCACCCGCCCATTGACCACGGCCACGGCCCGTTCGCCGCGGCGCGTGATTCCCTGCACGCGCACCTGGCGGAGCGCCTCATCCCACTGCTCGGGGGAGGGGGCGCGCGGCGGCGACACCGCGGGGACATGGCTGTGGCTCGGCGGCGGCGTATCCATCGGAGGGGGGGGCGGTTGGTAGCCGATGGGCAAGAACGGATCGCGCAGGGGCGCGCCGATCGCCAGCGGCGCCGCCGCCAGCGCCGCGAGAAGCCCGTTGCGGACGAGTTGCCGACGCCCCGGTTTCATTCCGATTTCAGCATGCTCCTGAGATTCGCGTCGTACGCCTCGAGATGGCGCGGCCATTCCACGGTCAATCGCACCTGATGTTGCTCCGGATTCGTGTCGCGCGCAACAATGGAAATCAAGGAAAGCGACAAATAGGGGTTGTCCCGCTCCAGGGAGTCCACGAACGCTTTGAGCCGCTCGTATCCGCTGATCGCGGAGACTTGCACGGCAAACGGAGCGAAATGACGGGGCGCGGGCGCGCGCGCGTCGCGCCGCCGGGTCTTATGCTCGGCGGCCTCGCCGTCTTCTTGGTCGGGGGCGGGGTTTTTGCGTTCCGGCGGTTTGGCCCAGTCGGGAATTCCGCTCCGGATTTCCTCCACGCGTTCGATGGCCACTCCGGCGGCGCGGGCGTGGCGGTGGATGAAATCGCTCGCCCACAGCAGCGGGTTGGTTGAGGGCGGCAACTGCTGCTCGATAATCTGGGCCAGGCGCGAACGCTGTTCGCCGTATTGCCGCCGCAGCGACGGCTCGAGTTTGAGCAGGCGATCGGCCTGTTCGATCTGTTCCTCCAGTTCCTGGCGGCGCTGCCGGAGCTGAACGGCTTTTCCGATCAACGGCATCAGGCCGTAATACACGCCGAGCACGAGCAGCCCGACCGCCGCCAGCGCCTTCAGGATCAACAGCTCGCGCTGTTGTTTGTTCATCGCGGACCAGTTCATGGCGCTTTCAGCGGACGCTCTTCGCCCGTCGCCTCCAGCTCGAAGGTGTTCAGCGAGGCTTGGAGCGGATCGGCCTGGATATACGCCAGGGTCACGGAGGAAAACACCGATTGGGGCGCGCCGATGCCCCGCAGCGCGGAGGCCAACCGCGCCACCACATCCTCCGGACGCTCGCCGGCGGCACGGCCGTTGAGTTTCATACGGATTCTCCGATACGGCATCGGGGTCTCTTCCGCCGACTTCGGGCGGGCGGCGGCCACGTCGTCCAGCGCCTCCATACGGATTAGCTGCGCCTCGGCCGGCACCGACCGTTGCAGCCCCTCCAAGGCGGTCTTCCAGGAAAAACGGGCGGCGCGCCAGCCCTCCAGTTCGCTCAAATAGAGGGTCGTTTCAGCCACGCCTTTTCGAATCGCGCGCGCCGCCTCGAGGCGCGGGCGCAGATCGCCCCAAACCGTTTCCGCCTGTTGCAACGCGTGGCGATTGACCTGCGCGCTGTACAGCGCGAAGCCGATGACGAGCGCGAAGATCAGCGCCAGCGTCGCCGCCACCAGGCGGACGATAAACCGAGGGCTGATCGCGCCCTGATGGCGACGCTCCGAGGCGTCCAGCAAATCAATACGGATGTTCATGCGCCAACATATTTCCCAAGGCCGCGCCCAGGGCGGCGGCGAAACGGGGCTCTTGTCCCCGCCACGGAACGGGGAACTCGCCGCCGACTTCCGTCAGGCCTTCCATCGGGTTCCAGACCGTGCAGGGCACGCCCGTGGCTTCGCTCACCGTCTGTTCCCAGTAGGTGCTGATACTCAAGCCGCCGGCGAGGTATAGGCGGGCCACGCGACAGTGTTCGCGCCGCTCGACAAAATCCCGCGAGATCGCCAGTTGTTTGAAAACCGAAGACAAGGCTTCATGATAAACGGCGGAGAGATCTATCGCGCCGGTGGAAAGCACGTTCAAGGCGGTCGCCTCGTCCAAATCCATTTGGGAGCGCACGCGCTCCAGCACGTTGGCGCCGCCCGCCTCGAAGCGCCGCGCCAGCGCCAGGCGGCCGTGAAGAAACAGGAACAAATGAGTGAAACGACTTCCGGCATCCAGGACGCCGACCGCTTCCTGCGCGTGCCGCGCGCCGACCCCCCGTTCAAAGGCGTGCAGCGCGGCCAAACTGGGGTATTCCAGCGAGGTCGGCGCGGGGGGGCCCACGGCCAGCCGCGCGAGCGTGGCCTGCGCTTCGTCCTCCGGCAAGGCGACGGCCAGGGTGCGCAGGGTATCCTTGACGCCGGGAATCGGGATGATGGCGTAGCCCATGCGGTAATCGCCGGTCAGGTTGAACTGTTGTTGAATCTGATCTTCGATTTTGACGTTGGGCAGCGCCGGCAGGTCGAGCAATCGAATACTGGAGCGGTCGCCGTTCAGACACACCGCGGCATAGTTGGCGGCCAATGCGGGGGGCAAGATCAACCGCTCGCGCGCCTCGGAAGATTTTGAGGGGGGAAGGGGAAGCACGTCAACCGCGAGCAGCGCAATGCCCGCGCGCCGGCGGCGAAGTCGGACCGCCTTGATGCCCGAGGCGCCGAAATCAAGCCCCACGACATCGGTCTTCAGCCCACCGGCCGCCCCATCCCCCGGCTTTCGCATCGCAGTCACGTCGCGCAGTATAGGGAAACGGTTTGATGAGTTCAATGCTCGTGAATTTTTTTGAGCGTTTTTATTTGCGGAATCGTCAGACGGCGGGCGGGAGATTATATTCTCCGGCGGGAGACCCCAGCATGGAAGCGGCGATCGAATTTGAAGCCTTGCGCGTCGCGTTTCCCGATCGGCGCGCGCCCGGGGGCTTTGTGACGGCGCTCGAGGGCTTGACGCTCACGGTGCCCCGGGGCGCCGTGTTCGGTTTTCTCGGCCCGAACGGCGCGGGCAAGACCACGACATTGCAGTCCCTGCTGGGTTTCGTGCGCCCCACGAGCGGTACCGCCCGAATCTTCGGGCGGGACATTCGAGAGGCGATCGCGCGGCAGCGCGTGGGTTATCTGCCCGATCCCCCGGCGGCCTACA
This sequence comes from uncultured bacterium, assembly GCA_937935255.1. GTDB lineage: Bacteria > Verrucomicrobiota > Kiritimatiellia > PWTM01 > PWTM01 > CALGXT01. The sequence continues at coordinate 2,891 of CALGXT010000183.1, read as the reverse complement.
GTTTCTTGACGGCTCGGGAATGGCTGGAGACGACCGCGCGCTGGTTCGGGCTTTCGCGGCAGATCGCCCGCGAGCGCGCCATGGCGTTGTTGCATGATTTCGGGCTGGCCGACGCGGCCAACCGGCGCATCGGCGCGTTTTCGCGCGGCATGCGGCAGCGGCTGGGACTGGCGGAATCGCTGGTCAACGACCCCGACCTGCTGATTTGGGATGAGCCCGCCTCGGGGATGGATCCGCTGGGAAGGCTGGACTTGCGGCGGCGGCTCGCGGAACTGGGCGCGCGCGGCAAGACGGTATTCTTCTCCTCGCATGAGCTTTCCGAGGTGGAGCTTTCCTGCAATCGCATCGCGATTCTTGCGCGGGGCCGGCTGGTGCTGTCGGGTTGCCCCGCCGATTTTCTCCGCCCCGGCGAGCGGTTGGAGCAGCTCTTTCTGCGGGCGGTGCAAACCGAGGAGAAGGCGCCATGAAGCCGTTGTGGCTGGCCCAGATTGTATGGCGGGAGGTTTTGCGCCGAAAAGATTTGTATCTCCTGGCGGTGGCGCTCGGCGCGGCCTTGCTGGCCTTGTCTTCGGCAGATGCGTTTGGCGCCGCGGGCGCGGGACGGTACATCCTCGACGCCGGCGTGGCGCTGGCCTGGGCGGCATCGTTGACGCTGGCCGTCACCACCGCCGGGCGGCAGTTGCCCCGCGACCTGGAGACGGGCGTCGTTTTTTCATTGTTGTCCAAGCCGGTGTCCCGCACGGAGGTTGTGCTGGGCAAATGGCTGGGGGCCTGGACCGTTTCATGCGCCGCGACGGTCCTGTTTTACGCGGTGGCGTTGGCGGCGGCGGCGAACCGCGGCGGTTTCCCCGAACCGCGGACCCTGATTCAGGCCTTGGCGCTGCATGCCGCCGCGCTCGCCTGGGTCTGCGCCTTGGCGCTGGCGATCTCGACGCGGTGTTCTCTGGCCGCCGCCCTGGTGTTTTCCGGCGTCGCGTTATGGGTTTCCGCCTTTATGGCGCCCGCGATCCCGGAGTTGGCTCAGGGCGCGGGGCGGGCGCGGGAGACCGCACTGCTGCTGGTGCATTATGCGGTTCCCCATCTGTCGCTCTTCGATCTTCGGTTGCGTCTGGCGCACCGCTGGGGCCCCGCGCCCGCCGGCGCGGTGGCGGCGGCGCTGGCCTACGGCGCCGGGTGGACCGCGCTCTTTCTGCTGCTGGGGGCGCAATCGTATCGCGGCCGCCATTTCCGGAGGGATGCGGCATGACCGCGGGCCGCGGGAACGCCGTCGCGCCGCGGGTTCCGGCGCTCTGCGCGCTGGCCCTGTGGATCGGCCTTTTTTCAATGGCCTGCCGCTGGGCGGAGGCGCCGCCGGGAAAGGGCGACAGCGCGGCGGGCCGCGCGCTCGGCGGTTTGCGTCGGCTGGCGGCGCGAAGATTTTATTATGAGGCCGACCGCTATCACCATCGCGGGATCGGACATGAGCGCCAAACGGCCATCGAGACCCCCTTGCACCGACTCGGCCGGCAATTGACGCCTTCGGCCCATGTGCATGTCGAAGGCGTTGAGGCGTCGGAAATCCTGCCCTGGCTCCGATGGACGGTGACCGCCGACCCCGAAGACGTCGAGGCTTGGCGCGTGGCCGCCTATTGGGTGGGGCGCTCCACCCATCGCCCCGATCTGGTCCGCGCGGTGTATCGCGAGGCCGCGCGCCATCATCCCCGCGATTACCGTATCCACCTGGACTGGGCGCGGCAACTCCTGCATGAGGGCGCCTGGAGCGGCGCCGCGCGGCTGTGCGATCGGGCGCTCGCGTTGTGGCCTTCGCCGCTGGACCCGCAAGACCAGGAAGCGGCCCTCGACTTCGCCCGCTTGCTGGAATGGCGGGCGTATTTGTACGCGTACGAGGGGGATCGAGCGCGGGCCTTGGGTTTGCTGGAGCGGGTGATCGCATTGCGCCCGGCCCACCGTCTGGCGGCCGACGAGGCGGCGCGACTGCGGTCGGACAAGGAGATCGCCGGCCGGTTGGGGCCGGGACTGTCCCATTTGCGGGAAACGCTCGACCATCCCGCCGACCTCTGCGAAGATGGCCGCCATTGATGGTTCGCCGCGGACGACCCATGCACTTGGAATTTTTCGGGCTGAAAGAAAATCCTTTCAATGTCACGCCGGACCCCCGGTTTCTTTTTTTCACGGCGCGGCACCGGGAGGCGATGGACCATCTGCTTTACGGCGTTGAGGAGCGAAAAGGCTTTCTGGTGCTGACCGGCGAGGTGGGGGCCGGCAAAACGACGCTTTGCCGCGCCCTGTTGAACCGATTGCCTCCCTACGTGCGCACCGCGCTGGTGCTCAACCCGGCATTGTCCGACACCCAGTTGCTGCGCGCGATTCTCGGCGATCTGGGCGCGGCGCCGAGGGGCCGCGACCGCCTGGGACTGATCGCGCAATTGAACGATTTTCTTCTCACGCAAGTCCGGCGCGGAGAGAATGTGCTGGTGATCATTGATGAAGCGCAGGATTTACAGCCGCCGCTGCTGGAGCAAATCCGCCTGCTCTCCAATCTCGAGACCGATCAGCGCAAGCTGCTCCAGATTCTGTTGGCGGGGCAGCCGGAGCTGGACCGCCGTCTGGCGCAGCCGGAATTGCGGCAATTGCGGCAGCGGGTCATGATTCGATGCGCTCTGGCGCCGCTGGACGCCGGCGAAGTCCGCGCCTATATCGAGCACCGGTTGCGCGTGGCGGGCGCCGCCCGCGCGGATCTGTTCGAAGACGCGGCGATCCGGGTCATCCACGACGCCTCCAAAGGCATCCCGCGGCTGGTCAACAAATTGGGCGACCGCGCTTTGTTGGCGGCCTATGCGGACGGTCGAAAAACGGTGACGCGCGCGGACGCCCGCCGCGCGCGATCGGAA
>CALGXT010000182.1 GCA_937935255.1 uncultured bacterium | reverse complement strand
CTCGGATCGGGTCGCCGACAGGGTAAAAGAGGGGTCGAGTTTTCACAGCGTTTCCAAGCCTTGGAAAAAATCGCCCCGGACCTTTCCAAGCCTTGGAAAACCGGCTGTTGGGCGTAGCGATTGGCGGACCATGTTCTTTGCCCCATGTATCCTTCCGGAGCAAACTTTTCCGCCTCCCGCCGTCCGCAGCTTTTCTCAGCGTCCCATCCAGCCGCCATCCACCGTCAGGATCGTGCCGTCCACGTAGTCCGAGGCGGGGGCGGCCAGGAAAACCACCGCGCCGCGCAGATCGTCCGGCCGGCCCCAGCGGCCCGCCGGGATGCGGGCGAGGATGGCCGGATTGCGCACGGGATCTTTTTGCAGCGCCGCCGTCACATCGGTGGCGATATAGCCCGGCGCAATGCCGTTGACGTGCACGCCGCGCCCGGCCCATTCGTTGGCCAGCGCCTTCACCACCTGTGCCACGCCGCCCTTGCTGGCGGCATAAGCAGGCACAGTGATGCCGCCCTGAAAACTCAAGAGGGAGGCCGTGAAGATGATTTTGCCGTAGCCGCGCCCAAGCATGTCGCGGCCGAATTCGCGCGCCAGAATGAAGGGAGCGGTAAGATTCAGCTCGATGATTTCATCCCATTTTTCGTCGGGATAGGATTCCGCCGGGGCACGATAAATGGAACCGGCGTTGTTGACGAGAATGTCCACCGGCGCTTCTTCGCGCCGCACTTTTTCGATGAGGGCATAGAGCGCCTGGCGGTTGCGAAAGTCGCAGGCGTGGGCGTGAAACGCGCGTCCGAGGGCGCGTACCGCTTGGCCGACCTCGCCGCCGTCCGGTTCCATTTGCGCGCTGACGCCGATGATGTCTGCGCCGGCCTCCGCCAGCGCCTCGGCCATGGCGCGTCCGATGCCGCGCCGACAGCCGGTGACCAGGGCCCAGCGGCCGTCCAGTCGAAACAGGTCTTGTGAGCTCATGGGGTGGTCTCCGGGTTTATTGGCTTCATAACGTCCGGTTCTTTGTAGCCCGGAAACGGCGGCGTCGCAAGCCGCGACCGAATCACGCGCGCGGGGACGCCGACGGCGACGCTGAAGGGCGGTATGTCCTTCGTCACCACGGCGCCGGCGCCGATGACCGAGCCGCGTCCGATCCGCACACCGGCCATGATATGCGCGCCGCCGCCGATCCAGACATCGTCCTCGATAGTGATCGGCGCGTGTTTCATGCCCTGGCCGTGAATGGGCCGTGTCGGATCGTCGAAGCGATGCTGCGCGGCGATGATCATGACATGGGGAGCGATGCGGACAAAGTGGCCGATGGTGATCGCCCCCGGAGGCGAAGGTTCCTTTCCGTAGCCGACCAGCACGGCATAGGCCTGCACCGAGCTGTCGTCGCCGATCGTCACGGTGCCCTGGACGATCGCGCCGGCCGCGATGGTGGACCGCGCGCCGATGCGCAGGCGGCCTCCACGCGCGGAGATGCGCGCTTCCGGATGCACAAGCGCGGTCGGATGAATCTCCACCCCGCCGCGCGAAAGCGCCAGGCGACGTCCGAACCAGTACACCAGCCGCTGCCGACGTGTGGCGCGGGACGGCGCGGACCGACCCTCATCCAGCCAGTTCCATAGCAGACTCATGCGCCATCTCCGCCGGGGGCAGGAATCTCGCAAAGACACGCCTCGCGCCCCGGCAGCAGATTCACCAGCACCGTTCGCCCATCCGGTCGAAACACCGGGTGGTGACACACGCGCCGCGGATGCCGGCCCGGTTCCTCCCGCGCTCCGAGCACGCGCGGCAGGGAATGACGGGCGATGACCCGATCCCGCCGCGTGTCAATGAAAGCGATCTCGCCGGGCGCCGGGCCGTAGCCGTCGGTGACGACCAGATGCGGATCGGTCGGCGAGCGACTCGGATGGCCGCCCCCGCCGGCCGCGCTCAACAGGCGATACTCCGATCCGTCGTACCGCACTTCCGCCAGACAGGTTCCCGGCGCGCCGTCCGGCCGCGGGCCATAGCCGATGAGACGCTCGCCATCGGGCTGCCACGACCAGTGCACGCCGCGGCGCCCGAAGCTCAGGTCCACGGCCAGACGGATATCCTTCAATGTCCGGTCCGCGGTGAACACATAAGAAAGCCTCGGTTCGCCCCGTTCCTTCACGACGCAATGATTGCCGAAATAGAAAAGAAAACGACCCCCGCGCGGGCTCCAACGCACGGCGTAGGTCATCAGCGTCAACCCGTCGCCGCCGCCGCGCCTTCGGTCTCGCTCGGCGGCGAGAATCCGATCGCGGCTGGGGTGGCGTTCGAGAATTTCCGCGGTGGAGAGCGCGAGCCGCGCACGCGGCGGATCGAACGACACCTCAAAGATGCCGTGGCAGTCGCGCGCTTCGAAAGGAAACGGCGACGCCTCCGGTCGGTATCGTCCGTCGCCGTAGCCGGCGGCGTACAACATGCCGTGCGCGCACGAGAGCCCCGGTTCGCCGTCCGGCGGCATGCCCTCGATGTCGGCCTCCACAACGACTTCCCGTCCGGTGGCCCGTTCGCGTCGAACCGTCCGCGGATGTTCGATCGTGCCGGACTGGTAATAGACGAAACGCGCGTCGGGGCTCCAACTCTGCCAGAAGCCCGTATGCCAGAATGAGGGGAGGACGGGATTCTCGCCAAAACGGTCCACAACGCGGCCGTTGGCGTCCAACACCAGCACTTCGCCGTCGCCGCGATCGAGGTCCGCGCCGGCGGCCAGCAACCGCCCGGAGGAATCCGGCGCCCAGGGCGACAGGGTGTAATAGGCGTGAATGCACCAGCGTCCTGGCGGCTGAAGATATCGGATGGTTTCGCTCATGGCTCCGGCCCGCACCGCACCAGCACCTTCATCACGTCGCCGCCCGCCTCGAGGCGGTGAAAGGCGTCGGAAATCTGTTCGATGGGGTAGACGGCGCTGATCAGGCGCTCGATATCGTTGCCGTGATGAGCCGCCCACCGAACCGCCGCCTCGAAATCCTCGCGTTCGTAGACGCGTGCGCCGATGAGGCGTAATTCCCGCCAGAACACGCGGAACAGGTCCACCGGCGGCGGTTCGCTGAAAATGCCGACCACGACGATCCGCCCGCGCGTGCGCGGCAGCTTCAGGGCCGCGGCGATGCCCGCCGGCTGCGCACTGACCTCGAAGACCACATCCGCGCCGGCGCCCTCGCTCGCGGTTTCCACCCGCTGCGTCAGGTCTTCCGCGCGCGGGTCCACGACCTCCAATCCCAGTTCGCGGAGCAATGCCTGACGAGCGGCGTTGATTTCGGCGACGATCACGCGCGCGCCGGCGGCCCGCGCCGCCTGCGCGATCAACGCGCCGATGGGGCCGCCGCCGATGACCACAGCGAGCTCGTTTGCGCGAAGTCCGGCCATACGAAGGTCGTGGCAAGCCACGGCCGCCGGCTCGATCAGCGCGCCGCGCCGCAGCGGAAAGTCGTCCGGCAACGGCACCACCGCGCGCGCGGGCACGTTCCAAAACGACTGGAAGGCGCCGGGGGTGTCAATGCCCAGGAACTTCAATCTCTGACAGATATGCGTATGGCCGGCGCGGCAAGCCGGACACTCCCCGCACCAGTCCAGCGGCATGACGGTGGCGCGCTGACCGACGGCCAGCCCTTTAACGCCTGCGCCCACCGCGGCGATCGTACCGGAGAGCTCATGGCCCATGATCTGCGGAATCTTCACACGGCGATCCATCTTGCCGTGAAAGATGTGCAAATCCGTGCCGCAGATGCCGGTATAGGCCACACGCACCTGCGCCTCGCCGGGGCCGGGCATGACCGGTTCGGTCTCGGCCACGCGCAACTGCCCCGGCCCGTCGTAATAGGCCGCTTTCATATTAGAAATAACCCCCGCGTTGCACCACTTCGGTCGGGCGCAATCCGCTCCGCACCAGCTCGCGAATCGTCACTTCCTTCGCCAGAATCTGTTCGGCGCCGACGAGCACACCCTCGATCAAATCCCGCGGCACGCAGACCACGCCATCTGCATCGCCGAATATCCAATCGCCCGGTTCCACCCGCACCTCGCCGATCAGGATCGGGCGCTGCCAGTGGTAGATTCGGAACCGCCCCAACATGCCCATATTCGTGCAGTAGCGGTGAAAAACAGGAAAATCCTGCGCCAGGATCGCCGATGTGTCGCGCACGCCGTTGACGACCGCGCCGCGGCATCCCCGGCGGACGGCCGCCATCGTCATCACCTCGCCCCACTGAGCGGTGGCCGTGTCGCCGGTGCAATCCCACACGGCGATCGAGTCCGGCGGAAGGTCTTCCAAGAGGCGGGCGCGGTTTTCCAGCTCGTCATCCGTCACGAGGTCCGGCCCGCCCTTCACGGTGAATGCGAAACCGGCCAGCTTCATCCCCTCGCGGAGCGGTCGGAATTCGGATGGCAGTGCCTGTTGATAGCGCTGAAAGGAGAATCGGAGCACGTCGTTGACGGCGCCGGAGTACAGTTTCCCATAGCGCTCGCGCAGTTCGGCGGCCGACAAGGACAAGGAATTCATGGCGTCTTTCATTGGGCCAGCCAGGGGAGGGCGTCGAAATTGATTTCACGGACCACGACGCGTTCCGGCAAGGTCAGGACAAATCGGATGATTTCTGCGACTTCTTCCGCCTTCAGCATCTTCTCGCGCGGGACGGCGCGCCGGCCCCAATAGGCGGTGTCCACGGGGCCGGGATTGACGTCGGTGACGCGAATGCCGGCCTTGAGCGCTTGCTCCGCGAGTCCCATGGAAAACCCGCGCGCGGCGAATTTGCTGGCGCAATAGAGCGGGGCGACGCCGTTGGCGCGCTGTCCGGCCATGGAGATGATGTTCACGATGTGACCACGCCGGCGCGGTTTCATGACCTTGAGCGCTTCGCGCGTGCAAAGGAATACGCCCCGCGCATTGACGCGAAACATTTCGTCGAAGGCGGCCGGATCGGCCTCGGCAAGATCCGGTGTGGGGATGCCGAGTCCGGCGTTGTTGATCAGGATGTCCGGCGCGCCGAATTTTGCCGAGCAGACGGCGAAGGCCTCGCGCACGGCGGCCTCCTCGGCCACATCGGCCACGTGAATCGCGAACCGGTCGTCGGCGATTTCGCGCCGGGTTTCCTCCACGCGCTCCGGCGTACGGCCGACGCCGAACACTCGGGCGTCCTCCGCCAGCAACGCGCGGACGGTCGCCTTGCCGATTCCGCTGCTGGCGCCCGTGATGAAGACCACATGTTCTTTCAGTCTCATGACGATTCCTTTCTCCATTTACCCTTTTTTACCTTTACAGCGTCACGCCCAGCGCCGCGGCCTGACCGAAGGCCAGAAGGATCGGACCGAAGGCATGGGGATCGTTGCGCACGGGCGCGCGGGCCATGTAATCCACCATGCGGCCTTCGCCCGGCGCGAGGCACCCCCGACAGGTGTGAAACACATCGCCCGCCGGCGTCATGTAATCGAGCAGGGCGCGCAGTCCCGTCTCGAATACCGATCGGATATCCGGCGGAAGCAGTCCCCGCTCCAGCCCGACGCCGATTGCGTACAGGATCAAGCCGCTGCCGGAGGTTTCGACATAGGAGGCGTGCTCCGTCAGCTCCTGATGCCAAAGACCGGATGGCCCGCGCACGCGCAGACAGGCTTCCACCAAGTCGCGGAACCGTTGTTCGATGGCGGTCCGTCGGCCATGACCATCGGGGAGAAACGCGACCAATTCGGACAGCGCCAGCAATCCCCAACCGTTGCCGCGGCTCCAATGATCCTCCGTGATCCGCCCCGGTCCGTTGAAGTTTTTCGCCTGATGCAGCAGGCCGTTGGCCGGATCGCGCAGCGTATCCATCATTTTTTCTGTCTGTGCGCACGCCTCGTCCAACCAATCCGGCCGATCGTGTGCCCGACCGGCGAACAAGAGAAACGGCGTCACGGCGAAGGCGGCGTCAATCCAAATGCGACGGCGCTCCGGATCATTCGGCTTGCACACGATGCCGTCCGGATCGCGGGGCGCCTCCCGAAGAATCCGGTCGGCGTGCCGCGCGACCGGCTCCGCCGCCTCGGGCAGATCGCCCTCCATCAGCAGATACGCCGCGGCATTTCCGCCGCAACGGTAATTCGGAAAATTGCAGGGGAACTCGCCGTGCTCGCCCTGCACGAACGGGAGCAGTCGGGTGCGCGCTCGTTCGCGCAGGTCCGCGCGCCCCGTGATACGCGCCAGCCGCGCCAGGCCGTGCAGCGAAAGGATGCCCGTGTAGTGCGTCAGCGGATACAACGCCGCATGGCGTTCGAATGCGCGCTCGGCGATTCTCACGCACGGCTCCGATTCCGTGGCGACAGTCCTCATGCCTCTTTTTCCTCGCCGGCGAGCGCGCGGCTGAGCCGTTCGGCGCCCGCCTTCACGTCCTCGATGATCCGCTTCCGGTCCTTCGCGTTCGCCCCCCCCGTCTCATGGAGACTGACGCCGAGCGCCGCCACGCACTGGCCGGACGCCGCCCGCACAGGCGCGGCTACGCGGTAGGGGCGATCGGCCGCGACGCGCACAAAGCCTTGGCGGCGCGCCTCCGCCAAAAAGGCCTCCAGACGGCGTTCCGATCCCCATGGGGCCTTTCCGAACTCGGCGAACGGATGGCGGCGGCGATACGCAGACGTCTCGCTCAGGGGCCAGAAGGCCAGATAACACAAGCTCACCGCGGTCGCGTACGGCGGCATCGTCCAGTGCGGGGCGCGTTCCAGCAGGGTCGGCATCGTCGTATCCATCCGCAGCATGACCACGAGTTCGCCGCCCACAGGTTCGGCGAGAATGATCGTCGCGTCCGGCCAGCG
>CALGXT010000181.1 GCA_937935255.1 uncultured bacterium | reverse complement strand
GGCCCTACCTATCCCGGGGAACGGTAGGGCCCGGCCGCCGGCCGGGCCTCGGGCGGCTCGAGCAAGCTCGAGCCCTACGGGAGCTGCGCCGACCTCGGGACTCTGATCTCTCCGGCGGCGGAGCGCCGGAGCTACAGCGCTGACGCACCGACTTCCGACCTCTGCGCTCTCGGCGTCTCGGCGGTGAATCCACGATCTTTCGCCCCACCGGTAAAAATCTGGCGGGGCGTGAATCGCGTCACGATTTCGGCGGCTCTTCGAGCTCTCCGGATTCCACCCATCGGATGGCGGTGTGCAGGAGCTGGTGGCTGTTTTCGATGCCCAGTTTCCGCAGAATATTGGCGCGGTAGGTCTCGACGGTCTTGGGACTCAAGTGCAGATCGTCCGCGATCTGCAACATCGTGCGTCCGCGCCCGATCGCCTCGAAAACCTGCAGTTCGCGGTCGCTGAGCCGGTCCACGCCGCGCTTTCCTCCGCCCCGCGGTCCGGCTTCCAAAAGGGTTTTCAGCAGGGTTTTTTGAAGTTGTTCGCTGACGAATAGCTCGCCGCGAAGGACGGCGCGCAAGCCCTCCAACAGTTGCGTCGGATCCGACTGCTTCATCACATAGCCGCGGGCGCCGGCGCGGATGACCCGCTCCGCGTAGAAACGCTCGTCGTGCATCGAATACACCATCACCGCGAGCCGGGGATGGCGAACTCTCAAATCGCGGATCAGTTCGACGCCGTTCGCCCCGGGCAACGTGATATCCACCACCGCCACATCCGGGCGCGCGGATGGAATGTTCTCGAGCGCCTCCGCCGCGGTCGCGGCCTCGCCGCACACCTCCAGATCGGCGCTTCCGGCGATCAGCGCGGCCACCCCCTGCCGCAGCACGGGATGATCGTCCACCAGGAAAACGCGCGCCTTGGACTTCGATTTCGAATTCGTCGTCAATCGCTCCCCCTGTTTTTTCATGGCCGGCGCCGCCGCCTCCACTCCGCCCCCCAGCGCCTTCCCTCCGCGCCCATCGCGCCGCGTTATCCCGTCACCGTTCCGCGCCGCTGTCAAGCCGATAGGCGGCGAAAGCGCAGTTCACTCCGCGGGCGCCGGGGTTTCGGGCGCCGCCGATTCGTTTCGGGCGCGGATGCGCGCCGGTTCGATGACGATCGTGAATTCGCCTTTGACGGCGCGTCCCGCGTACATCGCCTTCAGTTCGGCCGGCGTGCCGAGGCGCAGTTCCTCGAAATGCTTGGTCAGCTCGCGCGCGGCGAAGACGCGCCGCTCCGGAATCCGCTCCGCCAGTTCATCGAGCAAGCGCTGAAAACGAAACGGCGATTCGAACAGCACCACCGGGTCGGGGCACGCCGCCAGCTCGTCGAGCCGCCGCGCGCGCGCGCCGGACTTGTGCGGCAGGAAGCCGGCGAAATAAAAGCCCGCGCACTCGAAACCGGACAGCGCCAGCGCCGTCGTCACCGCCGAGGGGCCGGGGATCGCCGTCACCGGCAGCCCCGCCGCGCGGCAGGCCGCGACGATGCGCGCGCCGGGATCGGACACGCCGGGCATCCCGGAGTCCGTCACGAGCGCGACCGCCGCGCCCGCGCGAATGAACGCCACCACCTCTTCGACCCGCGAGGCCTCGCGAAACTTGTGGCAACTGAGAAGGGGAACGCGAATCTCATACCGCGCCAGCAGCCGTTGCGTGACGCGCGTATCCTCCGCCAGCGCGCGATCGGCCGCGCGCAGGGTCTCCAGCGCGCGCTGGGTGATGTCGCCCAGGTTCCCGATGGGCGTGCCGATCACATACAGCCCCGCCGGCAATCGCGCTTTCGCATCGTTTTCCAAGGTTTGGAAACCTCGCCGTGTTCGTTTTCCAAGCCTTGGAAAATTTTCCGCGATTTTTTCCAAGCCTTGGAAAATTCGTGCGATTTTCTTCCAGGGTCTGGAAAACCGCGATGAAAAAAAACGGAGGGATTCGGGCTCAAACGATCGGGCCGATCCGTCAGACACGTCAGATCCGTCGGGTCCAACCCTCGCGCTTCCCGCCCGGCCAAAGCGCCGCCGCGGCGGAGACCAGCAGGGCGGCGCCGAAGCTGATGAGAAACCGTCCGGCGCCGGGCAGCGGCAGCCACGGTGTGAAGTCGGGCTTCGGAAAGAAGAGCGCGCCGACCGCGATGCCCGCCGCCGCCGCGCCGAGGGCGCGGCGGCCCGTGTGACGGGAACTGAATAAGCCGTAAAAAATCGGAACCGCCGCGCCGGCGCACACGAGATCGGCGATAAGAAAGAGATAGAGCACGCTGTAGCCGCGCGCGGCGATGGCGACCGCGGGCAGGGCCAGCAGGATCGTCCAAAGCCGCGCCGCGCGCAACGCGCGCGCCGCATCCGAACCCGGCCGGCGCAGCGCCTGCTCGCTGACGAGGGCGCTGGCCATCCCATTGAGCAGCGTATCGGCGCTGCTCATCACCAGCGCCAGCGCCAACACCAGCGCGGCGGCGGTCAGCGACGGCGGGAAGGTCCGCGAGGCCAGCGCGAAGAACGCGACCGAGGCTTGCCCGGGTTCGAGTCCTCGATTGAGCGCCATCAATCCAAAGAGCCCCGCGCCGAAGACGATCGGAATGCACAATGCGCCGCCCGCCAGATAGGCGCGGCGCACCGTCGCCGAGTCGCGGGCGGCGTACACGCGCTGCCAGAAGCCTTGATGGAAAAGATTCGCCGCCGCGATCGCGATGATCAAGGTCAGCGCGAACTCGAGGCCCGGACGATGGCGCAGCGAGAACAGTTGCGGCGATTCCGCGGCGACGCGGTCGAACAGCGCGCCGAACCCGCCGAGCCGGACCACCGCCGCAAAAAAGACGGCGATCAGCAGCGGAACGATCAACGCGAACTGGACGCGGTCGGTGAAGATCGAAGCGCGCAAACCGCCGTACACGGTATAAACCACCGTGCCCAACGCCGTCAGCGCCGCCGTCCAGAAGAGCGGCACGCCCGCCAGGAGCCGCGCCGCCGACGCAATCGCCGTCAACTCCGCGGCGAGGAAAATGAACAGGTAGAACAGGATCAGCGCGAGGGTGAAAACGCGCGCGGCGGGACCGTAGCGCCGATGGGCGTATTCATTCAGCGAATAACCTTCGGGCCAACGCGCGCGCAATCGCGGACCCAGCCACGCCAACAGAAAAAGCGGCGCCGCCTGCCCGAGCGCATAGCCGGCGAGGCCGGCGACGCCCGCCCACGTGGCGGTTTCCGCCGGGCTGAACAGCGCCCACGCGCCGATCGCGGAGGCCGTGATCGTGGCGATTCCCGCGCCCGCGCCCGTGCGGTTGCGGAAAATCAGGTGGTCTTCCAGCGAAGCGCCCCGACGGCGCACGTGCCACACGCCCAGCGCCGTGAAAACGACGGCGGCGGCCGACAAAAGAGCGAAGGCTGTAAGCGGAGTGAGCATGATGTTTTTCCTCCCGCGCCGGACGGAGGAAAAACACCACGGAAAAGGAATGCGCTCGCGAGGATCGCCCCGCGCAAACGCCCGACCATCGTCCGATCCATGTTCGCTTCCCTACGCCGGCATTATCCGGACAGGTTCAAGGGGTCTTCGGCGCCCGCCGAACTCTCAGCCCTCTCGCGAGAGCTCCCCCAGCACACGGGTATTCCAATAGCGCGCCGCGCGCTCTTTCGTCAAGCCGCCGCGCCGCCGCCCGCGCGCCGTGGCGGCGGGGGGCCCGGCCCCGCCGGTCCGCCCGGCCGCCGGCGGCCGGCTGCGCGCTTCATGCTTGACATATCGTGATATCATGATATCTTGATGGCATGAAAATGGCTGTTCGGGACACGGCCCGGGCGCGGTGCGGCTGACGAAGCTGGGCGGAGCTGGAGCGGACGGCGACGATGCTGCGGCTGATCGCCCATCCGGTGCGGCTGAAGCTGTTGGAGTTGCTGCGCGATCACCCGCGATCGCCGGTGCACGCGCTGGCCGATCGGATCGGCTACGCGCCCGCGGCGACCTCGCAGTATCTGAACCAGATGCGCCGGCTCGGGCTGGTCGCCGCCCGGCGACGCGGCCGCGAGGTCGGCTACGAAGTCGCCGACCGGCGGGTTTTGAAAATTCTCCGCTGCGCGTGCGCGGCGGAGCAGGAGAACGGAAACGGAGGTTCACGATGATGCGGAGAGCATATGTCGGCGGATTTGCCGCTCTGGCGTTCCTGGCGGCGTGGAGTGTCACCCCGGCGCGGGGAGGCGCGAAAGTTCGGCTCGACGAGTGCGTGCGCGCCGCCATGGCGGAAAATCCCGACGCCGAGGCCGCGGAGGCGCGCATCGCCGCAGCCCGCGCGATGGGACGGCAGGCCCGCTCCGGCTGGTGGCCGATGCTGAGCCTCGGCGCGAGCCACGCGCGGACCGATAACCCGCCGCAGGCGTTTATGATGGACCTGAATCAGCGCGCGCTGAATATGATGTCGCCGACCTTCAACCCCAACGAGCCGGACGGCACCGGCAACACACGGCTGACGTTCGGCGTCAAATACCGGCTTTTCGATTTCGGCGCGCGCTCCGCCGGCGTCGCCGGCGCCGACGCGATGCTCGCCGCGCGCAAAGCGATGGCCCAGGCCGTGCGCAATCAGCTCGAATACGAGGTCACCGCCGCCTACTACGGCGTCCTGCAGGCCCGCGAGATGGCCGCGGTGCAGGCCGAACAAGCGCGCTCCATCGAGGAAAGCCTTCGCGCGGCCCGCGCGCGGTTGGAGCGGGGCGCGACCGTGAAAGCCGACGTGCTTTCGCTGGAAGTGCGGCTCGCGCAGGCGCAGGAAGACCTGATTCGCGCCAGCAACGGCGTGGCGCTCGCGGTCGCGGCGCTCAACACCGCGATCGGTCGTGAGATCGTCGAAAACGCGGAGGCGCTCGAGGCGCCCGCGGACGATCCGGCGCTGCCGGTCTGCGAGGATGAGGAGCGCTGCGTATTGGAACATCCCGCCTATCGCGCCGCGAAGGCCGCCGCCGCCGCGCGCAACGCCGCCTGGCGCGGCGCGCGCGCCGCGCGCCGGCCGACGGTCAATCTTTTCGGATCGAGCGACTGGGACAGCCCGGATTTGTCCGACTTCGAGCAAAGCTATCTCGTCGGCGTCGCGGCGGAATGGGACCTCTTCGACGGCGGACGCCGCCGAGGCGCGGAAGCGGAGGCGCGCGCGGAAGCGGACGCCGCCGAGGCGGAAGCGCGGCGAACGCTCAATCAATTGCGTCTCGATCTGCGGCAGGCGGTCTTGCGCGCCAAAGAGGCCTTCGAACGTCGGGAAGTCGCCGCGCGCGCCGAGGCGAGCGCCGCGGAAGCGCTGCGCCTGACCAAGGCGCGCTACGAGCAAGGCGCGGCGGAACTCGCCGAGCTCCTCAACGCCGAGGTGGGCCACGCCGCCATTCGCGCGCGCAAAGTGGCCGCCGCGTATGACTTCCGTATCGCGCTCTCGAACGTCGAACGGGCGCGGGGCCGCCTGGGCTTTAAGCCGTACGTCTCCAAAATGTCGCATCTGTTGAGAATCGAGGAAGACGAGCGTTTGGAACGCGTCGTGGAGTCTTCGAACGCGGATTGAAACCGAAGCAAACGAAAACAGAAAAGGTGAAGCGCATGAAAAACCGCATGATACAAGTCCTCCAAAAAGGTTGGAAACCGGCGGTGGGGGTTGTCGGCTTCGTCGCGCTGACGGTGTACACCGGCGGCGGCTGCGCGAAACGTCAGGCGCCGGGCGTCGTGGAAGCGCCGGTC
>CALGXT010000180.1 GCA_937935255.1 uncultured bacterium | reverse complement strand
GCCGGTCGCCTCCGTCGGCGTCCGAAACGCGCGGGTCGAGGGCCTACGCCTTCCCACCGGCGAGTTTCGTCCGTACGAACAGGTCATTTCCACGATGCCGCTGACCCTGATGGTTTTGTCGCTCCCGGATACGCCGCCGGAAGTGATTGCGGCGGCGAAATCCTTGAAATTTCGGAACACGATCTTGGTGTATCTGCACATTCAGGCCGCGGAGATCTTCCCGGATCAGTGGATCTACGTGCATTCGCCGGAGCTGCGGACCGGCCGGGTGACCAATTTCTCCAACTGGGCGCCGCAGATCCAACGGGGAAAGTCGAACACCATTCTGGCGCTCGAATATTGGTGTTATGATGACGAAGCGCTTTGGAAAGAGTGCGATGAGCGCTTGATTGCGCTGGCGGCCGACGAAATCAGCCGTACGGGTTTGGTGCGCCGCGAGACGGTGATCGAGGGCCATGTGGAACGATTGCATCGCTGCTATCCAGTCTATTCGGTCGGTTACCGAGAGCCGCTGAAGATCATCGAGTCGTATCTTTCGACGATCTCGGGGTTGTGGGCGATCGGGCGTTATGGCGCGTTCAAATACAATAATCAGGACCACAGCATTTTGATGGGCATCCTGGCCGCGGAAAACGCGATGGGCGTCGGCCGGCACAACCTGTGGGAAATCAACACCGATTACGAGAACTATCAGGAACGATCATTGATTACCGAAACGGGGTTGGTTATTTCAACCTGAACGGGGGATTCTCCCATGACGGCCGGCTTTTTGTTGAGCTTCTTTTTGTGGAATCTGGCATTGCCGATTTTCATGGCGGGCTGGGGCCATTTGCTCGCGCATGGGTTGCGGCTTTCGCTCAGCATTTTCTCGAAATTCGCGCTCGGCTTGTGCCTCGCCGTTTTCGTTGGCGGCGCCTTGGCGGCGCTGGGTTTGTTCCGGCCGATTTTGCTTTGGGGCTTTATTGCCGTCGGTTTGGTCGGCGGCGCGCTGGCGCTGCGCGATATCTTCACGGAATTCTCTCGCGCCACAGGGGTGTTTTTCGCGATGGGTTTGGCGTTCGTCGGCATTGTGTCGGTCACGCGGTTTTATGTGCTCGACGCCGGCGATGATGAACTGGTGTACTTCCCGATGGCCCTCGATTTGCTGGCCCAAGGGCGGTTGGCTCAGCCGCTCGCGCTGCGCGCGGCGCTGGGATACAACGGGCAGACCGTTTTGCAAGCCTTCTTCTTTCTGCCGGGCGATGTTCGCTACGGCGCTGCGTACGATTTCGTCCTGCCGGCGGTCGCCCTTTTGGCGGAGATGTGCTGCCGACAGCGCGCGTTCTCGATGCCGCGCGGCGCCGTGTTGCTGGCGATCGCGTTCTTTCTTTTTCTGCTGCCGTATGGCGCGTGGAACAGCACGCCCACATTTTTGGCCGTTCTGCCGCTGGGCGCTTTGATTCTGGATAGACCGACCGGAAACGCGAGGCACGGCTGGGTTGCGTCGGGTTTATTGATCGCCGGCGCGGGAGCGTTGCGCACTTTTTGGGCTATCCCCGCCGCTCTGATCGTGGCCTTGCCGCTGGTGACGCCTCCCCTGTCCCGAAGTTTTCCCCAACAATGGCGCGCAGTGCTCTTTTCCGCTTTCATGTCGCTGATCGGCATCGCTCCCTTCCTCCTCCTGCAGTGGAGGCTCTTCCACACGCCATGCGTTCAATTGTTCGGCGGGACTGTGCACCCGGACTATCTGCGCTTCGCGAACGAGAATCCGCTGGTCGGACTCGCTGCTGCCGTGGAAGCCTTGGTGTGGCCGGAAATGCTGGCTTTGCTGTTATTTTCGGCGGGACTGATTTTCTGGAATCGCGAGCTCCGCGCTCCGGCATCCGCGCTGATTCTGATGGCGGGATTTGTCGCCTATGAAAGCAGCGATTTGGATGGGAGTTATGCGGTGCGTTACTCCAAGCCTTTTCTGCTGACGATGGCGACGGTCGGTTTCTTGGGGGCCTTGCGACAGATCGAGAAAGAGAAAACATCGCCGGAGGCTATTTCAGCGTTTTGGATCATCCCGATAGCCGGTTGCCTGCTGTGGGCGCCGATGGGCGCTCAAACATTGCGCGGGGCCTATGCCGCGGCGGTTGCCAATGAATGGGGAGATGTTTATGGCTATTGGGAAGCGGTTGGGCGCGCCGCCCGCCCGATTGAGCTACAGGAAGGCATTCCTCCCGGGGATGCGATTCTCGCCTTATCCAGTTTCCCTCGACACCTGAATTTTCGGCGCAATCGGATTTTTTTGGGAGATATTCCCGGGAGCATCGAAAGTTTGGATATTCGGGATATGGAGGCATTTTGGCGATCCTGTCGGTCTTTGGGCATCCGATGGGTCGTCGTTTCCGACCCCGCAAAAGACTTGGGCTTCAGGAATGAAAGTTACCCGCATCAAAAACACCGATACTATCAAAGGCGTTGGCTGGCGGATCGCCATCGTTTTATCGAGCTCAATAAGGAATTGTTCCGGCGGGCCGCATCGCTTTCGGGCGCGCCGATCGGGTTGATAAAGGTTCCTGAAACGAAAGAGTTTTAGGGGTATCTTCGCCAATTCCGGGATTAGCATGCCGCAGACGTTTGTCGCCTCCGCGCCGGGCAGCGTGATGCTGTTCGGCGAGCACGCGGTCCTGCGCGGCCGGCCCGCGATCGTCGCCGCGGTCGCCGCGCGGGTGACCGCGCGCGTCGCCGCGCGCTCCGACGGCCGCCTTCGGGCGCGCTCCGCGCTGGGCGCGCTGGACGCCCCCTGGCCCGCGCCGCCCGCGCCGCCGCCCGCTTTCCGTTTCGTCCAGGCCGCCGCGCTCACGATCGCGCCGGCAATTTCCGGCGGGCTGGACATCGAAATCCGCTCCGATTTTCCCGCCACGGTCGGGCTGGGATCCTCCGCCGCCGTCACCGTCGCCGTGCTCGCCGCCGCGCGCGCCCTGGCGGGCCGGACGACCGCGCCCGATGCGCTGCTCGCGGAGGGCCGCGCGCTCGTGCGGGCCGCGCAAGGCGGCGTCGGCTCCGGCGCGGACGTCGCCGCGAGCGTCTTCGGCGGCCTGCTGTTCTATCGTCAAACCGACGCCGCGCCGGAGCGGCTCCCCGGTCTGCCGCCGATAACGCTCGTTTATTCGGGCTACAAAACGCCGACCGCCGAGGTCATTCGCCGCGTCAACGCCGCCGCCGCGGCCGATCCCGACCGCTTCGAGCGCATCTTCGACGGCATCGGCGCGGCGGCCGAGCGGGGCGCCGAGGCCTTTCGGCGCGGCGACTTCGCCGCCGCCGGGCGCGCGATGGAGGAGGGGCAGGCTCGAATGGAGGAGCTGGGCGTGTGCGACGACACGCTCGCGCAAATCGTCCGCGCGTTGCGCGCGACGTCGGGCATTCTCGGCGCGAAGATATCGGGGTCGGGCCTGGGCGATTGCGCGCTCGGTCTGGGGGCCGTGACGCGGTACGACGGCCCCGGCGAACGGCTCCCGGTTGCGCTTTCGGAAGCAGGCTTGCGCGTGGAGGCGTCCGCCGAATATCCGATCAGTGCATGCTGAAGGCGACGTCGGTGCGTATTCGCAATTCTTGGGCTGCGATCGAGCGGCATGCATAGGCTCACACTTTGCAAAGTGTGAGCCTATGCCTAACCTTGATGAGTGCGGCGACTAACTCCGCGGCGCATTCGGCGCTCGTTCTTGCGGCGGGCCAATGACATAATCCAATGCAGCGGGCGCAAGAACGGAATAAATTCCAATGCGCCAGACCTCGGTATTGAAATTTCCATGAGCGATAGGCCAAACATCCGAATATCCGGCGCGGCGCGCCGCCGCGCGGCGGCCGACGCCGCGCTGGGCGATCGGGCGGGCAAGCCGCCGGCGCGGACCGAGGGCAAGGCGTTCGCGCCTGCGAACATCGCGCTTTGCAAATACTGGGGCAAGCGCGACGAGGAGTTGCGACTGCCGATGAATAGCAGCGTCTCGATCTCGCTCGGCGCGCTGGGCACGCGCACGCGCGTGCGGCTGGGCGATGGGGACCGCTATGTTCTCAACGGATCGCCGCTCGCGCCGGAGAGCGCCGAGGGGCGGCGATTGCGCGAATATCTCGATCTTTTTCGCGGCCCCGCCGCCCCCGGCTTCGAGGTGGACACCGAAAACACGATTCCGACGGCGGCGGGGCTGGCCTCTTCCGCCTCCGCCTTCGCCGCGCTGGCGAAGGCGCTGGATGTCCTCTTCGGCTGGGGACTCGATCTGGGCGCGCTTTCCATCCTGGCCCGGCTGGGCAGCGGCAGCGCGGCGCGGTCGGTGGCGGCGGGCTTCGTCGAGTGGCGGGCCGGCGAGCGGTCGGACGGCTCGGACAGCGTCGCGATACCCTGGCCGGAGCGCTGGCCGCAATTGCGGATCGGATTGCTGGTGCTGGCGTCGGGTCCGAAGTCGGTGGGCTCGCGCGACGCCATGCGGCATACGGTGGAAACCTCGCCGCTCTACGCGGCGTGGCCCGAAACGGCGCGTCAAGATCTCGAGACCCTGCGCGGCGCGGTGCGGACGCGGGATTTCGAGGCCTTGGGCCGCACCGCAGAGGCGAATGCGATGGCGATGCACGCGACGATGCTCGCCGCGCGCCCCGCGGTGCGGTATTGGCGCGCGGAGACGGTCGCGGCGCTCGACCGCGTCGCCGCGGCCCGCGCGGAGGGGCTGCCGGTCTATGCGACCCTCGACGCGGGGCCGAACGTCAAATTGCTTTTTGAGGCCGCTTCCGAGATGGCCGTCGCGGCGGCCTTCCCCGAAGCGCGCGCGGTCGCCCCGTTTGGCGGCTGAAAGAAATCGCGCTCTCAGTCGTTTTATAACAGGAGCTGGCGCTTTTCGCTTGCGCCCAAGTCTCCGGCGTGGCGATACTGAAGCGCAGCGGCGGGAGGAAGCGGTCATGAACGAACAGAGCAGAGCGTCCGCAGGTTTCAGCGAGACGGATATCATCTTCGAGTGTCCCCGTTGCGGCAAAAGCCTGGCGATTGACGAGCGGGGCGCGGGGTTGTTGGTGCGATGCCCGGATTGCGGCTTGCGCATGCAGGTGCCGGTTCCGGAGCGGATGGCGGAGTCGCCGGCGTCGGCGGGCGCGCCCCTCGGCGGCGACTATACGGACGCCGACCTCGCGCGTCCCGGTTCGACCGAGCGGGCGAGCGCCGCCGAGCGCGTCAGCTACAGCGACGAGGACATTCACCACCGCAAGCAGCACCTGGAAAAAATACGTATTGATTATTTGGCCCGTTTTCAGAGGATATTGGAGGAGATGGCGGCGATTCAGGCCTGTCTGGATCGCATGACCGATCTTTTGCAGGATATGAAAATGGATTCCGGCGCTTCGTAAAGCGCCCCCGGCGAAATATCGAAGGAGACGCGAGATGGCCAAGATTCAAGCGCTGTACGACGCGGTCGGCAAGGGCAAGCGGAAAGACGTGGAGCAGATCGTCAACGCCGAGCTGGCGAAGGGGACCAACCCCGTCGAGATGCTCATGGATTCCATGATTCCCGCGATGCGCGACCTGGGCGATCGTTTTTCGCGCAACGAAGTGTATGTGCCGGAAATGCTCATCGCGGCCCGCGCGATGCAAACCGGCCTGAACATCCTTGAGCCGTTGATCGCCCAGCGAGGGCACAAGCCGCTGGCCAAGCTGTGCATCGGCACCGTCAAGGGCGATCTGCACGACATCGGCAAGAACCTTGTGGCCATGATGCTCAAAGGCGCCGGCTACGAGGTGGTGGATCTCGGCGTGGATTGCGACGCCGAAAAGTTCGCCAAGGCCGTCGAGCAGGGTTCGCAGGCCGTGTTGTTGAGCGCGCTTCTGACCACCACGATGCCCTACATGAAGGAAGTCGTCAGCCGCTTCAAGGATCGCCCGCAGGTCAAGGTCATCATCGGCGGCGCGCCGGTCACCCAACAGTACGCCGATGAAATCGGCGCCCACGGTTACGCCGACAACGCGGGCGAGGCCGTGAAAGTGGTCGAGCGTTGTCTCGGCCTCAAGGGTTGAACCGGGTCCTTATCGAAGGCGCGGGCCGAACTGTTCGCGCGGACTTCGAGGGCCGCCCCACGGCCGCCGAGGTCGTTTTCGACGCCGGTTTCGCCCTCGACACCGCCTGCGGCGGGCGCGGCATTTGCGGCCGCTGCCGCCTCGCGCTCGGACCCGGCCGTTACGAGACCTTGGCCGGCCGCGCGTTCGAGGTGGCCGACGGCGAAGAACGAGAAATGCTGGGGTGCCGTGTCCGGCTCGTCGGCCCGTCGGCGCGGTTGCGCGTTCCCGATAGCTCCCTGATCGAGCAGCGCGCGCAGATTCACGAGGATTACGTCCTGCCGGAGGGCGAACGCCGTCCGCGGGTCCGCCGCGTCGCGGTCCGGCCCGTTCCGCCCACGCTCGAAAACCCGGGCGACGCCTACGAACGCTTGACCGCCGCGTTGCGCGGCGCGGCGGTCGCCGACGGTCTGTCGTGTCCGCTCGAAATTCTTCGGCGACTGCCCGGCGCGTTGGAGGACGGCGGCGGGACCGTCACGGTCACCCTCGGCCCCGCCGAGACGGGTGACGCGATCGTGGACATCGAACCGGGCGACACGACGGCGTCTCCGCTGCCCGTCGTCGCCGCCGATATCGGTACGACCACGGTCGTGTGTGTCCTGCTTGACGCGCGCGACGGGCGCGCGCTGGCGCGGGTTTCCCGCTACAACCAGCAAATCCGAAAGGCGGACGACGTCGCCTCCCGCATTTCGTTTTGCGACGGACCGGAAGAAGTGGACCTGATGCGCCGACTCGTCGTCGAGGAGACGCTCAATCCCTTGATCCATGAGGCGTGCGTCCGGGCCGGACTGGCTCCGTCGCGCGTCCTGCGTCTGGCGGTCGCGGGCAACACGACGATGATGCACCTTCTGGCGGGAGTCTCGCCGCAGAGCATCGGACGCGCGCCGTTCCAGGCGGCGGCGCTTCGTTGGCCGCCGCTGCCGGCGCACGCCATCGGTCTGGACGTCGGACAGGCCGCTCGGTTGGACATCGTCCCTTCGATCTCGGCATACGTCGGCGGCGACATCGTGGCGGATTTATATGCCGCCCGACTGACGGAGGGC
Organism: uncultured bacterium; assembly: GCA_937935255.1. Taxonomy (GTDB): domain Bacteria; phylum Verrucomicrobiota; class Kiritimatiellia; order PWTM01; family PWTM01; genus CALGXT01. The sequence goes on along the minus strand of CALGXT010000180.1, from coordinate 4,099 downwards.
GAGGGGCCCGCGCTGCTGGTGGATATCGGCACGAACGGCGAGATGGCGCTGTGGGACGGCGGACGGCTGCGCGTGACCGCGACGGCGGCGGGACCGGCGTTTGAGGGGGCCGGAGTGCGCTATGGCTGCCGCGCCGCCGCGGGCGCGATCGAACGCTTTCGCTGGAACGATGATCTTTCCGCGGAAATCAAGGTTATCGGCCCCCATGCGCCGGTCGGTTTGTGCGGTTCGGCGTTGATAGATTTCCTCGCGGATTCGTTTCGGATCGGCTTGCTCGATGAAGTGGGCCGTTTCGATCTGGAGCGCTTGCGCGCCGCCGGTCGCTATGTCGCCGCGCCGGGTCCGAAAGGCGGAACGCAACATGCCTGCCGGATCGTGTCGGGCGACGAGAGCGGCATCGAAGGGCCGATTTACGTCACGGAAGGGGACGTGGCGGAGCTGCTCAAGGCGAAAGCCGCCGTGTATGCGGGATTGCGCACCCTGTTGAGCGTCGGCGGGCGTCGGCCCTGCGATCTGCGGGAGCTGGTCCTTGCCGGCGGTTTCGCCCGGCATCTCAACGTAGAGAACGCCCAGCGTATCGGACTTTTGCCGCCGATACCGCCGGGCCGCATCCGCGTCATCGGCAACGGGGCGTTGGCCGGCGCCGTCCTGCTGCTGACGGACCCTCGGGCGCCGTCGGGCTTCGAGCAAATCCGGGCGCTGGCTGAGACGGTGGAGCTCAATCTCGTTACGGAGTTCGCGGGCCGTTACGCCGACGCCCTGCTGTTGCCGAACGGCGATCCGGGGGAGTTTGAGCGCTGAAGTTCGCGATAAAATTCGTTTGCCATCCGGGGGCGGATGCGCGTAATTGAACGGGTCGTGAGCGGCGCTTCCCAAAAACCAGGCGGCGACTTTTTGGTCGGGTTCAATGAAATCAACCGGCCGATCCATCTGGCCCGGCGGGATGCCTGTCTGGAGCGCGCCGTCGAATGGTTGTCCCGGCCGGTGCAACAATTGGGCACGGCGGAGCGCATCGCACGGGTCGGCGCGGTGATTCGAATGCTTCGTCAGGCCTTGCGCCATGCGCGATTGGCCGTGCGCTCGGTTCGGGCCACTGAACGCGAACGCGATTTCCTGCATTTTCTTGAATTGACGCTGCAGCAGGTGGAATCGGTGGACGCCCTGATTCGGCATCAATCGCACCTCGAATCGAAGGAGCACGGCTTCCTGGGGAAATTTCTGGGGGTGTCTCCGGACGAGGTTTCGCTTTCGGCCATCAATTTTCAGCGGCGGGCGGAAGATATGTTGGAGGGGCTTTGGCAGGTGTTGCGGATGTCGAGCGCTCCCTATCGGCAGTTGCAGCGTGAAAACCTCGATGCCCTTTCGCCCGAAGAGCGGGAACGGTACGAGCGCGCATGTGCGAACGTTTGCCGGACGTCGGCGCCGAGCGGCGAAAATCCGGCATCGGCGGCGCCCGACGCTGTGGCCCGTAATGCCGCGTCGCCGTTGGGCGCGGCCGAATTTCCTGCGTGAGGCGTCCGCGGGCGAAGACGCGCGGATGCGGAACTGGACCCTCGCACGCGGGGTCTTTTCCTTTTCAAACAAGAGCGTCGTGACGACGCGGCGCAAGCGTTGAAGGTTCCGTCCCCTTAGCCTCGGCGCCCAGGCCGGATCGGACCCCGTTCCCCAATTCCGGCCGTCTTTTTCACAATTTAGGAGTTTGCGAGACCCGCCGGACCGACTATCTCACACCTTCGAAAGTGTGAGATAGTTTCGGAAATCCGGCGCAACGGCAAACAGCATCCCGGATGAGAAATATCGCCATGAAATGCAGTTTTTATGCGATATTCCTAAAGCCATCCGATGTATCACACCTTCGAAGGTGTGAGATAAGACCCCTGGTTCAAACGGCGGGCGGGCGAACGATATCAGCCAGAGGGGCGGCGGCAAAGGGAACGCCTCACGTCCGCCCGAATTTGCGGTGCAGCTCGTTGAAGCCCAGATGCATCAACGTGGGGCGCCCGTGCGGACAGGTGTAGGGCATCTCCGTCGCCGCCAGGTCAACCACGAGCCGTTCAATCTCTTCCAGCGTCATGCGGTCGTGCGCCTTGACGGCCGCTTTGCAGGCCGCCTGGGCGACGCGCTCGATTGTCCAGCGTTCCGCGCCGCCGCGCGCGCCGCCCTGGTCGGACGACTGCGCGGCCTCCATCAACATTTCCCGCGCGGAGATCGGGCCCAGCATCGCCGGCACCGCGTCCACGATAAAAGTGTCGCCTCCGAACTCCGATAGGCCGAAGCCCAGCCCGGTCAGCACGTCGAGATTCCGGCGAACCATCGGCGCGATGTGCGCGGGGAGTTCGATCGTCTCCGGCGAGAGCAGACCTTGGGAGGAAAATCCACCCGCAAGCGCCTGCCGCAGGAATCGCTCATACAAAACCCGCTCGTGCGCCGCATGCGGATCCATCAGTACGAGGCCGTCCTCCGTCTCCAACACGACGAACAGCCCGCCGACTTGGCCGAGGATACGGCACCATGCCCAGGGACTTTTCGACGTGGAAGGCGTCTCCGCCGCCGGCGCGTCGCGCGCCGGGGCGCTCTTTTCCGGCTCGATCGGAAACGGGGCGAGCGAGCGGCGCGGATAGGCGAAAGCGCGGGGCGGAGGCAGGTCGCTGATCGGCGCGAGCACGGCGGGAAAGGCGGGCGCGGGCGGGCTCGCGGGCCATGGCGCCGCCGCGGCGCCGGGCAGGCTCGGCGCCGGAATCGCAGCGGCCGCGGACAATGCCGCGCGCAGGGCCTCAATCACCGCGTCGCGCACCGCCCCGCCGTCGCGAAACCGAACTTCCTTTTTGGTCGGATGAACGTTGACGTCCACACGCTCCGGATCGAGGTCAATAAACAGAAAAACTACCGGATAGCGGCCGCGGGGCAGCAAAGTCTGATAAACTTCGTTCAGCGCGAAACCGATCAGGGGCGCTCCCGCGGGCCGGCGATTGACAAAGAGATATTGTTCCGACCGGTCGCTGCGCCCCAGTTGCGGCAGTCCCGCATAGCCGGTCACCCGTACGCCGGCGCGCTCGCCTTCCACGGGCCGCAGCAAATCGGGCGGCAGGTTCGGAAACAGGTCGCGGATGCGCTGCTCCAGCGTGGCGCCGGCGGGGGCGCGGTAAGCCTCGCGCTCGTCCGTCAGCCAGCGCAAGCCCACATGGGGATGGGCGAGGGCATAGAGCAGAAACACCTGCCGGATGTGCGAAAGCTCCGTCGCCTCGGTCCGTAAAAACTTGCGGCGCGCCGGTACATTGAAAAACAGATTTCGCACCGTGATCCGCGTTCCGGCGGGACCGCCCACATCCCGCACGTCCTGAATCCGTCCGCCGACGACTTGGATTTCGGTCCCGGCGTCGGAACCTTGGGGACAGGTGCGCAGACTCAGCCGCGAAACCGCCGCGATGGCCGCCAGCGCTTCCCCGCGAAATCCAAAGGTCGCGATCCGCTCGATATCCTCTACTTCGGCGATTTTGCTGGTCGCATGGCGCTCGATGGAAAGGAGGGCGTCGTCGCGACTCATGCCGATCCCATTGTCGGTGACCACGATGGATTCGCGTCCGCCGGCGACCACGGCGACCTCGATTTGGCGCGCCCCCGCGTCGAGCGCGTTTTCGAGCAATTCCTTGACCACCGAGGCGGGGCGATCCACCACCTCGCCCGCCGCGATCTTGTTGATCACGGAATCGCTTAGCACCCGGATGCGCGTCGTCGCCGTCATTCAAGACAAGATAACACGATTTCCCGCTACGCTGAAAGGCCGGGAATTGGAACGGGGCGCCATCTCTGTCCCTTGGACTTCGACCGTCGAATCGCCGCCGCGTGTTCGGTTAGCCGGGGGTGGACCGAACAACCCGGCCTACACCGCTCGCGCAGGCCAAACCGTGTAGGCCGCCTTATGCCCCGCGCCGCGCGGGGCAAAGGCGGCGGGCGGGGATTGTGGTTGAGCCGCGGTCCGCCGGCTTGTTCGCGCCGCGGGGCGCGGGGCGAACCAGCCGGCCTACACTCGCGCCGGCGAATAGAACGGTGAAGCTCCCGGTCTCGAACATCCGACCTCAAGACTTCAAATTGCCGGCGT
>CALGXT010000179.1 GCA_937935255.1 uncultured bacterium | reverse complement strand
TGGAGCGGAGACCGCCCCGGCTAAAATCAGGAGCGCGACAAGTTTCGACACGCGATTGCTCATCTCCGCCTCCTCCATTTGTTCGGCGCTATTGCGCCTGCCAACCGCCTCCCCAAAACCGAAAGACGCTCCGCCGCGCCTCTCGAAGATCACGGCAGCGACTTTTCTTCGACCGTCCGCGTATTTTGAGTCTCCACCCGGGACGCAGTGGCTGTCAACTACTTTTTAGCGTTTTCTCTACAGGGCGTCGCCGTAAAAACGGGCGGCTTCTGTTCCGCCGACTTCCCTGAGTTTCGGACGATACCCGATCGGTCCGCCTTGGGCGGGCCGATCGCCGCAATCGCACGCCGTTTTTTTCATCCCCGCCGCCGACCAATGCCCTACACTGGCGCCGTATATCCGGGAAATTCCCGCGCCGACCGCAAGACGGTCCTCCGCTTCCGGTCGAACGGAGACGATTTGCAGCGGCTCGCTCATGGCTGGGGCGCAGGTTGATCTTTTTCTTCCGAGAAAGCGATTCGAATGCGGTGCAGCCAAATCGCCGGGTTTGACGCCGCGGGCGGAGGGTTCGCCAACGACGCCGCGTCGTACGCGAGCGTTTCAATCCGGTATTCGCCCGTAGGCGAGGTCCATTCCGCGGCGTCCGCCGGACGTTGCAATTCGCCCTCCGCTACGGTGAATTCGGCCCCTACGATGAACTCCAGCGGATCGCTCCGCCACGGGGGTATGATGCGAACCCTCTGCGAATCGGCGCCCTCCGGCGCCGCCGCCTCGATGCGGACGCGAACCGCGCCTCCCGGCGGCGGCACGGGACCGATCACGGCGGACCCGCGCTTCGTCTTCCGCGTCGGACGCGAGGTTCCGTCCGGCGCCTTCAGTTCGGGACCGGCGCCGCCCCAGGGCCCGCGCAATCCCAAAAACGGCGGTTCGCCGCGGCGTCCGCCGAAATCCAACACCACATCCAGCGCCGCCGGCGCGCCGAGCGACAGGGGTTCGACGCGAAGCAGCTCCAGGTTGAGCCGTTTCATCTCGGCGACCGCCGGCAGCATGCGCTTCGCGCGCGCGCGCGGCAAGCTCGCCGAAAAGCGGCCTTCCGAGACCAGGCGGACGCCGTCCTCGATCCCTGGATTAGCGTAAGCGCTGACCCAATACACCGGCTCTTCCATCGCCCGCTCTCGCAGCCACGCCGAAACCGCCGGAAGTCCCGGCCCGGCGTTTTCGCTCAATCCATACACGCGCCGGTTCGGCCGAGCGGCGATCGGCAGGCTATAGGGGTGATAATCGAAAAAGGTCAGCGTCGGGCCCAACCGCCGATCCAAATGCTCCACTAAAGCGTCCGCGCCCGCCTCGAAGCGAACGAGATACGGCGCGGGCCAGCGCAGCGGATTGGCCAGCGCCGCCGCCAGCGCCAGCCCGAGAAAAATTTCCGCCGCCCGCCGCCGTCGCAAGGCCTCGCGGCGTCGCAACGCCTCCATCAGGGCGACGCCGCCCGCGAGCGCGACGATCGTGAGGAGCGTCCACGAAACGAGCAAACGCCGCTGCGTCCAGACACCCCACGGCTCCAGCCCTTTGAGGTGGAGAAAGAGCGGCAGCGTGAGCGCGGTCACGGCGGCAAGACCGCGTTCGCGACTCAACCCCGAGAATCGCGCGACGCCCGCGAGCGATAGCGCCACCAACGCCGCCAGCGGGAAGCGCACGCCGCTCATCGCATCGGCCCAGCCGGCGGAAACCGTTCGGGCGCGAGCGCCGCCGAACGCCAACGCCGCGGCGGTCGGCGCCGCCCAGAGAAACAGGAGCGCCGCCGCAGCGCGCCACTCGATGACGCCGAACCAACGTCGCCAACGCCCCCCGCGCAGGAACGGGATCGCAAACAACGCCGCCGCCGTCAGCGCCAACAGCAGGAAAAAGGCCGGGCGAATGTATGGGTTATGCAACAGGGCGCCGCGTAAGGCGTCGAGCCGCAAGCCGCCGTAGGGCGCGCATACCCGTTCGGTCATGACGAACAAGGGCGCCACGCCCGCGACGCCGGCCAGCGCGCCGCGCGCCCGCCGCGGCAGGAGCATAACATCGCCAAACCCAGCGGCAATGCGATGAGAATCATGATCGGGTGATAGGAGACCGCCAACCCGGTCGCGAAGCAGGCCGCCCCGGACGGCGATTCCTCCGGCTCCCGAGCCAGCCAGTCCAATGCCGCCAACCCCAGCAGCGTTGCGCTCATCGCTTCGAGATGCGCGCCCCGCGCCAGCCACGCGGGCAACGGCGAGCCGACCGCCAGCGCGAACGCGAGCAAAATGCCGCGCCAACCGCCGCGCCCTCCCGCGTGCGCCAGCAATGCCGTCCAGAAAAGCAAGGAAAACGCGGGAATGAAATAATCCATCGCCGCGCCGGGCCGCGCGGCGCGGAAAAACGCCAGGTTGAGCGGCAATAGCGGATAGAAATAGGGCCGCGTGGTCGGATTTTCAAGGTCGTCCAGTTGGAAGGCGCGATCCCGGGTGACGCGCTCGCCCGCCGCAAACCCGGCCGTGTGCATCAGCGTCCACCGGCGCAACTCCGCCGGCAGTTCCGACAATGCTTCGTCGCGATCGTGAAACCCGCGGCCCCGCGCGAAAGCGTCGGCCATGCGGCGGAAGGCCGCCGGATCGAGCGCCTCGAACGCGTGTTGGTGCGGCCGCAGAAACAAGACGGCGAGCAGCGCGCCGCAGACCGCCCCCGCGACGCGATCCGCCGCCGACCAGCGCCCCCTCCGAGACGCCGCCGCGACCGTGCGCGCGAACAGCAGGGCGCCGGGCGTCAAAACCAGGAGCGCCGACAGCCCCGACCAAAACCACATTTCTCCCGTCATGCTCTTTCGCTTCCGCCCACGACATCCTTTTTCCAAGAGAGATACTAGTCGTCTCATGATTGTCCTGACATGCTCGTTTACGGCGTCGCGGCCTCAGCCCGCCTTCGACCTTCGGGCTACGGCGAGGTCTTCGACAAGCTGAGGCCCTACATTCTTCGGCTGTAGGGCGCGAGCTTGCTCGCGCCGCAGGGAACGAGCCTGTAAAGACAATTTCGAGAGCATTAGTACTACGCGGTTCGCGGCAAGACGAGACAAAGCGCCGGCCCCATTCGATACCGCCGCGCTTCGCGATCGCGGTCCGCGTCACGATCGGGTAAGATCGCGCGCGTGCGGATTTCGATCGTCACCCCCAACTACAACGGCGCGCGGTTTCTCGCGCAGGCGCTGGACAGCGTGCGGGAGCAGCGCCGCGATGTTCCCGACCTGGAATACATCGTCGTGGACGGCGGCAGCACGGACGGCTCGCTCGACCTCTTGCGCGCCCGCGCGCCTGAAATTGACCGGTTGATCTCGGAGCCGGATCGCGGCCCCGCTTCGGCGATCAACAAAGGCCTGGCCCTCGCGCGCGGCGAGGTTCTCGGCTGGCTCAACGCGGACGACCGTCTTCACCCCGGCGCGCTGGCGCGAGCGCTCGCGGGCTTCGCGGCGCATCCCCGCGGCGCGCTCGGATTCGGAGGGTGCCGCATTGTGGACGAGACCGGCCGCGAAATCCGGCGCGGGATCACACGGTTCAAGGCCGCCTTTCATCCGTTCTCCTGTCGCTTTCTCATTCAAACCATCAACTACATTTCGCAGCCGGCGACATTCTTTCGGCGCTCCGCGTTCGAGCGGGCCGGGCCTTTGCGGGAGGACTTGAAAGCGGCGTTCGACTACGATCTATTTTTGCGGCTTTGGCGTCACGGCGGCGCGTTTCGCATCGCGGGGGCGCCGCTCGCGGATTTCCGCTGGCGGCCCGATTCGATCAGCGGCCGCAAATTCCGGGAGCAGTTTCGCGAGGAATGGGAGGCGGCCCGACGCGACGCGGGGCGGTGGGCGCCGCAAACCCTGCTGCACGCATGCGTGCGCCGGGGCATCGTCGCCATCTACGGCCGCATGGCGAAACGGCGGGAGGATCGCCGCGCCCCGGCGGGCGATCCGCGCTGAAGGCTCGGCGATCCGCATCCCCCCGCGCGGCGGGGTCGGTTTTCCAAGGCTTGGAAAAGATGCGCCGCGTTTCTTCCAAGCCTTGGAAATCCGGCGCGGGCAGGCGTTGCGCGCGCTTCAGGCGGGCGGATCGGACGGCCGCGCGGAGCGCTGGCCGTCGGTTTTCGCGGCGGAAAGTCGCCGGAGTTTTTCTTCCGCCAGGGCCAGCGCCCGCGTGAGTTCGGCCAGCTTCGCCCGCAGATCGCTGATCTCAATACAGAGACGGAAGAGCAGGAAAAAGACGAACGCCGTGAGGCCCGCGACGACAATCGCCTCGAAGCTCATGCCGGTCAGACGCCGCGCCCCGGCGGCCAGCGGAGGGAAAAGCGATCCCGCCAAAAGCCCCAGACTGACGGCGATCCAGAAGAGGGCGTTTCGCTCTCGCATGCGCGAAACGCGGATCGCCTCGAGGGTCGCCGTCAGGGTCGCCACGCTCAGCAAGGCCACGATCCACCGCAGACGCAGCGCATCCGAATCCGGCCCCATCCACTCGATGATGGCGGGGCGGAAGCCGGCGTAGAGCAAAAAGGCGCCCACAATCAACGCCATCACGGCGCGCAGGCGCGAGGTCCGCAGGCGGATAAACGCGGCCAGTCCCCACAGCGCAAACACGGCGCCGAACAACGCCGAAGCCCATTGTGGGGCCGTCATATCCGACCCTCCAGCCGATGGCGGGCCAGCCGCGGATTCACGTCGCGCAAACGATCCACAAACAATGCGAGAAACACCTGGAATGCGAAGTACAATGCGGCCCGGCCCTGCAGCGAGGAACGCCCCCGCCGGCGGGCGCGGAAGGCCGTCGCGACTTCCGCAAAACGGTACCCCTGCCGACTCAACAACGCCAACGCCTCGGGCTCCGGGTAATCGGTGGGATACTGCGCCGCGAAGAGCGTCATCGCGGCGCGATTGGCCATCTGAAAGCCGGAAGTGGGATCGGTAATTTTCCGGCGGCAGATGCGGCTCAAAAACCAGCTCAGGATTCGGATGCCCAGGCTCCGGTGCCAGGCGCCCTCATAGCCGCCCGCCAGAAACCGCGAACCGATCACGACATCCACATCGCCCGCCGCCATTCGCTCGATCAATCGCGCGCATTCGGCAGGCGGATGCTGCCCGTCGCCATCCAGGCGCAACGCATAATCGAAGCCTTGCTCCAACGCATAGCGAAACCCCGTCTGCATGGCGCCGCCGACGCCGAGATTGCACGGCAGGGAGAGATAGCGATCGCCTGTTCGTCGGATTTCCCGCAAAGAGTCGTCGGTGGAGCCGTCGTCAATCCAACAGATCTCGAGGTTGGGATGGCGCGCGCGAATCTCCTGATGAAGATCGGCGATGTTCGCCTCCTCGTTGCGGACAGGAATCAGAATGACCGCACTGGACCCGCGCAAAACCACGCGGGCACGCTACCACGGACGCCAAATCCTGTGGAGTTTTTTCGCTTCAACTTCTACATTCTCTCCATCGTCTTTCGGCGGTTCCGAACGAGACAGGGCCGCCGCCATCCTATGCCGCCAATGGAAAACAGCGACGCATGCCTCGTGACGCACGTGTCGTACTCCCCGCTCGGCGGAGCGGGCGTGGTGGCGGCTCGTTTGGCGGCCGCCCAGCGGCGGCTGGGGCGGCCGGCCGAACTGATCTCCCTCGTGCGAACCCCTTTCCCGCGCTGGGCGGCGCGACATCCGAGCACCGCCGCCGCGGCCTTGTTCGATTACTTCGCTGTCCGAAAGGGAGCGCGTTCCGCCTTCTTCTCGCTGTATCGCCGCCGCCACGCCGCGCGCATCGCGCGCGCCCTGGCGGAACGGCCCGGCATTCTCCATCTGCACTGGCTTCCGGGAATGCTCTGGCCGCCGGCGTTTTTCTCCCGGCCCATCCGCGCGCGGAAAATCGTCTGGACGGCCCATGATTTCTGGCCGGCGACCGGCGGATGTCATTTCCCCTACGACTGCGACCGATTCGCGTCGGACTGCGAAGATTGCCCCCAGGTTCGCCCGATGTTCCGCCGCGCCGTGGCGACGGCCTACCGCCGCAAGATGGAAAGCCTGCGCGAACGCCCGGATATTTGCGTCGTCGCGCCCAGCGAGTGGCTCCGAGCGGAGCTTCACAAAAACGCCTTTTTTCGAGGCCTCGCGCGCGCGGTCATCCCCAATCCGGTGGATACGGAGATCTTCCGCCCCGGCGACGTCGTCGCCGCGCGCGCCGCCGTCGGACTCCCGCCCGACGCCTTTGTGGTGGGGTTGGGCGCGGCGGATTTGCGCGACGAACGCAAACAAATCGAGCCGACGCTCCGACTCTTGAAGGATTGGTTCGCCCAACGGCCGGACGCGCCTCCCTGCCGGGCGCTGATTTTCGGCGCCGGCGGCCCGTTTCGCGGACTGCCGCCGGAGTTCGTGTTTGTCGGGACGACGACGGACCGCGAGCGCCTATCCGGTTGGTACAATGCCATGAACGTTTTTGTCTCCCTCTCCCGTTACGAAACGCTCGGCAACACGCTGGCCGAAGCCGCCGCGTGCGCAATTCCCACAATCGTCTTGGCGGGTTCCGGCGCGTCGGAGGTAGTTTTGCGCGGTCGCACGGGAGAGCTGGTGGATGCCCCCGAAGCGATGCTCCACGTGCTCGACCAGTGGCGGCAAAACCCTGCGCTATTGTCGCATCTCGGTCGCCAGGCTCGCGAGTTCGCAGTGAGCCGCTTCGCGGCGGAGGCGGTTGCGCGGCGTTATTTGGAGCTGTACTGCGCATGACCGCGGTCGCCATCGCATTCGTCCAAGCACTGTATTTTGTCGCGCTGTATGCGCCGATGGAGCATTGGCGTCTGAACCTGCCGCGCTCCGCGCGATTGGGGGCCGGATATATCGCGGCGAACGCGCTCGCGCTGCTCCTGGGCTATGGGCTTGACCTGCTCGGCGTTTTTTCCACGACGCGCCTGTTTTGGGCCTGGGCGGGAGTTTGCGTTTTGCTCAACACACTCGCACTTCGGAACGGGCGCCGCGAGCCGATGCGGTGTCGCCGATCCATCCGGCGGTCTGTTTTCGGGCCGCTGGTCATCGCGCTGGCGCTCAGCGTCCCCGTCCGCCTGGCCGACCCCCTCGCCAATTGCGCGCTGCCCGGTACGGATGCCTATGAATTCGTGAATTTCTACGACCGAATCCTTTCCGCCCATCGGGCGCTTGATTACTATCCCTCGGGATTCGCCGTCGTGACCGCCATGGTCCCTTGGCGGATTCAGCCCTACGAGGCTGCGCGCTGGGCGCCCAATATCGTTTTTCTTTCCTGTTTGTTGGCGGCTTTCGGCTTTTGGCAAAGGATCGGAGGCATCCGCTTCGCGCTCGCGCTGACCTTTTTGCTGGGGGCGGCCGGCTTTCTTTATCCGCTGACCGCTTATCACCCCCACTTTATCCAGTGGACGACCAGCTTTCTTGGAACCCCCGCGCTGATCTATGTGTATGCGCGCCTATCGCGACGTTTCTCTGCGCCCGTTCTCCTTTTCGGCATCGCCGCGAATTTCGTGTTCGTCCTCACGTCGGGGTATTTCGCCCTTTGCCTGAATGCTGTGTTGAGTCTGCTGTCTTTATTTTCCGCCTTGCTCCGCCGCGGCCTCCGAGCGCGAATCGGCGGGGCGATCGCGCTCGCTTCAATTCCGCCACTCGTGCTGCTAGGGTACTATGGGCTTGCCCGGCGATACTCCGAGGGGAGATTTGGCGCCGGGGAGCAAGCGCGCATCGTGGTTTCCGCCGCGCAGACCGCGGCCGCCCCCGAAGCTTCGGATTCCGAATCGCTCGAGACCACCGCCCATCCCCTGCTGGAAGTCATCCGCCTGTTTCTTGCTCCAACGCGGACGGCCCCCATCAATGTCCGTTGGTTCGCCTATTTGGGCGGGTCTGCGCTGGCGCTGTGGATCGGTTGGCGAAAGCGCGCCCGCCGCCATGACGCCCTTCGGTTGCTGGCGGGCGTTCTTGGGCTGAGCGCCTTCTCCGCCATGACCGGCATCTTCGAACTCCCCGGATGGCAAGGGCGAAATGTATTTATGGTATTGCTGACAGGGTTGGCCACAACGCTGTGGTGGGTTCTTCACTCGTTTCCGGTTTGGGCGCGGCGCGCGAGCCGTTCCCCCCGTTTGCTCGCCGCCGCAGCCGCGCTGATGGCGGTCCCTTCGATCTTCCATCCGCCGATGATCGGCCGCAATGTGCCGATCGCCGACGTGATCCACCCCCGTTCCATTCCCGCCGACAACCGGGTCATCGCGGAGCTCCAGCGCTCGCGAAAAAAGACCGCGGGCGAAAAGCCCCTGTTCGCGGTTTGCCTGCAGCCGGCCCCACGATCGGGGCTGGCATTGAATTTGTTGCGATTGCGCAGCGCACATATGCGCCGAAATATCTTTCGCGGGTACCGGTTGATGTTCGCGAACGATGTGCGCGAAGCGATGTCGGCGGATGCCCTCCTTCTCGCGCAGAATACGGTCTCGGAGGCTCTCCCGGGTTTCGTGCTCCACACCCGCGGCCCGGATTACCTTTTCTTCGTGCGAGCGGCCCCGATCATACGATAGCGAGAGTGGTCCGTTCGGACGGCGGTCAGCCCCGGCGCCGTTTCTTTTCCAGGCGTTCGATCCGTCGCATCACGTCGAGGCCCAGAGCCGCGACGGCGTACCCGCGAAGAAAATAAAAGCACTGGCACAGCCGACGCCAGCTCAACGGGCGCGCATGACGCATTCCGAGCCGCAGGATCTCGATCAGTTGCGCGCGCGTCTGCGCCGAGCTCTTCGCCGAAGCATAATAACGCATATCCGCTATTACCGCCGGAATGATGCCCGCCGGCCCGCGCTCCGCGAAGCGCAGCCACAAATCATAATCCATCGCCAGGTGCAAATCCTCCCGCAGCGGCCCGACCTCGGCCAGCAGCGTTCGACGGAAGAAGCAGGCCGGCTGCCCGATATTGCAATAGTTCAACAAGGCCGACCGGCGGTAACGCTCCGGCTGGATCGAGCGATACACGGCGCCCGACTCCGTGATCAAGCGCCACCCGCCATACGCCCAACGGGTGTCGGGGTGGGTCTCGAAAAATTGCAGCGCCGCCGAAAGCGCTCCGGGAGCGTAGCGATCGTCCGAATTCAGATAGGCCAGAATCTCGCCCTGAGCGACCGCCCATCCGCGATTGATCGCGTCCGATTGTCCCCGATCCTTTTCACGCACATATCGCCAGCGCACGCCTTGACGCTCAAATTCCGGCGCCCACGACTGAACAATCCGCTCCGTTCCGTCCGACGATTCCGCGTCCTGAATGATGTATTCGAGCCGTGGGCCCAGTTGTTGATCCAGGACGCTCCGCAGCGTCTCGCCGATGAAGCGCGCTTGATTGAAGGTCGGTGTGACCACCGTCAGTTGAGGCCGGTCTGAAGGCATTTTTGCTCACCCCTCGCGGCGTTTCCCAAGACCGCAGCTTTCGATAAACTCGACATACGCATCCACGGCGCGCTCCGGGGCGAACTCCGCCGCCGCGCGCTGCCGCAAAAGCGCTCCCAGACTCCTGCGCCGTTCTTTGTCTTCCAATAAATCCACAATCGCCTCCGCAAACGCCGCTGTCGCCGGGTCCGCCACCGGCGCCCCCGTTCCCTCGACCAGTTCAGGCATGCCGCCGTGCGGGCTGACCACGATAGCCTTCGCCCTCGCCATGGCCTCCAACGTCACATACGAACAGCTATCCCAGCGCGAGGGCACTATGACGACCCACGCCCGGCGATACTCTTCGTCTAAGGCCGCCCGGGAGATTTGACCCGTAAAGCGAACCGAATCGTGGAACCCGTCGAACCGCCGGTTTAACCATTGTCGAACAGAGCCGATGCCTCGGGCAAAGGTATCGCCGCCGGCGATCACCAGGCGGGCGGAAGGCGCGCGGGCGCGGATGCGCGCCCAAATCTCCGGCAAGTAGCCGACGCCCTTGCCGAAATCGAGCCGACCGACAAACAGCATCGTCGGCGTCTCCGATTCACGGTTTTGCCAGTCCGGCGGCATATCCACGGGATTCGGCAGCACACTCCTCCGCGCCGGCAGTTTCATGCCTTGGCGCTCGAGCTCCAGGAAAACCCGGCGACTGGGCGCGATCAACACATCCGCGCGCCGCAGGCACAGCGATTCCGCTCGCCATTGCCGCCACGCGCGCAGGCACGCCAGAGTAACGAACACGCGCTGCCGATGCAAATGCGCGAGCGACCGGCGCAACGCGCGCAGCGAAATGCTGGCGGCGGCTTTGATACACACCGGCGGACGATCGCGCTCGCGCAGCAGCGGAGCGCATTCTCCCAGGTATTCGACCCCTTGAATCAGGTCGGCGCGAACCCGGGCCGCGATGCGCAACGCCTCGCGCGCGGCCTCCGCCGTTCGCAAACGATCGGACGGACCTATCCGATGGACGCGCACCCCGTCGCGCGTCTCATTTTCCCCCGCGCCCGGCGCCGCGGCGGTGACCACATCCACCGAATGCCCCCGGCGAACCAATCCCCGACTCAGGGTTTCAAAATAGCGACTCGCGCCATACGGAATCGGAGGGTAGCTCGACCCATAAAACAGAATATTCATCGGCACGGTCTCCGTTCCGCGCTTTCCGAAGGCCGCGCGCGTTCGCGTCCGGCCGCCGCGCCCTTGCCGGAGTCAGTTTGTCGGCTCATTTCGCCCCCCCGCCGCAGGGCGCGCATCACCGAAGAACAGCTGCCAAGCGCGCACGGCGCACGCGAGGCTCGTCGCCATGGCGAGCAGCGCGGCGACAACCCGGGCGGCCAGAGAATCGTATTGCGCCGAAACGACGAATATCGCAATCGCGGCGACCGCCAATCCCCCGCCCCAACGGCGCAACCTCCGAGACCATGAAAAGGAGGCCAGACGACGAACCCGCCGCGTCAACAACGCCGCATAAACCACCGAAGCGGCGCAAAAACCGATGCCGGCCCCGAGCACCCCCCCCATTCGGATGCCCACAAAACTGAAAAGCACCAGCGCCACGGCCGCCGCCGCTTCGATTTCGACGATCGTTTTAGGCCGGTTCAACGCGACAGGGATACAACTCAACGGCCACACCGCCGCCCGCAGGCCGGCGCCGGCGAGCATCCACAGGGCCGCCCCGAGAGCGGGCAGAAATGCGCTCGAATAAAAGGTTTGAAGGAGCAGCGGCGCGCCCGCCGCCCCCAACAGCACGCCAGGCGCCAGGATCAAGAGCCCCGACTCCATCTGTTCGTGAGTTTGGCGATGCAGCTCCGGCGGGCGATCCGCCGCCGCGCAAATTCGCGGCAGGAAATCAGCCGACATGGCCTCGGTCGCCATGCCGGTGTAAAACGTCGCCAACATGACGCCCGCCTGGTAGAGCCCCACGGCTTCCAGCCCCGACGATCGCGCCAGAAAAACGCGCACGGCATAGGCCGACGCCGCCGCCAGCAGCGACGCGCCCAGGAACCCGCTGCCCAACCCGAACAGGCGGGGCAGAATTCGCCGCGCCTCGGAGCCGATCCCGATCCCCGCGGGCGGCAGCCTCGGCGAGAAGAGCAGGGCCGAAAGCCAGGCGCAGAGGGAAACGGCCAGAAACGCGGGCGCGATCCCTGCCGCACGAAACCGATAGACCAGACCGATCGCACCGGCGGCGCCCAGCAGCGCCGCCAGACTGTTGGCCGCCGTCATCGCGCGAAGACGACGCAAACCCTGCAATACGGACATTCGCGCGGCCGCCATCATCGCCGCGGCCAGCGCAAGACCCAGATACCCCACCGCCGCCGCATGGCTCGAATCGCCAAAACTCCAACGACTGAGCGATTTTCGGAAGAGGACAAAACAAAGTCCGCCCGCCACGGCCAGCGCCGCATAGGCGCGGAGAAAAACGCGAATCGTCGAGACCGGCACACTCCGGCCCTCATCGCCCCATTCCGCCGCAATCTGCCGAACCCCACTGGAAAAAAGACCCAGCGTGAAAAGGTTCTGCCCCAGATTCATCAGCGCGGCATACATGCCGAATGCGCCCGTCCCCGAAGCGCCCAGCCAGACGGCGACCAGCTTCGATTGAACGACGCCGGCGACCAAGCGTACGAATTGTTGCACGCCAACCAGCAGCGTTGACCGAAAAATGGCTCGATAGCCGGAACTCATGCGCGCGAAATGGCCGTCTGCCATCGGCGGCCAGCCTGCCGCAAAGTATGAAGCCCTGTCAATCGGCGCACACCGAATGGCGCAACTATTCCCGATTTCTATTTTTACTGTGCGCGAACGGAAGCCGCTCGGCGGGGGGCGATCGGTAGGCGCGCCGCGATAGAAAAACCAGACCCTGCGCCCGGCGCTTTTGGCGACCCCAACGGGAATCGAACCCGTGTTTCCAGGATGAAAACCTGATGTCCTGACCGCTGGACGATGGGGTCGCAGCGTGGACGGACGATTATAAACGCGCGGCCCGGGAATACAAGACGCGATTTGCATTCGCGGCGCGGACGGCGATGGGGTATAGTCGCGCCGTCTTCGGGAGATCGCCATGGAACTGATTTACGACAAGAGCGTCCGCGGACGACGGGCGACGCGGCTGCCGCCGCCGGTCGCCGATGCGTCGCCGAACTGGCCCGCCGAGCTGCGCCGCGCGAGCCCCGCCCCGCTGCCCGAGGTGTCCGAGGGCGAAGTCGTCCGCCATTTCACCGCGCTTTCGCGGCTGAATTTTTCGGTGGATACGCACTTCTACCCGCTCGGCTCCTGCACGATGAAATACAACCCGAAGGCCGGCGAAGCCGCGGCCGGCCTGCCGGGCTTTCGCGAGGCGCATCCGCTTTGGCCGCAACTGCGGCGCGGCGGCCTGCTGACGCAGGGCGCGTTGCAGTTGCTGTACGAGACCGAGCGGCTGCTCTCCGAAATCGCCGGCATGGCGGAGTTCACCCTCCAGCCGCTCGCCGGCGCGCACGGCGAACTCACCGGCGCGATGATCATCGCCGCCTACCACCGCGATCGCGGCAACCGCAAAACCCACATCCTTATCCCCGATTCGGCCCACGGCACCAACCCCGCCAGCGCCCGGCTCGCGGGCTACGAGGTCGTAACCGTCCCCTCCGACGAAAACGGCGTGATTGATTTCGAGAAATTCCGCCGCGCCGTCAACGAGGAAACGGCCGGCGTCATGATGACCTGCCCTAACACCCTGGGCCTTTTCGAGACCCGGGTTCGGGAAATCAGCGAAATCGTGCGCGCCGTGGACGGGCTCTTTTACTACGACGGCGCGAACTTGAACGCGCTGCTCGGCCGTTTCAAGCCCGGTGAAATGGGCTTCGACATCTGCCACATCAACCTGCACAAGACCTTCGCCACACCGCACGGCGGCGGCGGCCCCGGCGCGGGGCCGGTCGGCGTGGTCGAGAAATTGCGCGATTATTTGCCCATTTCTCGCGTGCGCAAACGCGCCGACGGCGTGTACTACCTCGATTACAACGCGCCGAAGAGCATCGGCTATATGGCGCCGTTCTACGGGAACTTCGGCGTCATCGTCCGCGCCTACGCCTATATGCTGCTGCTCGGCGGCGAGGGCCTGAAGGAAGCGGGCGGACAGGCGGTGCTCAACGCGAATTACGTCCAGGAACGGCTGCGCGCGCGTTTCGCGGCGGTGACCCAGGGCCGCTGTATGCACGAGTGCGTCTTCACGGGCAAGCCGTTCGCCGCGAAGGGCGTTCACACGCTCGACCTGGCGAAGGCGCTCATTGACCGCGGAATCCACCCGCCCACCGTGTACTTCCCGCTCAATGTGCCGGAGGCGATCATGATCGAGCCGACGGAGACCGAATCGCGCGAGACGCTCGACCGGTTCGTCGCCGCGATGCTCGAAATCGCCGATCTCGCCGAGCGCGATCCGAAGGCCTTGCACGACGCGCCCCTCACGACGCCCGTCGGGCGGCTCGACGAGGTGGAGGCGGCCAAGCGCATGGACCTGCGTTGGAAGCCGGCGGAGGAAACCGCGGCGGGATGAGCGAACAGCGCGGGCGGCCGCGCGCCGAATTCCGTCCGCGCTACAGCAACTGGCTGAGCAACGTGCGGGCGGGAACGACCGTCGGTTCCCGCCGACTGAAACAATCGCGCGGAACAAAATCCGCCTCAATAACCGCCTGAAAGGCATGCCCGGCGCCGGTCTTTGTCTGCATGTACGCCAGCGACGGCGAAGGATTGGCGGCTTTCAATTTGACCTCGACAAGGAACCAGGGTTGCCGATCGCGCAAGACCAGAAAGTCCACTTCCCGTTGCCGCTTGTCGCGAAGATAGGCCAAAGCGAACTGGCCCAGCCCCAAATCGCTCCAACCCTCGACCGCTTTCAGGAGGTGACAAGCGACGAACGTTTCCGCTCGCTGTCCCGGATCGGCGATCAAGGCCCAATCACGCAAATACCATTTGGGTTCTTTCCGGATCGCATGCGACAGGCGGCGGTGCCAGGGGCGCACGAGAAAACCGTAGTGCAGCGACGCCAGGGCGCTAAACCAATGCCGCACGGTGTTCTCGCTGACTCGCACTTCATTCGCCAGCGATGAGTAAACGATCTGTCCGCCCGACCGCTCCGCCAATAACGACGCCAATGACACCAGTTGGTCTATTTCCTGAATCCGCGTCAGTTCCCGGATATCCTCGCGAAGCAATTGCGACTGCCGGAGGTTTTGCCATCGTATCGAAAAGCGCGAGTCCCGGCGGACAAACGGTTCCGGATAACCTCCGTGTTCCCACAAAGCCTTCCACTCCTCCTCGGCGAGCGGCGCGGGCGGTCGAATCGGCGACGAGGGCGCCTCCGGCCGAATCAACTCGGCGACGCTAAACGGATGCATGCGATAGAGAAAATAGCGCCCCAGGAGACTATCGCCACCTTTCCGAAACACGTCCAGACGGGACGAACCGGTAACGATTGCGCGAACGTTATCGCCATACCGGTCGAAAAACCCTTTCAAGAAGGTTTTCCAACGCGCATAGCGATGTAATTCGTCAAACGCCACCACAGGCGCTTGCGCCTCCAGCCGGTTCAAACCGGCGAACTCAGCCACGGCGCCGGGACCGCGCAAGACGACGTCGCGGGCATCTTGGTCATCCCAGTTCAAGTACGTTGTGGCGAAAGAGCGGCAGACAGTGGTCTTCCCCACCTGGCGCGGACCGGACACGAACGCCATCTGCCGGTTTTCCGCCAAGTGCTCGCGCAGCAATGCCGCATAGAATCGCGGATAGATTTTCATGTGACCATTATGCATAAGTCTGCGGAATGGTCAATACCATTCCGCAATGAACTGCGGATTGGTAAACAGTATTGCTCTTCGTCGCGTTTTGCAACGCTCCGCCCGCGATGCCGCGCGCCTCCTCCCCGCCCTACTCCACGCGGAGATCCGGACGGTCTGCGTCGCCCTCGCTCGTGACGCGCCAGACCCTGCCGTCGGAGGCGCGCTGAATTACGATGTCTTGCCGCCGCCCCTCGGTGACGGCGGCCAGCCAGTCGGGGTGGTTCGACCACTTTTGATTGTCGAGCTTGAAACCCGGGGGCGCGGCGATTTCCGCGACCCGCTCGCCGCTCGTCGCATCGAACAGCGCCAGCCGCGTGTGGCCGTCGAGATTGACCAGGATGCGGCCGCCGTCCGCCGTCACGCCGGCGGAGCAGCCCCGCGCGATATCCCGCCGCACGCCGCCCGGCAGTTCAAAGCGCGCCACGCGATAGCCGCCGAGCGCGGGCACGGTCGCGGCGAGAAAAGTTCCATCGGGCGCGAAATCCAATTCGAGCACGCGCGCGCCGGAAAGCGCGACGCGCGAGGCGCCGCCCTCCACGGAAACCGCTTTGACCGCGTCGCCGTCCGTGAACCACACCTCGCCGCCGCCGGGGTGGAAGGCGACGGCGCGTCCCTTTTCCGCGACCGCCAGTTCGCGCGCGCTTCGGTCGGAAAAGCGGTAGAGCATAACGCGATTTCCGCGGAGAAACGCGAACGATTGACCGTCCGGCGCCCAACGGGGATAGGCGGCATCGCCGACGATTTTTTCCGCCTCGGGCTTCGCCGCCGTTCGCAAATATATGCCGTCGGGGCGCTGATAGAGCAGGCGCGCTCCCGCCAGGTCCGGCGGAAAGCCTTCGCCGACGTCCTCGGCGGGAGGCGCGGGAATCGCCTCCGGCTTGCAGCCGAACAGCGCCAGCGCGGCGACGCCGACCGCCGCGATTCGATGAAGGAAGCCTCGCCGCGCCGAAAAGAATGCGCTAGAAAATCGAATCATGTCCGGCACCGTCCTTCGAAGCCGCTCGCTCGTTTATATGGGATTCAGCCTCGCGCTGACAACGGCGGTATTCGGCTGGCTGTTTTCCCATATCTCGGCGCGAGAGGTCGCGGAGATGATCCGCGCGGCCGATCCGCCGCGGCTCGGCCTTTTCGTCGCGCTCTCGCTGCTGCTCCAAACGACGCGGACGCTGCGCTATCGCGTCGTTCTGGCGTCGGCGGATCAGCCGACCGGTTTCTTTCGCCTCTTTCCGGTCGTGCTCGTGCGGGGTTTTTGTGTGGACCTGCTGCCGGCGCGGACGGGCGAATTGGTCTATATCTACCTGCTCAAGTCCCGACTGGGGGTCGAATTGGGCGCGGCGACAGCCAGTTTCGCGCTCGCGTTTTTGTTCGATCTGCTGGCGCTGGCGCCGCTGCTCGCGGGCGCGCTGGCGCTGGCCGGCGCGGGTTTCACGGCGTCTCCCGCGGCGCTGCTGACCGCGGGCGGCGCGCTGCTCGCAGCGACGGCGCTTTTGATCGGATTGCTGCCCTGGGGATTGCGAGCGGGGTTTGGAATCGCGGCGCGCGCGCCGGAGCGTTGGCGGCGGTTGCGGACGCGCGCGCGGCGCTTTCTGGCCTCGACGCACCGGAGCGTTGTTCGCGCCCGCGCCCGCGGCGCCTATGCGCCGCTCTTCGGGCTTTCGGTCGCGGTGCGCCTCTTGAAATACGCGGCGCTCTACACGCTCTTGCTGGCGCTGCTGCTCCCGCGGGGCTATACGACGGAGCGGCTGCCGTTTCCGAAAGTCTTTCTGGGCCTGACCGCCTCGGAGATGGCGGCGAGCCTGCCGATTTCGGGTCTCGCGGGCTTCGGGGCCTATGAAGGCGCGTGGGCCTGGGTCTTCGAGCGGCTCGGACTGCCGGGCGACCTGGCGAAGCAGACGGGGGTCTCGCACCATCTGCTTACGCAACTTTGGGGATACGGCCTCGGCCTGGCGGCCTTGTTCGCGTTGTGGGCGATCCGTCCGCGATCGGCGGAATCCGCCGTTCCCGCCGAGGGAAAACGCCGACCATGAAATCCGCCCTCGGCGCCGCGCCCCGCACGCTCCTGGTTTTCGTGGACGGCCTCGGTCTGGGTGAGCGCAATCCGGCCGTGAATCCGATTTATCGCGGGGATTGCCCGCGCCTGCGGCGCTGGTTGGATCGGCATGCGACGCCGGTGGACGCCACGCTCGGCGTGCCGGGGCTTCCGCAAAGCGCGACCGGCCAGGCCACGCTGTACACCGGGCGCAACGCGGCGGCCTTTATGGGCCGGCATGTGCCGGGGCTGCCCGGCCCTCGGCTGCGCGAATTCGTCGCCCGGCACAATCTGCTGTCGGAGCTGATCCGGCGCGGCTACCGCGCGACCTTCGCCAACGCCTATTTCACGGACGACATCGAAGAGGTTCGGCGCCGGCGCCGGATGTCGGTCACTACCGCCGCCGCGCTGGCGGCGATGGGCCGGGTGCGCGCCCGCGCGGAGCTGTTCGCCGGGCGCGCGGTCTATCACGACCTCACGCGCGAAACGCTGCGCGAGCGGGGCTACGCCGGACCGTTGATCAAGCCGGAGGAAGCGGCGGCGCACCTGCTCGACATCGCCCGCGAACACGATTTCACCCTCTTCGAATTTTTCCAGACCGATTTGGCGGCGCACCGCGGCGAACCGAAAGCGGTGGAAGCGGTGCTCGCGCGGCTCGACAAGTTTCTCGCGGCGCTCGCCGGATGGCCGCGCCGGCGGCGCGGTCTGCTGCTGTTGATCAGCGACCACGGCAATCTGGAAGACGGCGCGACGCGAGGCCATACGCGGAATCCGGCGCCCCTCGTCGCGCTGGGCCGTGGCGCCTCGGTGTTGCGCGAACGCGTGCGCCGGCTGGAGGACTTCGCGCCCGCGCTGCTGGCATGCTATCCCCGGAAAAATAGTCGTTTACAAGCGTCCCCGCTCGGCATATAGTCTGCGGCGCAAAAAACAGAGAGAGGAAAAGGCACAGTACAGAGGCAAGGTAACCACAGGTTATGGATAGCGCGACGAAGACAGCGATTCGGCAAGAATATCAGCGGCATCCCGGGGACACCGGTTCGACGGAAGTGCAGGTGGCCCTGCTCACGCATCGAATCGCGGAACTGACGGAGCACCTCAAGGGGCACCCGAAGGACCACGGCTCGCGCCGGGGGTTGATCATGATGGTCAGCCAGCGGCGTTCGTTGCTGGATTATCTGCGCGGAGCCGACGTCGAGCGCTACAAAGCGGTCGTCCAAAAGCTCGGCCTCCGCCATTGAGCGCGCCCGCCGGGCGTCCTCTTTTCAACGTCTCGCCGAACCGTCCGCCTCGCAGCGGTCGTCTACCGGTCGTTTCTATCCTTCCCATCGCCTAAACGACACCCGGGTGGGTGTTCGGATACCTCGCTTCCCGTATGCCATCGCACGCCATGAAGAACATCCAAAAAACCGAAATCGAAATCGCCGGACGCAAACTGGTCTTTGAAACGGGCCGTATGGCCCTCCAAGCCGCCGGCGCCGTCACCGCCACGTACGGGGAGACCTGCGTTTTCTCCGCCGTCACCACGGCGGCGCCCCGACAGGGCATTGATTTTTTCCCCCTGCAAGTCGAATACCGCGAGAAGTTTTACGCCGCCGGCCGGATGCCGGGCGGCTATTTCAAACGCGAGTCCCGTCCCAGCGAACGCGAGGTGCTGATCTCGCGCGCCACGGATCGCCCCATCCGGGCGCTCTTCCCGGAATATTTCCGCAACGAGGTGCAAATCAATAATTCGCTCCTCTGCGCCGACGGACAGAACGAGGCGGACATCATTTGCATCAACGCCGCAAGCGCCGCGCTCGTGCTCTCCGATATTCCCTGGTTCGGCCCGATCGGCGCCGTGCGCATCGGACGCATGGACGGGAAATTCATCGTCAATCCCACCCATGACGAGATCGAAAAGAGCGATCTGGACCTGATGTACGTCGGCACGCGCGATCTCCCCGTGATGATCGAGGGCGGCGGCAACGAGGTTCCGGAGGCGGTCGTCGTCGAAGCGATGCGCCTGGCCGCCGGAGTCGCGCGCGAAATTTGCGACGCGCAACTCCAATTGCGCCGACAGCTCGGCAAGGCCGACAAGGCCGTCGAAGACAAGCCGCTGGTGGAACCGGCGTTGCTGGACGAGGCGCGCGCCGCCGTCGGCGCCGAATTGTCCGAGGCGATGACCATTTCCGGCAAGCTCGAACGGCAGAACCGCGTGGCCGAATGCCGGCAGAAATTGTTCGAGACCCTGCGCGCGGCGCATCCCGATATCGTCGAGAACACGCTCAAACAGGTGTTCGACGCGCTCGAGATCGAGTCCGTTCGCAAGCTGGTCCTCGAAAAGAATTTCCGCATCGGCGGGCGGGGCATCGAGGAAATTCGCCCCCTCGAGGTCGAGGTCGGCGTGCTGCCGCGCACCCACGGCTCCGCGCTGTTCAGCCGCGGCGAGACCCAGGCGCTCGCCGTCGTCACGCTCGGCACCCACCAGGACGCGCAGGAAATGGACGCCATCGGCGGCGGGCCGGACGAGAAAACCTTCCTGCTGCATTACAACTTCCCGCCGTTCTCGGTGGGCGAGGTCGGACGTCTCGGTTCCGTCGGCCGCCGCGAAATCGGCCACGGCGCCCTCGCCGAACGCAGCATCCGGCAGGTCATGCCGCCGGATTACCCCTACACGGTGCGCGTGGTCTCCGAAATCATGGGGTCGAACGGCTCCTCTTCGATGGCCAGCGTTTGCGCCGGCACGCTGGCGCTGATGGATGCGGGCGTGCCCATCCGCAAGCCCGTCGCCGGCATCTCGATCGGCTTGTTCACCGCGCCGGGCAAGTCCGTGCTGGTCACCGATATCCTCGGCGCGGAAGACCATTGCGGCGACATGGACTTCAAGGTCGCCGGCACGCGGGACGGCGTAACGGGATTCCAGGTGGACCTCAAAATCCGGGGCCTGGCGTGGGACCTCGTGGCCGGGGCGTTCGAGGCCGCCCGCAAGGCGCGCCTGCAGATTCTTGACCGCATGACCGCCGTCATCGCCGCGCCGCGTCCGGAGCTTTCGCCGTACGCGCCGCGCATCACCGTGCTGAAGATTCCGACCGATAAGATCGGCGCCTTGATCGGCCCCGGCGGCAAGAACGTCCGCCGCATCACCGATACCTACAAGGTGGAGATTGATATCGAGGACGACGGCACCGTGCGCATCTTCTCGACAGACAAGGAGAGCATGCAAGCCGCCGTCCGCGAGGTCGAGGGTCTCACGGCCGAGGCCGAGGTGGGCAAAATCTACCAGGGCAAGGTCACCGGTTTGAAGGATTTCGGCGCGTTCGTCGAAATTCTTCCCGGACTCGAGGGGCTGGTGCACATCAGCGAAATGGCGAATTTCCGCGTCCGCCAGGTCGAGGATATCTGCAAGGTCGGCGATTTGATGTGGGTCAAATGCATCAACGTGGACGACAGCGGCAAGATTCGGCTCAGCCGCCGCGCCGCCATGGAGGAGCGGGGCGAGGCGCAGCAGGACACGCCGCCGGCGTCGTACGCCAACGAGCCGGAACGACCGCGGCCCCCGCGCGATGACCGCGGCCCTCGGGACGACCGGCGCGGCGGCGGCAGAGGCGGACGCGGCGGGGATCGCGGCCGGCGTTATTGAACCGCGAAGGCCGTGGAATTGCGGCATGTTGATGGCGGAAAGTTAACGGCGCGGCGGGCCGCCGTAAGCCTCGGCCCGGCGAAGCCGGGACGGGCGCGCCCTACCGATTCCGTCGCGATGCTCGCCTGCCGGACAGGGCGGGACCGCGGGCTTCGCCGATGTTCTGACGGCGCCTATCGAGACCAGTCAACGACGAACGGCAACCATGGGGTCGGATCGAAAACGGGATTTCGCGAACGAGACGCTCGCCGCCCGGCGGCGGCGGGCGGCGAGCGTTTTGGAAATCCTGCGCCGAACCTATCCCGATGCGCGCTGCGAATTGAATTGGTCCACGCCCCTCGAGCTGGCGGTCGCGGCCATTCTCTCCGCGCAATGCACGGATAAGCGGGTCAATGAAGTCACCCCCCCGCTATTCAAAAAATATCGCACCGCCGCCGATTGGGCCGCCGTTCCGCTGCCCGTGCTGGAGACCGAAATCCGCTCCACGGGCTTTTTCCGCAACAAGGCGAAGAACATCCATGCGCTGACGGCGATCCTCGCCGAAGAATATGGCGGCCGGCTGCCGGACGATTTCGACACCCTGACGCAGCTCCCGGGCATCGGGCGAAAGACCGCGAATCTGCTGGTCGCGACGGTATTCGGAAAGCCGGGGCTGGTGGTGGACACCCATTTCATCCGGCTCACCGGACGGCTGGGCTTCAGCGACGAAACCGATCCGGTGAAAATCGAGTTCGCGATGCGCGAGATCGTGCCGGAAAAAGACTGGACCGCGTGGTCGCATGCGATGGTCTTTCACGGCCGCCGCTGCTGCTTTGCCCGAAAACCCGAATGCGCGCGCTGCCCGATCTCGGCCCATTGCCGATTCTACGCGACCCCCCCGAAAAAAAAATTACAGAGCTGAACACATGGGCGCTTCGACCTCTGACCTCTGACCTCCGCGTCCTCTGCGTCTCCGCGGTGAATCCTCTCCGATTTTCGACTGTCTCCGGCGACAGAGCGCCGGAGCTACAGCGCTGACGCTCCGACTTCGGACTTCAAACGCGGGCGGCTCGAGCAAGCTCGAGCCCTACGAGCGCTGCGCCGACCTCCGACCTCCGACTTCCGACCTCCGCGTCCTCCGCGTCCTCTGCGTCTCCGCGGTGAATCCTCTCCGACCTCGGACCTCGCGGCGCGAGCAAGCTCGCGCCCTACGGGGCGTGCATTCGAGGGCAAGCGGCGATCGGCGTCTATGAGTGCGTCCACATCCGACTTTCCACGTCCTACATCCTACCCTTCTCTCTCCGCGCCCTCCGCGTCTCCGCGGTGAATTCTTTCCAACCTCTGACTTCCTCCGGCGACAGAGCGCCGGAGCTACAGCGCTGACGCTCCGACTTCGGACTTCAAACGCGGGCGGCTCGAGCAAGCTCGAGCCCTACGAGCGCT
>CALGXT010000178.1 GCA_937935255.1 uncultured bacterium | reverse complement strand
GCCGCCGAAACGCCGCTGCTGCTGGCCTTCCGAGTGAACGGCGTCCTGCCGGACGCGATCCGCAACACGATTCTCGACGGCGTCCTGCCGACGTTGCGCGCCACACCGGCGGATGAGGCGACGGAATGGGCCATGTACGACGTGAGTTTCCGGATTCCCGCCGGTTTCGAGCTGATGCGACGACATCTGTTCTCGGGCGATGTGGCCCTCGAGTTCGTCCGGGGCCGCGCGGAGACATTGCTGGCGCGGCAGGTCTATCCGGGCGATTTGGCGCTGGGGCGCCTTCCTCCGGAGGCCTGGCTGGAGCGGTATCCGTTTCCGCAACACCGGCGGATTCGGCGTTCCTCTCTGCGGGCGCGTCCCTGGCGGCATCCCGCGCGGGCGGCGCTGTCGGGCATCGAACGGCGCGCGTGGAAGCGGCTGCCGGTTCCGCTGGGCGCCTGTTCGCCGCGCCGCGCCTGCGCCGTCGCGGCGCACGACCCGGCCTTGAATCGCTTGTTGATCGCCGAGCATCTGACGGCGGGGGAACCCTCGGGGGAACTTTGCGCCGCGATCATCGCCGACATGAACGCCGGCGTTCGGGAGGGCCGCTGATGTTCGGGAAGCGACAGCGCCGCGCGCCGCCGGATTTCGAGGCGCGTCATGCCGCCCTGGAAGCGCGGCCCCACGCTTCGCCTCCCGCGCGCACGGAGAAGCGCGACGGCAAACTCTACGTCACCGTCCGATTTCGGCGTCCGGCGTGGCAGCGCGTCCTCGGCGCGGATGCGGAATGCGAGCGCGCGTTCGGACTGGATGCCTATGGACAGGACGTCTATCGCTGGTGCGACGGTCGGCGCACGGTGCGGGAGATCGTCCGGTGCTTCGCCGAAAAGAACCGCATCAGCCCGCCGGAGGCCGAGATGAGCGTGACGCGCTTCCTGCGCACCCTTCTTTCGAAGGGCTTGATCGTGATGGAAATGGAGAAACCTCGGTAATGCCTGAGACGGAAAAAATCGCGATTCTGCCCTACCGCAAGGTCTTTCAGATCGCCTGGCAGGGGCTGCGCATTCGGCTGGTGAAAACCTTCCTGGTCACCAGTTGCATCACGCTGGCGCTCGCCTTTCTGACGTACATCCTCGTGTCCAACGGCCTGGCGGCGCAGGTGGCCGAGCGGGCGTCGGAGGCCCTGCGCCAGCGGTTGGCGCGGGAAGGGCTGCTCGAGCAAATGCTCAGTCCCGAGCAACGCTCGCAGACCGCATGGATGCTGGGCATCGCGCTCATGATCAGTTTTGTCGGGATCGTGAACGCCATGCTGATCAGCGTGACGGAACGGTTCCGCGAGATCGGCACGATGAAATGCCTCGGTGGACTCGATTCTTTCATCGTCAAGCTCTACCTGTTCGAGAGTCTATGCCAGGGCGTCGTGGGCACGCTGCTCGGCATGGCGATCGGCGCCGCGCTGGCCTACGCCGAGGGCGTCTCCCGGTTCGGCGCGGAGGCCTGGAGTTTGCTGCCCGCGACCGCTTTATTGCGAACCCTGGCGATCAGTTTCCTTTCCGGCGTGGGGTTGACGGTGCTGGGGGCCTTGTATCCGGCCTGGACCGCCGCGCGCATGGAACCGGTGGAGGCGATGCGGAACGAAGTGTGATGAATGCCGAAGGTCCAATACCGAATGCCGAAGGGCAGGAGAATAAGACGGGCGAGTTGTCCGCTGCGCCTGGCGTGTCGTCGGCGCCCGGCGGCGAGGCGGGCGCGGATCTGCTGGCGACGCATATCGTCCGGGCGATCGGCGTGCGCAAAGTCTTCACGATGGGCGGCGAAAAGGTGCACGCGCTCAAAGGGGTGGACTTCAAGGTCAAACGCGGCGAGTACGTGGCGATCATGGGGCCGTCGGGATCCGGAAAGAGCACGCTGTTCAACATGATCGGCGGCCTCGACAAGCCGAATGCGGGCAAGGTGTTCATTGACGAAGTGGACATCGCGGCGTTGAACACCTTCGAGCTGGCGTGGCTGCGCTGTCACAAAATCGGCTACATCTTCCAGACCTTCAACCTCATCCCCGTCGCCACGGCGCTCGACAACGTCATGCTGCCGATGCTCTTCGCCGATGTGCCGCAGGCCGAGGCGCAGGACAAGGCCGTCGAGTTGCTCCGGAAGGTGGGCCTGGGCGAGCGGATTTTTCACAAGCCGGTCCAGATGTCGGGCGGCCAGCAGCAGCGCGTGGCGGTCGCCCGCGCGCTGGCCAACGATCCGGCCATCGTGCTGGCGGACGAACCGACGGGAAACCTCGACAGCGCGACCGGGCATCAGATCATAGAGCTGCTTCGGGAGATCAACCGGAGCGAGGGAGTCACGGTGATCACCGCGACGCACGACTACAAAATGCTGTCCGTTTCCGACCGCATCGCGTGGCTGACGGACGGGGTGATCGAGCGTTTCGTCGAGCGCGAGGCGCTGGATATCCGGGAGGGCCAGACCGATGCCCGATGATGTCATCGTTTCCGCCCGCGGGGTCAAGCGGCGCTATCGGATGGGCGAGGAGGAGGTCTGGGCGCTGGCCGGCGTGGATCTCGACATCCGGCGCGGAGAATACCTCAGCATCATGGGGCCGTCCGGCTCCGGCAAGAGCACGCTGTTCAACATGATCGGCGGATTGGATCGGCCGACCGAGGGGGCGGTTCTGCTCGACGGCCACGACATCCGCGAGATGGATGTGCGTCAAGTCGCCTATGTGCGCTGCCGGAAAGTAGGCTTCATCTTTCAGACGTTCAACCTGGTGCAGGTGATGACGGCGGAGCAGAACGTGATGCTGCCGATGACCTTCGCCGGCGTGGAGGACGCGGCGGCGTCGCGCCGCGCGCGCGAACTGCTGGATATGGTCGGACTCGGAAAACGCTACGACCACCGGCCCGAACAGCTCTCCGGCGGCCAGCAGCAGCGGGTGGCCATCGCCCGCGCCATGGCCAACGATCCGGAAATCATCCTGGCCGACGAGCCGACCGGCAACCTCGATTTGAAGACCGGCGAGGAGATCATCCGGATGCTGGAGCGCTTCAAACGCGAACAAGGCAAGACGATCATCAGCGCCACGCACGATCACAAGATGCTCGCCGCGTCGGACCGCGTGGTCTACTTGGTGGATGGAAAAATCACGGACATCAAGACGCGGGATCAACTGAAGATTTCAACGGGCGTGATCGCCGATCGCGGAGCGCCGTCAAGCGCCCAATAACGTTTACAGGAGAACACGCATATGCGTCAGGCCATCATGGAAGCTCCGGGACGAATCGCCCTTCGGGAAGCGTCGGCGCCGGTCGCCGGCGCGGGGCAGGTTCGGATTCGCGTGCGCCGCATCGGCGTGTGCGGATCGGATATCCACGTGTTTCACGGAAAACACCCGTTCGTGACGTATCCGCTGATTCAGGGTCACGAGTTCGCCGGCGAGATCGAGTCGGTGGGGCCGGGCGTTTCCGGATTCGCCGTGGGCGACAAGGTCACGGCGACGCCCCAGGAGGTGTGCGGGGTGTGCCCGCCGTGCCGGCGCGGACAATACAACGCCTGCGAGAAGTTGAAAGTGCGCGGCTTCCAGGCGCCGGGCTGCGCGCAAGACCTGTTCGTGACGGAGGCCGAGAAGCTGGTGAAGCTGCCTCCCGCGTTCACCTTCGAGCAGGGCGCCTTTGTCGAACCGGTCGCTGTGGCGGCCCACTCGACGGGCCGCGCCGGCGGCATGGCCGGGCGAAAGGTCGTGGTGGCGGGCGCGGGGACCATCGGCAACGTTGTGGCCCAGGCCTGCCGCGCCCGCGGGGCGGCCCGGGTGCTCATCACGGACATCAGCGACTTTCGCCTGGAAATGGCGAGGAAAGTCGGCATCGAAAACGTGTGCAACGTGAAGCGGGAACCGCTCGCCGACGCCGTGCGCCGAACTTTCGGCGCCGAGGGTTTCGATCTCGGCGTGGAGGTATCCGGCGCGGAGGCGAGCCTGGCTTCGCTGATCGCCGCGATCGGAAAAGGCGGTACGGTGTTGATCGTCGGAGTCTACGGCGAGAAGCCGCGCGTGGATATGTCCGTGATCTGCGAACACGAACTGGACGTGCGCGGTTCCATGATGTACCGCCACGAAGATTGGGAGCAGGCCGTCTCCTGGATCGCCTCCGGCGCGATCCGCACCGAGCCGCTGGTCTCCAATCATTTTCCTTTCGACGCCTATCCCGAGGCCTATGCCTTTATCGAGCATCAAGGCGAGCGGTCCATGAAGGTTATGATTGATGTCCAATAAGGAACAACACCGCGCGCCGCGATGCGTCGGCATCGGCGAGGTGCTCTGGGATTGCTTGCCCTCGGGCCGGCGGCTCGGCGGCGCCCCCGCCAACGTCGCGGCCCATGCCGCGCAGCTCGGGGTCGCAGCCACGCTGGTCAGCGCGGTGGGCGACGACGCGGACGGACGCGAGATCGTCGCGCAATTGCGGGCAATGGGCGTGGATACCGCGGGTGTCCGTATCGCGCGGGGGTTGCCCACCGGCCGCGTGGATGTGACCTTGGACGCCGCCGGCGTGCCCGCCTTCGCCATCGCGTTTCCGTCGGCCTGGGACGCCCTTTCTTTCGATGCCGCTTTGGAACGGCTCGCGAACACGGCGGATGCGGTCGTCTTCGGCACGCTGGCCCAGCGCGACGAACGCAGCCGCCGCGCGATCCGCGCCTTTCTAGCGGCGGTCCGCCCCGAATGCCTGAAAGTCTTCGACGTGAATTTGCGCCCGCCGTTTTTCACGGCGGAGGCGGTGCGGGACAGTCTGGCGCGGGCGGACGTGTTGAAGCTCAACGAGACGGAATTGCCGACGGTAGCGGAGATCGCGGGGGTGGGAACCGCGTCGGATCCGCTTCGCGCCTTGCGGGAGCTTTTCGATCTGCGGTGCGCAGTCTGCACGTTCGGCGAACGCGGCAGCCGTATCGTGTCGGCCGACGAGGACTTTCGGCGGCCGGGCAGGCCCGTCGAGGTCGTAGACACCGTCGGCGCGGGCGACGCCTTCACCGCCGCCCTGAGCGTGGGCCTTTTGCGCGGTTGGCCGCTGGACCGAAGTCAGGAATGGGCCAACCGGGTGGCGGCCTTCGTTTGCACTCAGGCCGGCGCCGTGCCGCGGCTGCCGAAAATGCTGTCGGATGCTTTCAGGAAGTCGTATTCACAAGAACAACAAGGAACGAGACGGCCATGAAATCAACAAAAGCGCGAATCGAACCGGTGTGTTTCAATAGCAGGATCCGGGGCATATCCCCGGAAACCGTGCGACAATTGACCTTGCCCGGCGGCGGGAAAATGCCCGCTGCAGCCTTTGGGACTTTTCACTCCGACTGGGCGCAGGCCTACATGAAAGACGCGACGGTCGAGGCGATCCGGCTGGGCTGGCGTCACCTCGACACGGCGCGCGCCTATGAGAACGAGGATGTGGTCGGCGAGGCGATCCGCGAGGCGATCCGCAAAGGTTATATCGCTTCCGCCGATGAGCTGTTCATCACCGGCAAACTCTGGAACGGCCACATGGCGCCGAAGGATGTCGGCCCCGCTCTCGACAACACGTTGAAAGCGCTCGGCGTGGATCGAATTGACCTCTACCTGAACCACTGGCCCTGGCCGAATGTGCATACGCCGGGTTGCACGGGCGAACACCGCAACCCGAATGCGGTTCCGTACATTCACGAGCAGTTCATGGAAACCTGGGCGGAACTCGTGAAGCAAAAGAAGGCCGGCAAAATCGTCCATTTGGGCACATCGAACCACACGGCGTTGACGATGAAATTGCTGCTGCGGGATGTTGCGGCGGACGAACGCCCCGTGGTGAATCAGATGGAAATGCACCCGCTGTTCCAGCAGACGGAGCTGAGGAGCTATTTCGAATCGGAAGGCATCGTGTGCATGGGCTACATGGCGCTCGGCTCGCCGAAACGCCCGGCGCGCGACACCTTCAAGGAGCATCGCGCCGATATGCAGGACCCCGTGATCCTCGCCATCGCGAAGGAATCGGGCCTTTCGCCCGCGCAGGTCTGCCTGGCCTGGGCCGTGCAGCGCATGAACGGCAGCGGCGGGTTTGTCGCCATGGCCACACGGTCCGATTGGATTCGCGACAACCTCGCGGCCGCGACGGGCGACCGGCTCACCTCGGAACAGGTGCTGCGCATTTCCGGCGACGGCACGCCGGAGCATCCCGGTATTGACGCGAACAATCGCCTGATTTGGGGACAGGTATTCCTGTGGCCCGAAGCGGACGGCGACTGGCGCGTGCTGTGGAGCGATAGCCAGGTCTTCGAAACCCGCGCGGCCTACGAGCGGTTCAAAAAAGCGTACTGGGAATTCGATCGCGTGCGCCGGGAAACCGCCGTGCCCGCCAACCAGCCCTGAAAACGAAAATGAAACGAAGCGCAAAAAGCCGGAACGCCGAGCGTTATTTCACGCCGGACATTGCGGGCCGCGAACTCTGGGTCAGCCCGGATTTCACCGCGGAAGAGTTCGCCGCGCGCCGCGCCCGCATCGCCGAGCAGATCGGCCCGGGCGCGCATCTGCTCGTGGCCGCCGCGCCGCCCGCGCCCAACGATGCGCGGGTGCAGGACGCGAATTTCTATTACCTCTGCGGATTGGAAACCTGCCATTCCTATCTCCTCGTCGAGGGCGGCTCCGGTCGGGCGTCGGTCTTCTTGCCCTCGCGCGACACCCTCCCCGGCGAGCCGGAAACCCGTCTGGGTTTCGAGGATGCCGAATGGATTCGGCAGCGGCTGGGGCTCGACGCGGTGCGTCCGTCCTCGGAATTGACCGCCGCTCTGGCGGAAGTCCGGACGCTGTTCACGCCGATGGCCGAAGTGGAAGGCGGCGGCGCGACGCGTTTCAGCGCCAACGGGTGTGCCAAACGTTGCGCCGAGGAGGAATGGGATCGGGCGGAGCCCCGGCGCCAGCGGCTCGTCCGGCTGCTGAAGGAGCGCTTCCCGGCGATGGCCGTCGAGGACGCCTGCCCGATGATCAACGTCCTGCGCACGATCAAGAGTCCGGCGGAAATCGCGGTGTTGCGGCAGGCCGGGCGCCTCGCGGCGAACGCCGTCGTCGCGGGCATGAAGGCGACACGGCCGGGCATGACGGAAAACCGTCTGCAGGCGGTTGCCGAATACGTCTTTCGGGACCAGGGCCACTGCGGATTGGGCTATGGCGTGATCGCCGCCGGCGGCTCGCGCACATGGGACGGGCATTACCACTGGAACAACGCCACGCTGCGCGAAGATGAGATCATTCTGATGGATTGCGGCCCGGACCTCCGGCATTACTCCAGCGACATTGCGCGCATGTGGCCGGTGAACGGCGTGTTCAGCCCGTGGCATCGGCGGGTCTATGGCTTTATTGTCGAGTATCACAAGGCGCTCTTGAGCGAGGTGCGGTCCGGCGTGCGTGCGGCAGAGGTCTATGATCGCGCCGCCGAACGCATGGCGCGGCTCTGTTCGGGCGCAAACGCGCCCTGGGCCGATATGAAGCCGATTTTCGATCGGATGCTCGAACGCAAGGTCGGCTACCTCAACCATGGCGTGGGCCTGAGCGTGCACGACGCCATTGATCCGAACTGGAGGAATGAGCCGTTGCGGGAGGGTTTCGTCTGCGCGCTGGATCCGATGGTGTGGTGCGATGATCGCCGCGAATACATCCGTGTGGAGGACACCATCGTCGTCACCGCCGACGGCTGCGAACGGCTGACCGGCGCCGCGCCGTTCGAGATCGAGGACATCGAGCGGCTCCTGCGTCGTCCTTCGAAGAAATAACGATGAATCGCCCTCCCAACATCCTGTTGCTGCTCATGGACGACATGGGCTTCTCGGATATCGGCTGCTACGGCGGCGAGATCGAGACGCCCAATGTGGATCGCCTGGCCGCGAACGGAATCCGGTTCACGCAGTTTTACAACGCCGGACGCTGCTGGCCGTCGCGCGCCTGCATCCTGACGGGCTACTACGCGCCGCAGGTCTGCATGGATCCGCCGCTGCGGCATTATCGTCCGCCCTGGCAGCGCGAGCTTCCGTATTATCTGCGGCGGCTCGGATATCGCAGCTACCACTCCGGCAAATGGCATCTGTTCAACAGCCGCGATCCGGCGGCGCAAAGCGGGTTTGACATCAGTTGGGGCTACGAAATCGAGCAGTACAATCACTTCTTTCATGGGCAAGATGGTCGAACGGCGTTTTCGGCAACGGCCATCACCGACCATGCCCTGGCGTGCCTGAAATCGCACCAGACCGAACACGCGGACGCGCCGTTCTTTCATTACGTTTGTTACACGACCCCGCACTTCCCCGTGCAGGCGGAGCCGCGGGATATCGAGAAATATCGGGACCGTTACCACGAGGGCTGGGACGTCGTGCGGGAGCGCCGATGGCGGCGCCTGCGGGAACTGGGCATCGTCAACTGCGCCCTGTCGCGGCGCGAATCGGAAGTGCCGGCGCCGTATTATCTCACGCACAAAGAAGAATGGGACGCGCTCCTCGGTCCCGGCGAGATCGAGTATGCCGTTCCCTGGGATTCGCTGACGGACGAGCAAAAACGATTTCAAGCCGCGAAGATGGCGATTCACGCCGCCATGGTAGATCGCACCGATCGCGAGATCGGCCGCATTCTCGATCAGCTTCAGGCCATGAACGCGCTGGAGGATACGCTGATCTTGTTCCTCTCCGATAACGGCGCCAGCGCAGAGATGATGATTCGCGGCAAGGGACATGACCCCCGCGCGCCCGCGGGTTCCGAGATGACGCATCTGTGTCTCGGCCCCGGCTGGTCAACATGCAGCAATTCGCCTTTTCGGCGTCATAAAATCTGGGTGCATGAAGGCGGCGTCGCCACGCCGCTGGTCGCCCATTGGCCGAAGGGCCTTACGGCGCGCGGCGAGTTGCGGCACGACCTGGGCCACTGCATAGACTTCCTTCCCACATTCCTGGAGTTGGCGGGGGTCTGCCCTGAAGATATCCCATTGCCGGAAGACGCGCCGCCGCTGCCCGGCCGCAGTCTGGTTCCGACCTTCCGAAAAGACGGAAGCATGAAACGGGATCACCTTTTCTTTCATCATGAAGGCAATCGCGCGCTGCGGGCGGGCGATTGGAAACTGGTCAACGAATCGCTTGCGGGTCGGGGCGAGCCGAGCGATCCCTGGGCGCTCTATGATCTTTCGAGAGACCGCTGCGAGATGAACGATCTCTCCCGCGAAATGCCGGAAAAATACAGCGAAATGCAGGAGCGATGGCGGCAATGCGAGGACGCGTATCGGACAAAACCGGCATAAGGCGGAAAGCGACGGCGCCGCGAAGATGCGAAAGGCGCAGAGAAGAGAAACCGCGGAAATTCACGAATAGGCGCGAAGGTGGTGATGGCGATTTGATTGGGATTGCCCGCCATTCCGCATTCCGCTATGGCCGCGGCCGTTGGCCGCGAAATGAGCGGACGCCGCCGCGGGGAATAATGACAAACTTGAACGCGATGAAGGGAAGCACGAGAGGAACGCTGTCCTGGGCCGCGCGGCTCTGCGCCAGGCCGCGCGTCCGCGCAGCCGCTCCGGCCTCTGCGGTGTGGCTTGCGGTCGTCATCGGCGCATTCGCCCAAACCGCAAATAACCCGCACGGGCCCGTGCCGACCGGCGGCCCCAAGGCGCTTGCCGAATACGAGGTCAACCGGGAAAAACACCAAGACAACCCCGATAAGCTGGTCCGGCCCGGATTGGTGGCCGATCGCAAGGCGCGCACGGTGGAGGTGCGGGCGGAAAGCACCGGCTTGAAAGCCGGCGACACGGTCGAGTTTCTGCTGGTGGACAGCAGCAGCAGTCACGGCTATGAGGCGATGCTGTGGTCGTTTGCGAAACCCAGCGATGTCCATCGCGCGCTCGAGTTCATCGGCCTCAAGCCCGGCGCTTCCGTCAATCCCGATGCGCTGCGTTTCTGGCCGCAAGGG
Organism: uncultured bacterium; assembly: GCA_937935255.1. Lineage (GTDB taxonomy): Bacteria > Verrucomicrobiota > Kiritimatiellia > PWTM01 > PWTM01 > CALGXT01. The sequence continues at coordinate 4,942 of CALGXT010000178.1, read as the reverse complement.
GACCGCGTCATTCTGAAAGTGCGGACGGACCGCGAAGAGGCCTTTCGGATTGAGGAGCTGGTCTTGGACCGGCGCAACGGCCAAACCTTGCCGGAGGATGGATTCGTCTTTGCCGGCTCGATGAAAGCGCCCGCGCCGGACGGCGGCGACGAGAAAGTGTACGCGGCGGATCACTACGATCCGAAGTCGGTAGCCTCCATCTACAACGAATCCACTGCGGTGCTGGATGTCCCGCGGCAAGTCAACCAGGGCGAGGCCTACGGCCACCAGGTCGTCAATCCTGAACGAGCCTTGGAAGGCGGAACTTTGCTGACGGTGGTGATGACGCCCATGCCGCCGGAGGCGCTGCCGCCGCGCCGGGATTTGAAACTGTCCGTCGAACGTCCGGCGGGCGCGGCGGAATCCGTCTTTCGCCTCGCCGACGCGAACGGCGTCGCGCTGGCCGAATCGCCGGCGCCGGTTGCGACGTTTCAAGCGATCTTGAACACGTTGAAGGAGGATGCCGAGGTTTATCTGACCTTGTCGTTTGGGAGCGACATCCCGCTATCGGATGCCGCGCAGGTGTGCGGGCCGACCGCCATGCTGGAGATGATGGGGCGGGTGAAAGTGAACCCGCCGGCGGAGGGCGAACTGTTTTATCGGGCCTTTGTCCCGAACCGGCAGTGGAGGACGCCGGCGGGGCGTCCGACACAACCCTGGGAGCTCCATCTCTCGCGCGAGGGCGGCGCGATTCGCGGCGAAATGGTCTGGCAGGAAACCGTGTGGCCGGAGGACGGGACGTTCACCCCCTCGTACAAGCGGCATGCTTTCGCGGCGCCGAATCCCTCCGCGGTGCGAGAGCGGCTGGACGACGACGCGCGGGAGCGAAAGGAATCCGGACGCCGTTCGCTGCCGAATGTGCTGCTGGTCTTCGCCCCCGCGGACCTCACGTACGGACAGCTGATGGACTATGTGCGGCCCGCCCTGAAAACGCACGGCATCGTGCATGTGTTCGTGGAGGCGCCGGCGCAGGAGCGGCCGGCGGCCGGCAGCAACGTGGGACGCTCCGGGTTTGAACGAAGCGATTCGCCGGACTAGACTAATCGCCGCGGCCGCATTCGATAATGGAGAGAATTTCTATGCATGACACCGCTGAGAAAGTCGTTTCCCAAGTTCTCGCGTTGCCTGCCGACGCCCGAATCGGGATGGTGGAAAAGATATTGGCCAGCTTGAATCTTCCCACACGGTCGGACGTGGAGCGCGCCTGGTCGGAGGAGGCGGAACGGCGAGTGCGCGAGATGGATGAGGGCAAGGTCCGCCTGATTTCGGGCGAAAGAGTTTTCATGCGACTCCGCGCGAAATATCGCCGGTGAGATTCTGTTTCCATCCGCGAGCGAGCGAAGAACTCGATCGGGCGACGCGCTTCTATGAAGAATGCCGGCCCGGGCTGGGGCTGGATTTCGCCGAGGAAGTCTACGCCACGATCCAACGCATCTCCAGATTCCCCGATGCGGGATCGTTCCTCTCTAAAAATACGCGCCGCGCCCTCAGGCGCCGATACCCTTATGGATTGATCTATCAGGTCAAATCGGACTGTCTTCGTATCGTAGCTGCCGCGGAACTACACCGTCGGCCGCAATACTGGCGCGGGCGCGCGCGATTACCTGCGCGCCCACACTCGAAAACCGAAGGGAAACCTCTATGAAAGCATTCACCACGCTGCGAGACAACGGCTTTCTTTGGCGGCACGCCCATGAACAGGTCTGGGTCGTGCCTTGGGGCCGCAACGGTGTGCGGATTCGCATAACGAAAGAGGCGGAATTCCGCGATTTGCCGAACGGTCTGCTCGATGCTCCGCCCGCGCCGGCGGGCGCGACCGTCAATATCGGCGAGCAATCCGTCGCGCTGGCGAACGGCGAGGCCACCGTCGCGCTCACGGGACGCCTCGGCCAGTTGATCTTCTCGCGAACCTCCGACGGCTGCGAAGCGCTTCGGGAACGGCACAAGACGACTGCCGAATACCTGGGCCGCACCTTTATCCCCAATGGCGGCACGTGGAAGATCGAACACCGCTTTTTCGCGGACGACACCGAGAAGCTCTACGGCCTCGGGCAGCGCCAGCACGGCTATCTGAACCAGAAGGGTTGCGTGCTCGATCTGATGCACCGCAACACGGAGGTCTCGATTCCGTTTTTGCTGTCCAGCAAAGGCTACGGCTTCCTGTGGAATCATCCCGGTCTTGGTCGCGTGGAGCTGGGCCGCAACGAGACGCGCTGGGTGGCCGAGGCGGCGCATCAGATTGACATCTACGTTGTGATTGAAAAATCGCCCGCCGACATCCTGCGCCGCTACGCCGAAGTGACGGGCTTCCCGACCGAATTCCCCGAATGGGCAGCCGGCTTCTGGCAGTCAAAGCTGCGTTACAAGACCCAGCGGGAACTCCTCGAGGTCGCCCGCGAATACCACCGCCGCAAGCTGCCCGTCTCCGTGATGGTCATTGATTTTCACCACTGGGCGAAATCCGGCGACTGGTCGTTCGATCCCGCGTGCTGGCCCGACCCCGCCGCGATGGCGCGCGAGCTCAAGGCCATGGGCATGGAGTGCATGGTCTCCGTCTGGCCCACGGTGGATTGGTCCTGCGACAACTTCCCGCACATGCGCGATCACGGCCTGCTGTTGCGCAACGAGCGGGGCATGCCGCTCCAGAACGGCGCCGCCGTCGAATCGTTCTACGACGCCACCCACCCCGAGGCGCGCGCTTTTCTGTGGGAGCAGATCCGCAAGGGCTACGTCCGGCACGGCATCCGCGGTTTCTGGCTCGACACGATCGAACCGGAACTCATCCCGCTCGAGTACGACAACACCCGCTTCCATCTCGGCCACGGTTCCGAGGTGGCGGGTCTCTATCCGCGCTGCCACCAGCAGGGCTTCTACGAGGGTCTCAAGGCCGAGGGCGAAGCGGCCCCGCTGACGCTCGGGCGTTCCGCCTGGGTCGGCAGCCAGCGCTACGGCGCGGCGGTCTGGTCGGCGGATATCCCCTCGACCTTCGATTCGTTGCGCCGCCAGGTCGCCGGAGGGCTGAACATCGCCCTGAGCGGTATTCCTTGGTGGACCACCGATATCGGCGGCTTCCACGGCGGAGATATTGACGATCCGGGCTTCCGTGAATTGATCGTTCGCTGGTTCCAATATGGCGTGTTTTGTCCGATCATGCGCGTCCATGGCGTGCGGCGGCAGTCCGCGGCGAAGGCCCGGTCCGGCGATCCCATCGGCAAGGCCGATCCCAACCACCCGACCGTCCCCAACGAGGTTTGGTCCTACGGCGACGAGGCCTGCGCGATCCTGAGCGAGCAAATTCGCCTTCGGGAGCGGCTCAAACCCTACATTCTGGCGCAGATGAAGACGGCGCAGCTTACCGGGTTGCCGCCGATGCGGCCGCTGTTCGTGGATTTTCCCGACGACCCGCGCGCGTGGGAGGTCGAGGATCAGTTCCTATTCGGCCCCGACATTCTCGTTGCGCCCGTGGTCGAGGCAGGGGCGCGCAAACGCCGCGTGTATTTGCCCGGCGCCGTCTGGCGCAATGCCTGGACGGGCGATCGGCGCGAAGGCCCGGTCGAGCTCGAAGCCGCCGCGCCGATCGAACACATCCCTGTTTTCATCCGCGAGGGTGGGGCGCTGGATCTCGGTATTTTCCGGGGTGGCGAGGCTTAGGATAGGCCCCCCTCATTGGCGAAGACCGTGCGACGAGGGCCGGCCCGCCGCGATATGCGCATGGAACCGGATGATCTTGAAAAACGTCGGGATGCGCCCCGTGGGGTGTTTTTCGGAGAAAAGGGTGAAAATCGCGATGTTCTTTCTGTCGGGTATGCTTGCATTGCCTACGGCTTGTATTTCGGAGGAAGGCGTGTTTCGGTCCGAACAATTGACGCTGCCGGGCAAGCGCGGCGCCGCCTTTACCTTGAATGAGCGCTCCAGGGAAGAGAATCTGCGCAAGCTGGCCCTGTTGAAGCCGTATTGGAATTATAGTTGGGGCCCGGAGTGGGCGCCCCGGCAAAAAGAGAGAATCGCCGGCGAATGCGAGTTCATTCCCATGGTCTGGGGCGACTACGACGTGGCCGGGACATTGCGCCGGAAGATTCTGCCGCGAATTCAGGACGGCACCGTGAAGCGCGTCATGGGATTCAACGAACCCGATAACCGCGAGCAGGCCAACATGACCGTCCAGCGGGCCATCGAATGTTGGCCGGCCTTCATGGAGATGGGGGTTCCCCTCGTGAGTCCTTCCGCAACCCACCCGACCGGAGACTGGTTCCGTGAATTCATGGAGGAAATCGAAAGGCGCGGCTATCGCGTGGATTACATCGGCGTCCACTGGTATGGCGGCACGGACGTCGAGGCTTTCAAGCAATTCCTGCGCCGCACTCATGAAATGTACGGCCGCCGTCCCTTGATCATCACTGAATTCGCGCCCGCAGACTGGGAGGCGCAGCGTCTCAAAGAACCGTCCGCCAACCGCCATACCCCCGCCCGTGTGCTCGCCTTCGCCAAAAAAATCCTGCCCTGGCTGGAAGAACAGGATTGGATCTCGGGTTACGCATGGTTTTCTTTCAGCCATCGCGATGCAGGAGGCTGGAGCAGCGGACTGTTTTTCCCCGATGGTTCTCTCACGGCGCTGGGGCGGTATTACGCCGGCGTCACGAAGGAGAACCCCAAGGGCGATCAAACGATCGAGCCCGATGACGCATCGGCGTTTCTGGCCCGCGTACGGGAGGCGCGGGAGCGGCGTTAGGCGGGGCGGTCGCCGGGGCGGAAGCTTGGAAGATTTGGGGTCGCATCTAAATAAGTGATTTTTGGGCGAGGCATGTTTCAGCGGCGCTTAACTCCGCGCCGAAATTCCCGTTCGTCAGTTTTTGCCGGAAGCTCCGGATCGCTTGCGCAATAGCGGCATAGCGCACTCCGCCGC
>CALGXT010000177.1 GCA_937935255.1 uncultured bacterium | reverse complement strand
GATCCGCACGGAATCGCCCTCGAGCGAGGCTTCGATTTCGACGACATCGAGCGGAATCGGGTGGCAGAGCGGAATCAGCTCCGCCGTTCGCTTGGCGGCCAGAATGCCTGCAAGCCGCGCCGTTTCCAGCACCGGGCCTTTGGCGCTCCGAAGGCCGGGGCCGAGCGCGGCGGCGACGGCGGGGCCGAGTCGAACAAGCGCTTCGGCGCGCGCGAGACGCGCGGTGATCGGCTTTGCGCCGACATCCGCCATGCGGACCTCGCCGCTCTCGGAAACATGGGTCAGCGCGTGTTTCTTCGGCATATCCTGCGATCATTCAACATTCGCGCTTCAACATACCGCCGGAACAGACCGACGCAAAGGCAAACCGTGAGGTTGAAAGTCAGCCCGCGGCGGCCATCGCCGCGAAGGCATAGAGAGCGCGGAGAATATTGTGGGCCGCGATCTCGCGGGGGCTGCGCGGAGACCGACGCGCGAGGAGGTGAAAGATTGGCGACGGCAAGCGTGGCCTCGCCCGCCGGCGGTGGAACGCGCCGCGGCGGACGCCTCAGCCGCCGACGGAGGCCATGTTGGCATGGCGGGTGAAGTCGGCGTTGTCGCGTTTGCAGCGGAGGACATCGCGGGCGGCTTGAATGATCGCGGGGAAATCGCCGCGCCGCAGCGGCTCGCGCACCGAAAGCCCGCCTTCCCAGGCCAGACAACCGAGGAAACGCCCGTCCGCCGTGACCCGCAGGCGGTTGCAGTCGGCGCAGAAGGGCGCGCTGCACGGCGAGATGAAGCCGAGCGTCCCGACTCGTCCGTCGGGGTCCGTAACGCAATAGCGCTCGGCGGAGGCGCCCGCCTCCCGCCCCAGCGGAATCAAATCGAATCGCGCGGCGATCCGCGCGCGCAATTCCGCGCTGGACACGAACCCCCCCGCGTGCAGCGCGGCGCCCGGGCCGATCGGCATCAGTTCGATGAAGCGCAGTTCACAACCCCGCTCCAGCGCGAAGACGACGAGATTTTCAATCTGGTCCTCGTTCAGACCCCGCGCCACGACGGTGTTGAGCTTGACGGGCGTCAGCCCAGCGGCCCACGCCGCATCTATGCCGCGCAAGACCGCCCGCACGTCGCGTCCGCCGGTGACGCGCTCGAAGACCGCCGGATCCAAAGCATCCAGGCTGATATTGACGCGGCGCAACCCCGCGCGCCGAAGCGCGGCGGCGGACTCCGCGAGCCGCAGTCCGTTGGTGGTGAGCGCGAAGTCCGGCGGATTCAAGGCGGCCAGGCGCTCGACGAGGTTCTCCAACCTCGGGCGCATCAACGGTTCGCCGCCCGTGATTCGGATTTTCGCGAGGCCGAAGGCGGCGCGAAGGTCCGAGACCAGCGCCAGCAGCTCGTCATCGCCCAGGAGTTCCTCGCGAGCGCACCGCGCGAAGCCTTCCGGCGGCATGCAATAGCGGCACCGCAGTTGGCAGCGATCCGTGACCGATAGCCGCAGCGAAAGGCCGGCGCTGATCCGCGTCGCGTTCATGGCGCCCTCCAGGGGCGGAACTCGACGATGGCGCTCGCCGGCAGATCGGTCGCGCCCGCCGGCAAGAGGATCGCGCCATCGGCTTTGGCGGCCGTAATGAAGTCCGCCGAACCCGCGGGCGGGAGCGGATCGAGAACGGTGCGATCCGAATCCGTTCTCCAGCGCGCGGGGATGAGCAACCGGCGCCCGCCCGCGCCGCGGAGCGGCGCGCCCAAAGGCAGTCTCAAAAGCGGGCGGCATTCGTCAGCGGGGCAGCCGGACACCAACCGCAGCGCCGGCAGCACGAACTCGTGCAGACCGACCGTGGCCGAGAGCGGATTGCCGGGCAGTCCGAACACGTAGCGCTGGGCGCCCGCCGTGGCGAAAAGCTGGGGCTTGCCGGGTTTCATGGCGACGCCATGATAGCGGATGCGGGCGCCCGCCGCGCGTATGACGTCGGGGACCCAATCGTAATCGCCCACCGAGACGCCGCCCGACAGGATGACGACGTCGTGGCGCGCCAGCGCCGCCTTCAGCCGGCGCCCCAGGGCATCGGGATTGTCGGGCACGCGAGCGCTCGCCGCGACCGGGAAGCCTTGCTCCGTGAGTGCGGCGCGCAAGAGGGGGCCATTGGAATCGCGAATCGCCTCCGGCCCGACGCGCTCGGCCGTGACCGGGCGCAATTCCGAGCCGGTGGCGAGAATCGCGATTTGGGGAACAGCATAAACGACCGGCGCCGCGCAACCGACCGCCGCGCACACCGCGACGGCGGCGGGATCGAGCCGCGAATGAGCTGGGAGCAGAACGGCCCCGCGCCGGGCGAACTCGCCGCGGCGCAGAATATGGCGGCCCGCCGGCACGGCGATGCGGGCCTCCGCGGCGTCCGACGCGGCCGGCGAGGTGTCTTCGACGGCAATGACCGCGTCGGCGCCCGGCGGAATGTTCGCGCCGGTGAAGATGCGCACCGCTTCGCCGGCGCGGATGCGCGGCCGCACCGAAGACCCGGCGGCCACCTCGCCGACGATGCGCAAACGGCCGGGCGTGTCTTTCGCGCGCACCGCGAAACCGTCCATCGCCGCGCGATCGGCGGCGGGGATGTCGCGATCGGCCTTGATGGCGCGCGCGAGATAGCGCCCCGTCGCGCGCTGCAATGGAAGCCGCTCGACCGGCATCGGCGCGAGGGTGCGGCACAAGACGCGCCAGGCCTCGTCCGGCGCAATGAGACGTTGCAGCGTCCGTTTCTGGAAGGGAGAACGCTTCATGCGATCTCGCCGACGGGCTTCAAATTGACGAAGGTGTCGTAGAACGAAACACTGCCGCCGACGGGATCGAACATGCAGGTGTTTTTGACATGGGAATCCGTCCACATCGCGGCGTTCGCGTGCAGGCCTTTTTTTCGCCGCGATTCGCCGCGGATCGTCGCGCCGTCAATGACCATATCCTGCGCGCCGGTCGCCCAGTTGCCGAAGCCGAGCGCGAAGCTGACGACGCCGGGGCGCACGGTCTGGGTGAGGGCGATTTTGCCCTCCATCGGTTTTTCGTGCCCGTCCGCCAGCTTCCAGACGCCGTCGGGATTCGTCGCGCTGACGACGCGCACGCGCTGGCCGTCGCGCAACCCCAGTTTTTCGGCGTCAGTCGGATGAATCAGAATCGCATTCTCCGGCATCAGCGGCGAGAGCCAGGGGTCGGCCACGGTGCGGCTTTTTGTTTGACTGATGGTTCGGTGCGTGATCAACGCCAACGGGTAGCCCTCGCGGCGCTCCGCGACCTCCCGGCCGAGGAAATCGCGGATGGGGACATAGCCGGCGCAGCCCCGATGCGGCCGACCCGTGCCGGAGTGGATCGTCGTGGCGGTTTTCTCCTGATAAAGGTTCAACAGTTTGCCATAGGCGTGCGTCACCATCCCGTTGGCGGCAAAGGCGCGATCATGTTCCTCGAACCGCCCGCCGCGATTGAGCACATGGACGACTTTCGGCCACATCGCCTCGCCCACCGCGGCGCGCCAGCGATCGGGATCGAAGACCTCCCGCGGCAAATGGCGGCGCGCCTTGAGAAAGAGCTCGATTTCGTCGGGCCCGGCGGCGGGCACGGAATCGGAACCGTCCGTTTTTTCGCCGAAGGCGAGATTCCCGACCGCGCGCAGATAGAAATCGTCGTAATGCCGCAGGGCGATTCCCGAACCGAAGGCGTCCGGCCCGAAGCCGGGCAGGCCTAGTTTTTCAGCGATGCCCAATAGCATCGTCTCGAAACAAATCGGCTGCGTCTCGCCGAATACGACACAATTTTCCGGCACGGGCGCGATGACCGGCTGGCGCACCGGCTGGACTTTGTTGGGCATGTTGGGCTGCGTGCCGTGAAACTCCCAGCGTTCCAAAAACGAGAGATCGGGGAAAATGTAGTCGGCGTACATCGAGGTCGTACCGACGACGATATCGTTGGCGATAAAGAGCGGCAGGCGCTTCACATCGCGCAATACTTCGATGTTGGTGTGGCCCGCCGGCAGCGCGTAGGTCGGCGCGCCCATATAGAGGATCAGCGCCTTGACCGGATACGGATAGGCGTCGCCGATCGAGGGGATGATTTCCTGGTACATATCGCTGGCGAGCGGATACCAGTTGCGCTTCGCCGGATAGCCCTCAAACAGCGTCGTCGCTTCATAGGCGATGTCGTGGCGGATGGAGCTGACGCCGAACGGCTTGATCGCGCCCGGCTGGGCCGCGAGGTCGAACCACCCGCCCTTGCCGCCGATGTCATAGGTCGTGCCCTTGATCATGCCGCCCTGGTGATCGTAATTCCCGAGCAGCATGTTGACCGTCATCCAGCCGAGCACGCCGTAGAACCCGTTGGCGTGCTGGGCGGGGCCGCGGTGGATATCCACGGCGCTCTGCGGCGCGTGCGCCGCCAGCTCGCGCGCCACGGCCGCGAGGTCGGCGGCCCGCACGCCGGCCAGTTCCGCCCATTGCTCGACGGTGCGCTCTTCGGCGGCTTCGCGCACCAGTTGAAGCGCCGACTTCGCGCGTCGCCCATTGGGCAGCGCAGTGTCCACGAAAAGATCGCCCGTCACGGGGCGCTTTTCGTCGTTCGGGTCCACCGGCGTGAGCGCGCCGCCGGACATCGCGAGAAAGAATTTTTCCGCGTATTCCGTGCCGTCCTTGCGCTTTCGCGTCTCGGGGGCGCACACGCCGGCGTCGGCCGCGCGCGCGAAGGCGCCCGGGCCGTTCTCGCCGATCTCCACAAGCCAGGCGGCGTTGCTCCAGCTCTTTTCGCCGGCGGCGGTCGCCGCCGCCTGGTTTGCGTTGGCCAAAAAGCCGGCGCGATAGGCGTTGTGGTCGAAGAGCCAGCGCATCACGCCCATCGCCAGCGCCGTGTCGCTGCCGGGCTTCAGCGGCAGCCACTTCCACGCCTTGCTCGCGAGCTTGCTGAACCGCGGATCGGCGACGGCGATTCGACACTGGCCGGTCGCGAGGCGCTCGGTGATGCGCACGCTGCGGTTGGGGGGCCCGTAATTGGCCTCGAAGAGATTCGCGCCGACGAACAGCACAAAGCGGCTGTGCTCGAGGTCGGCCTGCCAATAAAACTTTTGTCCGCCCGTGAACTTGCCCTCGACGTACTGCTCGCTAATGGCTTTGCAGGTGAAATAGAGCGAGCCCTGGCACACGGTTGTGTGGCCATGCGCGTTGGTCGTGCCCAGCCCGGTGGCGAAACGCTTGTAGAACTCGGCGCGCCCCGCTTTCAAGCGCCCCCAGGCGCAGACAATCTGGTTGTTCTTCGGGCCGAAATCGGGGTGATCAGGGTCAATCAGGAGATGCAAATGCGCCTCATGCTTTGTTTTGAACGCGGCCACCAACTCCGCTTTCTTTGCGCGGTCGCGTTCGGCCCAGATGGCGCGAATATCGGCGTCCATGGCCTTCGCCACGGCGGGATCGCGAAGGGCCGCGAGCGCGGACAGACCCTCCACCTCGCGGTTCTCTTCGCCCGGCACGTGCGCGAAGAGCTTGCCGCCTTCGCAGATCTCGCGAATCGCCTGATCGAAGGGAATCGTCATCCAGCGATTCTCGCCGCGCGCGCCGGCGCGCTTGAGCGCTTTGCGCAGGCGATAGGGATCATACGCGGTTTGCATCCCGGCCTGCCCCTTGGGGCAAATCGCGCCATCCACTTTCGCGGCCGCCGGGGGCGGGGTTGCGTCGTCGAGATGCGGCAACAGGGTCCAAGGGTTATACGGATTGCCGTCAATCTTGACGACCACGCCGTTCTCGATCTTGCACTTGATGCCGCAGCCGGTGTTGCACTGCAGGCAAACCGAATAGAGGATGTTTTCCGGTTCGTCCAAACCATAGGGCGCGTCGGGGCGCCGATTGTTGAGCAGGGCGTTTGGCGCGGCGGCGGCGGTCGGCAGCGCCGCGCCGGCGGCGAGCCCGCCGCCGAGCAACGCGCCGCGGGCCAGAAATCCGCGCCGGTCCATCATTTCGGGTTGACGATCCGATTGACGATTCGCAGTCATGGCCGCTCCTCAGTGGGCCGGCGACAACCGCCGCGCCAGCCATCCGCTGATCCAGGAACCGATCACGAAAACCGAGACGCCGACGCCGAACATGAAGGCGCCGACGAGATATTCCATCGGGGTCGCGTGATAAATGTAGCGCAGCCGCTCGTGCTGGAACGCCTCCTGCAGGCC
>CALGXT010000176.1 GCA_937935255.1 uncultured bacterium | reverse complement strand
CTGCCGCCGGAGGAGTCAGAGGTCGGCGCGAAATCCCCGTAGGGCTCGAGCTTGCTCGAGCCGCGTGCGGCCCGCCGCGCCGTTCGAGGACTTCACCGCGGAGACACAGAGAACGCAGAGGACGGAGGCCTGAAGTCGGTGCTGTAGCTCCGGCGCTCTGCCGCCGGAGGAGTCAGAGGTCGGCGCGAAATCCCCGTAGGGCTCGAGCTTGCTCGAGCCGCGTGCGGCCCGCCGCGGCGGATAGGATGGCTGGAACTCATCCGTCGCGGCCGAGCCAACGACCGATGCGGAGGCGATTGCGCGCGAAAACGCGATAGGTGCGGTCGAAAATTGGACGCAGAATCGGCCATGCGGTGGGCGCGACCACCCAGGAAAGTCCGACGGCGCGATAGGCGGCGCGCACCGCCTCCATGGCTCGCGCGACGCGGCCGTCCGGCAGCAGAGCGTGCAGCGCGCCTTGAACGGCCTCTTCCGTCAGACCATATTGCGCCGCGCTGAAGTCCGGCGCGGAGATGTCCACGAATTCCAATCGCCCACGGCGGTCTACGCGCCGAAGCCAGCGGACTTCGCGGCGACAGATCGGGCATTCGCCGTCGTAGAGAAGCTTGCAGCGTTCCGCGCTCATGCCTTAACTTACGACGCCTCGGCGGGAAATCCAACGGGACGGGAGATGCGCCATGGTCTTGAAAGTACGGAAATTGACGCCTTCGGCGGCCTTGCCGGCCTACGCCCATCCGGGCGACGCCGGTCTGGATTTGTGCGCGGCGGAGGCCTGCGAACTCGCGCCGGGGGAATATCGGCGGGTGCGCACGGGCATTTCGATCGAGCTGCCGCCCGGCACGGAAGGCCAGGTGCGGCCGCGCAGCGGTCTGGCGCTGAAACACGGCATCACACTGCTCAACAGTCCCGGCACCATTGATGAGGGCTACCGGGGCGAAGTCGGGGTGATTCTGATCAATCACGGGCGCGCGCCGTTCCGGGTCGAGCCGGGTATGCGGATCGCGCAGTTGGTGATTCAGCCGGTGCTGCGCGTCGCCGTCGAGGAAGTGGAATCGCTTTCCGAAACGCGCCGGGGAGAGGGCGGCTTCGGCTCCACCGGCGCCGCGGGCTTTGTTGGGGGCGCGGGGAAAGAGGCCTGATGGCGAAGCCACCGCGGCTCCCGCGCCGACTTCACCGCGCAGGCACGGCGGTCTGAAGCGGAGATCGAAGGTCGGACGACAGCGCTGCGAGGCTCGACCTCGCGTGCGAGAAAGACAGGGACATAAATTCCCTGTCCCTTTTACCTTCGCGCACTCGGAAACAGGGAGGCGGCGGCCGCGGTCCGCCAAAACCCGCTCTCCCGGAATTCCATCACTTTTCGCGCCCTCCGGGCTTCCGCCGTCAATGCCGGCGGACGGTGATGTCATCCGACCGTGAAGCCGTCGCACTCCCCTCTAAAACAAAACCGCCGGACAACATAGCCGGGAGTGTATCACACTTCGCGAAGTGTGACACACTCAATTTTTATCGCATCGCCAAGTCCGCGAGGGACTTATCCTTTGTTTTGCGCCAACGGCGCTTCCGTTTGAGTCTTGCCCGCCGAACAGGCGATCCGTCGGCGGCGCCCGTCGGCGGTCTCGAGGATCAGCGTCAACGGGTAGTCTGTGCTCACGGATAAGCGCGCGGTTTCCCCGCCGATGTCCGCGACCGCCTCGACGGTGCAAGGTCCCAGCGGATACCGCGCGGCGCCCCAGCGCCCCGGACTTTCCGGCAAACGCCAGCGGAGCGCGCGGTTCGGAGCGTCAGGCCGCAATCCGATCAAAATCTCGAAAAGCAGCGCGATAGGGCCGGCGGCCGACCAGCAATAGTTGCGCCCCGACCAGCTCCCCGGCGCGGATCGCTCGGCGCAGTAATTTTCCCAGATGTAACCCGTCGCCTCGTAGGTTTCCAGCATGGCGCGAAGGTGCCGCTCGGCGGCTTCGCGGGCGAGAGCCCAACGTCCCGCGCGCGCGAAACCCTGAATGGCGGCGAAATTCGTCGGCGCCCAGGTGGACCCCCGCCAGTAATCGCCGCCGGGCCGATAGTGGGGCGAGTCGGCGGCGAGACTCGGAATCGGATGATGCCGCCAGAAACTGTTCGGGTCCTTCAAGTGCCGGGCGAGATCTTCGACGCGTTCCGGCGGCACGACGCCCGCCCACAGCGGCCAGAATCCCGTGACGACCTTGTTCGGATTATGGCCGCCGCCTTTCAGCGACGTCGAATAGAATCGCAATTCCGGACTCCACAGACGGCGGTTGAGCGCCTCGCCGATGGCGTCGCGCTCGCAGATCCAGCGCGCCGCATCGTCTTTCCTTCCCAGCGCGTCCGCCATGCGCGCGAGCGTCTCCGCATGGTGGGCCATTTGCGCGGTGAGGCACGGATAGCCTTCGCCGAGCGAGGGCGAGTTGTCGAGGCCGTTGGCGAGACCCGTCGTCCAATAGGTCCCGTCCGGCAGGCGGCGGTGATTGGCCAGCCAGGCGTGATGCTCCGCGAGCGCCGGATACACGCGGCGCAAACGTTCCAGATCGCCGTTCAATTCATAGATGGCCCATTCCGCGATCGCCATCACGGGCGGATTGGGGCTGAAGTCCGGCTCGTACAACACCGGCAGTCCGTCGCGGACATCTATTTCCCGATGAATATAGCCCCCGTCGAACTGGCGGGAATAAAGCGCATCGAGCGTCTCGTAGGCCGGAAGAACGCGCCAGCCGTACGCCGTCGCCATCGCGGCGAAGGACGTGTCCCAGACAAATTGATAGTGGGTGAAGTTTGCGCCCGTGCCGATCCGCGACCCCGGCAAGCCGCTTTCGAGGCGCGGCGTGTGCGCCAGCCCCAGAAGCATGCGCCATGCGGCGTCATAGAGTCGGCCGAAGCCGAGGTGTTCCGGCGGCAGAATGGGGGCGGGCAGCCCCGCCGGCGCCGCATCCGGCGCGGGCCAGGCCGCCGGCGCGTATTCGCGGCGCGGCGCGAGACGCCCCAGCGATTCGAAGACCGGCATCTCGACGGCGAACCGTCCGCCGGTCGTCTCGACGACCGCGCGGCGCCGAGCGACAATATCGCAGGCGGGTTCGAGACGATGATCTTCGCCCGGCGCGCGTATGCGCGGACGGTCATCCGCGCCGCCCACCGGTAAGAAATACTGCCGCGCCCGCGGCACGGTGTCGGATTCCGGCGTCGCTTCGTGAATGCGGCCCGGATAACCTTCCGCTTCCAGACGGAACGCCGCCGGCGTCTTTCCCGACCCCGCCCTGAAATTTGCGGAGGGCGCATCGCTGAACTCCGAAAAACTTCGCGTCCAGACGCTTTGCCACACCAACCGGTCTCGAATGAATTGCTGCGGGGTGAAGCGCAACGAAAGCGCGCCCTCGATGCGGCCCGGCTGAAATGCGGCGCGCGCCTCGATGCGATCGGGAATCGCGCGCGCCAGCGCGCGCATCAGCCGCGCCCGGTTGCGCGACGGGCAGTTCCGGTCCACGTTCTCCGGATGGCGCGGACGTTCGCCGACCTCCCAGCGGATTTCGGTTTCGCCGCGCCGAATCGGCGCCAGGACGCTCGCGTGAATGCGCCGCTGGTAATCGCGCCAATACAGCGGCTCATCCAGAGCGCAGACGCCGTTCACGAAAATGCGCAGCGGGCGCGGTGAAACGATATTCAGCGCCAGAACGCCGTCGGCGTCGCAGATCACTCGGCTCCGATATTCCCCGCCCCCCGGCGCCAGGGCGATCCGCCATCCCGCCCCACGCCGTCGTTTCGCCCCGATTTCCGACCGCCGCATATTTTTCATCGCTCTTCGCCTTTGGTCTTGCCCCATTCTAATCGCATGTCGCCGGCGCCGAAACACAAGAATAACGATCGGACGCCCGAATCTCCGGCGACCCCGCCGGGCTTTCCGGGGCGGGGAAGTTGAGGAGTCCGCGCCGCCGGCGCCGGAAAGCGAGACGGCGCGAAAGCGGATGGATGGAGTGTATCACACTTCGCGAAGTGTGATACACTCGGTTTTGCCGGGGGCGTCGCGGAGATTGGCCCTCCAGGGGCAATATCCGGCAGGGCGCGGCGGTCCGTCGTACCCGCGCTCCGGATTGCAACGGCGGCTGCCGGCCGAAAGGACGCGCGGCGCGAAATTTCCGTCGTCTTGCCGCCTTACTGAACCAATGCGCGTCACGCGCGGAGGGAAACGGCGAGATTTTCCCGGGGATTGCCTTCAATGCCGTACCCCTGCAATCCGACAGCACCCGCGAAACCTTGATCGCGCAGGGCTTTCTTAATGCCCGCTGATCGAATGCGCCCTCGCCGACGCGTTCAATCGTCGTTTTGAGGCGCCGGCGCGGCGCTTACGCTTTCTCCTTGGGCATGGTCGCCCGCAAGCCGGCGAGCGTCGCGCGGGCCTCGTCCATGTCCCGGCAATAGCAATAAATGCTGAGGTTGCGTTTCGCGGGCCAGTCGCCGCGCAGCAGCCGCCGAACAAACTCGTCCCTCGCCCCGGTGGCCGTCGTACAAAGCACGAGGTTCCGCGGGAGGGTTTCCGCGAGTTTCCAGAAATCATGGAGCTTCGGGTCCAGATCGAGGCCGCTGAGCAGCGGGTTGGCCGTCATCGCCGCGAGGGTTTGGCCGTGCGTTCCGCAGTAGTGCATGCGCCCGCCGCCGACCGCCGCGAAGAACCGGTCGTCGTGCGCGCGGATGTATTCCTCATAGAACGCGGGGCTGATCATGTGCAGCGAGCAGTTGCTGATGCGTCCGGCGCCTTGCCACCACGCCCCCCAGTCGGCGAACCAGCCGCCGACACTGTGGATCGCGCGGTTGTAGGCGGGCAGAATTTCGATCATGTGATCCGTCACGTTGGCGAGCAGGGTCTCCACGGCGGAGGGGTCGTCGTAAAAATCGGTGAGAATATCGTTCCCGCGCACCAGATGGGCGGTGTTGAAGGGGGATTGGATGTCGAAGTGTTGGATGCGCGCCACCTCCGGCAAATAGCGCAACCACAGCTCGGTCCATTCGAAAATCTTGGGATACAGCCCGCTTTCGCGGGTCGGCCGGGGCAGGCCGGCGATCTCCTCGACGCTCGCGATGGCGGGTCCGTGCGCCGCGGGGAGGCTTCCGGTGGGAAAGGCCAGCGCACACCCGAAGGCGTGCGCCACGATCGCCGTGCCGAAATTGACGCGCACGGCGGGCAAACGGTCGTCGCCGAGTTCCCACGAAAGGCGCAGGCTGTCGAGCTGCGTCTTGAGCATGAGCAGCGGATCGTGGAATTGTTCCTCGGGCGTGGGGTTGTCGGTCGTGGGGACAATCATTTGGACGCAGGGCGCGCAGCCGTCGGGGTCTTCGCGCATGCGCCGGTATCGTTCTTCGATGCGTCGCAGGCGCTCTCGGGCCTGCGGGCCGCTCGGCAACAGGCGCGGCAGCGATGCGATCGTGGCGGAATCCAGTCGGGTTTTCATGAGGGGACGCATATCTCCGTATTGGGGGTGGAGGGATCGAGCAGCGGCGCCATGCCGAAGGGCGCGGCGTTGACGCCGCCGAGCTGAAGGCGGAAGTCCGAGACGCAAAGAATGGGCCGTCCGTGCGCCGGATGCGGCGCGTAGAGGTCGGAATGAGCGTCGCACATCGCGGTCTGCCGGTCGCGCGGCCACGCTTTCCGTCCGCGAAAGTAATGGCGGCCGTTGCGCTCGATGCTCCGATGACCGAGCAGCGCCTGGACAGCGAGGTCCCGCAAGAGCGCCGCCGGTCCGATGTTGGCGATATCCTCGCTCGTCATGAAGAATCGGCGTTCGGGGCGGCGTTCCCGCCGGACTCCCGGCAGACAGCGATTGCGAATCCCTTTGAAGACCCCTTTGCCATTTTTGCGGGAGGCGTGGCCGGATATACGCCTTCGATATCGCGGGCGGCGAGCAGCGCGGCGGCGTCGGAATAGACCGTCGCGCCGCCGACTCGGGCCGCCGGCTCGCGCGGCATCGAGGTTGACGTCGGTTAGGCCGGCGACGACGACCCCGCGGACGCCCAGCTGCGGCAGGATAGTTTGAGCGATCTTGCCCTCCCCGATCGCGCCCAGGCGGAAGGCTTGCGAATCCGGCGATTTCATACAAAAAACGATTGTGCGCTCAATCCCACTCCAAAACAATTCCAACCTTTGGAAGCCCCGCCCCGCGGAGCTTCCAAGGGTTGGAAAAAGGACCGAGATCGAGTTGAATCAGGCGCGCCGACGACGCAGGAACCGCGCCGCGATCACGCCAAGAAACGAAAGCCCGACCGTCGAAGGCTCGGGGATGACCTCGAGGCGGATGTCGTCGAAATAGAACTGGCCTCCGGTCTCGCCATCCTTCTGGTCGGTGCGAATGGCCATCCGCTGGATCGAGTTGTAGATGCTGCTGGTGCCGTTGGCGGTGACCGTAAAGGTGTTCGCGCCTTGCGTGAGTTTGAGCAGGAGTTGCGCGGAGTCCGTGGCGGTTCGCGTCAAGTCAAACTGGAGCGAGAATACCGTGGCGCCGACGTTGGACTCGAAATCGTTGCTCGACGGGTTCAGCGTCGTGTCGCCAGCGCTCGAGTTCATGAATTGTTGATTGCCCGTTCTCCTCTAAAAATCCAATAGACGGACGCATGGATAACGGCTGACCTCCGACTTCTGGCCACAAATTGCCTGTCCCTAATTTTTCCCAAAAATCATATATAGATGCGACCACCAATCTTTTTCCCAATATTTTCCATTCCACATTCTACGTCTTACTCCAATTTCGGTGGCGCGCCCCGGATATCTCAACACTTTCAGCCCATCATTGTAGCCGCGATCGCGAGTCGCGGATTCGGTTCCGCATCGGGCGCGGCCCCAAAAGCAAGGCGGGGAGAGGGTCGCCTCTCCCCGCCTCGATACCGTCAAAAAACAAGGCTCGCGATCGCTCACGCACGCCGACGCAGGCGGCGAATCAGCAGCGCCGCGCCGCCCAACAGCGCCAGCCCCACCGAACCCGGCTCGGGGATGGCGGAGAACGAGACGTCATCCAAGCCCACATTCGGAAGATTCGTACCGATCGGGAAATACCAGCGAATCCAAAGATCCGATCCGTTGGTCCAATTCACGCCGGTGATGGTCGCGTTCACTGTCGTGTAATTGCCCGCGGCATTGCCGTTGACGTTATTGACCTCCGTCGCAGGGTTGCCGCCATAGACCGTCGTCAGATTCAAAGTCGGCGCCGCCGTGAAAGCGTCCGTCCGCCAATTGGTCGGATTGCCGACGTAATAACTGACATTGGCGGTGGCTTGGTCGCCGTTGGCGCGCCAATACGTGACCTCCAGGCGATATCCCAGGGTGAATTCCGTCAGGGTCACCCCCGTTTGGTTGTTGAGCCGCAGCGCCAGGTTCATCGGCACTGTGCCGGTCGGCCGCCCGCCGAAGCTGCGGTCGGTGTCGCTTGAAGCCCAGTAAAAGTTGTTGATTCGACTACCTGTGTTTGAGCTCTCGTTTCCGTTGCCCGCCCGGATATTTGAGGAATCCTGCGCATTGCTGCCGGCATACCAGCCCGTCGAATTTCCGACCCAGTTCACCGTTGTGAAAGGCTGGGTGGCCGCATCGCTCGTCCATACGACGACCTCGCTTGTCGAGTTGCCAGTCGTGGTCCAGTTGAAGTTCTGCGAATACGTGCCGCCGTTGACGCTATACACGACGGCGGCGCGGCCGGCGGCGGCGCCGAGCGCCAGAACCGCGAGGGCCGTTGCGATCGTCCGAATCGTTCTCATCTGTTCATCCTCCGTGATATCGTCGGCGCGGACTCATTCCGCCCGCTATCACGCGCACAGAATCGCGCGGCGTTCGATCGCTCGCCAGCGAAAAAATGCTTTACCGTTAAGCGTTCAGATTCGCAACTTCGCCGCAGAGGCGCCGGAGGACGCGGAGGAGGACGGACCACTGATTTTCACTAATGGACACTAATTGTTTTTTGGGGGCGCACAGGGCCGCCGTAAGCCTCGGCCCGGCGAAGCCGGGACGGGCGCGCCCTACCCATCTCTGGGAAAGGTAGGGCCCGGC
>CALGXT010000175.1 GCA_937935255.1 uncultured bacterium | reverse complement strand
GAGCTTGCTCGAGCCGCGGAGGGTCGAAAGTCGGAGGTCGGAGCGTCCGCGCTGTAACGGCAGCCGACGATCGCGGCTGTAACGAATCCTCTCTGCATTCTCCTTCCTTTGCTCCCCGCAAAAGAACTGTTGCTTTCCGCCGGAAACCGCGTAGAATTCTTCGCCGATTTCGATCGCCCATGGCCGAAGAAACTACATCCGAAACGACCAAAGAAGATGCGATACAAGTGGACGGCATCGTCACGAAAGTGTTGCCCGCCACGATGTATCGCGTGAAGCTGCCCAACGGCCACGAGATTCTCGCCCACATCTCCGGAAAGATGCGCAAGCACTTCATCCGCATCACGACCGGGGACAAGGTCACCGTCGAAATTTCGCCTTACGATCTCACCAAGGGCCGGATCACCTTCCGGCACAAAACCTGAATCACCGGCGTTTTCCGCCGCAAAGGAGTCTCCCCATGACCGTCCAAAAAGCCGACGAGACCGTCAACGCGAAAGACCTGCCGCGCGGCGACACCGCGTGGTTCACCGAAGCCCGCTTCGGCCTGTTCATCCACTGGGGTTTGTACTCGTTGGGCGCGCGCCACGAGTGGCTCATGAACAAAGAAAAGATTCCGATCGAGGAATACGAGCGCCGCTATTTCAAACACTTCGATCCCGATCTGTATGATCCGAACCTGTGGGCCGCGGAGGCCGCCAACGCCGGCATGAAGTATTTCGTGGTGACCACGAAACATCACGAGGGTTTCTGCCTGTGGGACACGAAACATACCGATTACAAGGTCACCAACACGCCGTACGGCCGCGACGTGCTGACCCCCATGGTGAAGGCCTTCCGCGAGCGGGGGCTGCGCGTCGGCTTCTACCACTCGCTCATTGACTGGCATCACCCGCATTTCGTGCTCGATCCGCACATCGGGCCTTACCGCGACCACCCGGATCGTGAACGGATGAACCAGGGCCGCGATCAGGCCCGTTACGCCGAATATCTCCACGCTCAAACCCGCGAGCTGCTGACAGAGTTCGGCAAGGTGGACATCCTCTGGTACGATTTCTCCTATCCGCGGCCCGACGGCACGGGCAAGGGTCACAAGGACTGGCAGAGCGAGAAGCTGTTGCGGCTCGTCCGCCGTCTCCAGCCCAACATCATTCTCGACGACCGCCTCGACCTACCCTACGGCTGGGATGTGAAAACGCCCGAACAGGCGCAGCCGCGCGAATGGGTGAAGGTGGACGGCAAGCCCGTCGTCTGGGAAGCCTGCCAGACCTTCAGCGGCTCCTGGGGCTACTATCGCGACGAGGCCTCGTGGCGCGACACCGACGAGCTGATCCGCACGCTGATTGACTGCGTCAGCAAGGGCGGCAACCTGTTGCTCAACGTCGGCCCCACCGCCCGCGGCGAGTTCGACGACCGCGCGCTCGCGCGGCTGCGCGGCATCGGCGAGTGGATGCGGCGGCATTCCCGCTCGATCTACGGCTGCACGCAGGCGCCCGACGACCTCAAAGCGCCGACCGACACGCGGTTCACCTATAATCCGAAAACACGGCGGCTGTATGTGCACATCTTCGCGTGGCCTTACAAGCACCTGCACCTCGACGGGCTGGCGGGCCGCGTGGAATACGCGCAACTGCTCCACGACGCCAGCGAGCTGCCGATGAAGATGGACGACTGGCACGCGCAGCAGATCGGGCAATCGCCGAAAACGTTGACGCTGACGCTGCCTCAGACCCGGCCCAACGTGGCCGTGCCGGTGGTCGAATTATATCTGAACACGTGAATAAACGGGGCGACAACCGCGTCTCATGGCTGTGAAAGGAGTTCCGCCATGAAGACGAAGCGGGTTGTGATCGCCGCTCTGATCGGTTTGGGGTTCGCCGCTGCGGCCTCCGCCCAGCGGGTTTCCTGGAGCGTCAGCTACAGCAGCGGACCGCTGTATGTGTCCGCCTCGACATGCGGACCGACGTTCGTCGCCGCACGTCCGGTGTATGTGGCGCCCGCCCCGGTAGTGATCGCGCATCCTCCCGTCGTGGTGGTTCCGCCGCCGGCGTATGGCGGCTATCGGCCTTGCCCGCCGCCGCCGCGCTGCCCGCCGCCGCCGCCCCCGTGTCCGCCGCCGATCCGTCGGCACGGCGTCTATGCCTACGCCCCGGGCCCCCGGCGAGTGGTTTATCCGGAGGTGTACGGGCATCCGGGCATCGTGCAGGAGTGGTGCCCGCGCAGCCAAACGTGGATCACGGTCGGCCGGCAGCCGCCGATGTGGTGATCGTTCTGCCGCGGCGGGCGGACCAAAGCCGCCGCGGAGGTTCTGCGCGTTTTCCAAGGGTTGGAAAAAAAGTCCCCGCGGTTTCCAAGCCTTGGAAGGCGAGCGGTAGTGCGGCGGGATTCTACGGGGGCGATTCGCTGGAATGAAACGGCGCGGGACGGAACCGCAACCCGGTGGGCGTGGCGGCCAGTCCGGCTTCGGCGGTCTCTTTGAGCGCCGGCGGCATGCGCCGCCCGATATCGCGCATCGCCGACACAACCTCATCGAACGGAATGAGGCATCGCATGCCCGCCAACGCCATATTCGCGGCGAGAAACGAGTGCGCGGCGAACATGCCGTTCCGGCTGACACATGGCACTTCGACGTACCCGCCCACGGGATCGCACACCATGCCCAGCGTGTTCATCAGCGCGAACGCCGCGGCATGGATCGCCGATTCGGGCGAACCGCCGACCGCCTCGACTATGGCCGCGGCGGCCATGCTCGACGCGCTGCCCACTTCCGCCTGACAGCCGCCCCGCGCGCCGGAAAAACAGGCGTTGGCGCCGATGATATGCCCGACGCCGCCCGCCGTGAACAGCGCGCGACTCGCCTGTTCGTCGCTCAACCCCCGCGTCTCCTGAAGGGATAACAGACAGGCCGGCACTACGCCCGCTGATCCGGCGGTGGGCGTCGCCACAATCCGACCGAACGCCGCATTGGTCTCCAACACCGCGCAGCCGTAGGCGATGACCCGGCCGAATGCCTCGCCCAGCAGCGCCGCGCCGGATTCGGCGTAGACGAGGAGCCGGCGGGCGTCGCCGCCGGAAAGCCCGCTCGGCGAAGGCCGGTCAATGGCCAATCCCTCCCGAACGGAATCCCGCATCCGCTCGTAATACCGGAGCATCCGCGCGAGGATCGCCGATTCCGTTTCTCCGCTCTCCTCGATCTCTCGGGCGATGGCGATGTCCGCGATCGAGCGATGCCGCGCGGCGCACAGCGCCAGCAGCTCCCGCGCCGTGGTGAAGTGCGAATTCATACGAACCGGGGAACGACGCGAACCTTCCGGGTATGCTCCATCTTACGGAATAGCGCGATCGCTTCCGCGCACGGCGCGGCGTCCGTCTCCACCACGGTCAACGCCTCCGCGCCCCGATGGGCGCGGGCGGTGCGCAGGGTGGCGATGTTGATCGCGACACCGGCGAGCACCGCGGTGAGTTGCGCGAGAAAACCCGGCCGATCCATATGCCATACCGCCAGCGTATCGAGCGCGCCCGTCAGCCGGGTTTCGAAACCGTCCAGCCGCGCCACTTCCACATTGCCGCCGCCGATCGAGGAGGCCACGAGGGCGATCCCGTCGCCGTCCGCCCCGGCCAAATCCATTTGCACGGAGTTCGGATGGACGTTTTCGCCCAGGTCAACGGCGCGGAAAACGACCTCCAGTCCGGCTTGTTTGGCGCGCTCCGGCGCATCTTTGATGCGCTCGTCGTCGGTGTTCCAGCCCAGCAGCCCGGCGATCAGCCCGCGGTCCGTGCCATGCCCCCGGCCGGTGGCCGCAAAAGACCCGTGCAATCCGATCGCCGCCCGCGTCGGCGTCTCTCCGAGAAGAGCGCGCGCCAGCAAGCCGATGCGGACGGCGCCCGCCGTGTGCGAACTCGAAGGCCCCACCATCGGCGGTCCGATGATCTGAAAGACCGAACTCATTGTTGCCTTTCCGGATCGCGGCGGCGCGCGGCCGCCGCACGCCGCCCGCTCCGCTCCCGCGTCGAAGTCCGACGCATGTTCGAATGTTCCGCCGCGAGGCTCATCGGCGTTTCAGCGAGCGTCACGCGCCGGATTCTTCGAGGGCGATGCGCGACCAGACGAAAAGCCGCCGCGGATCGTCGCGGACCGTGCTGATGTCCTTCTGAATGAGTTCGACCGGACAGCCGTATTTCGCGCAAATGCGGATCGTCTCGCGCAGGTCCTGGCGGATGACCTCCTCATCGAAGGTGTCCGTCGCCAGCAGCGCCGGATTCGGCTTGCGCGAGAAGACATAGTCGCGACCGATCTCCTCCGCGCCGCGTTCCTGGTTCGCCCAGGGGCTCATGGAAACCTTGCGCACATGCGGCAGCTCCCGCACTTCGGCCATTTTGCCGTCAAGCGGATCGCAGCAGCCGTAGTACACCAGGCCGAATCGCTCGCAAAGACGGCGCGTGTAATCAATTTCGAATTCCTTGAACATCGCGGGCGAGACCGTGGAAAACATCTGGGCCAGACCGTACATCCACATGTCCCGCGCGCGGGGGCGCGCGGGATCGTAGCCCGGCGCCGGCAACTCGTCGGTCCAGGCGCCGGTGCAGTGGATTTCGGGTTGCGGCCCGTACAGCAGACCCTGCGCCTCCATCTGATCCAGCATCGAGAGATAACCGGAGGTCATGCGTTCGCACATCGCGTGCATGAATTCCGGACGGTCCACGATCGCGTAGAGCGCGCCTTCGACGCCCATCCACATCGCGATGACGTCCCAGATCGAGAGATAGGGCGTGGCGCCGACGGAGCGCACCTCCAGCGCGCCGTCGAACCATTCGCGGGCCCGATGCAAGCGCCGCTCGGTCTCCTCGGCGTCATAGCGAACGACCGGCTCGCGGATTTTCTCGAGATCTTCATCGCGCTCGAACTGGTTTTGATAGTGATGCGCCACAACGTTGTTGGTTTTATCCGTCGGCAGCGTTTCCTCCTGAATCCCGATGCCGAACCCCGTGTTGGTGAAGGATTTCTCCAGACCGAAAAAAGGTTCGACCACCATGTCGCCGGGAAAATTCCGCCACTGAAAGATTCGGCGGCGGAGGCGCCGCTCGTACCGGCGGGCGTCCGGATCGGCGCATTGCAAGCCCAGTTCTTCGGGAAAGGCGCGTTCGAACTCGTTCCAGCAGACCTGGTCAATCATGACCATCGGCCGTTCCGGCCGCAGCCCGTTGAGCCGCCGCCAGAGCCGCTTTTTCTCTTCCTGGATGGGGAGCGCCCCAATCTCGGCGTATTGGGCGCCCAATTCCCGCAAAACACGTTGATCGTTCCGCGAAGCGCTATTCATGGGATGCACTTTAGTCAGTGTCGTAAATCAAGCCAGCATAGATGCCGAGCCCGGCGTAGACAAACAATTTATTCTCCGTCCCCATCGCGGCGGGGCCCTTCCGGACCTGCCGCGCCGCCGCCACGCCGTGTAGATTGCGGTTTTGCGCGCAGGCCGACCTCGTGTTACATCTAGCGAAGACCAGACAAAACACTGGTCGAGCCGCGCGGCCTCCGGCGCGGCGGAAAGGCCGGTATGAAACGGAATATCCTTGGAGCCCCGGCCCTCGCGGCGATCGCCGCGATCGGCGTCGCGCGCGCGGAATCGGACGCCAACCGATTCGAACGACCCGGCGTGACGGCGGACCGCGCGACGCGGACCGTGCGAATCGAGGCGCGGGCCACGGGAGTCCAGAAAGGCACACAAACGGAATTCATCCTGATCGGTCCGAAAAGCGCGCACGACTACGAGGCCGCGGCCGTCTCCAAGGCGCAGCCGAGCGACGTTCACGCGGCGCTGGAGTTCATCGGACTCAAACGCGGGCGGCCGGTCGAACCCGCCAGTCTCCGCTTTTGGCCGCGCGGCGAACGGATCGATGCGGCGATCGAATGGGAAGTCGCCGGCGCGGACGGCAAAAAGGAAACCCGCCGCATCCGCGCCGAGGAAACCATCCTCGACCGTCGCACCGGCAAAACAATGCCGGCGGAGGGCTTCGTGTTCGTCGGTTCCTTCGCCTTTCGCAACGATCAGGGCGAGGAGGTGTACGCCGCGGACGTGGAAGATCCGATGTCCGTCCTTTCTGCCTTCAACCTCCGCGCCACGGTGCTCGATATCCCGCGCCTGGGCACGCAGGACGAGCTCTACGATCACCAACTGATCAACCCCGATCTGGACTGGAAGGCCGGACAGCCCTTGACCTTCGTGTTGCGGCCGGCGCGCCCCGAGGGGCCGCCGTTCGAGCGGGACGTGAAGTTGACGCTGCGCGTCGGAGAAGGCGGACGCCCTGTAGGATCGCTATCCGGCGAAGACTGTCCGAACGAATCCTTCAACGATGTCGAGCCGCTGGCGCGGCGGCTGGCGGAACTCGCGAAAGACGGTCGGGACGTCTATCTCACGACGGACTTCGACCACGCGCTGACACTACCCGCGCTCAAGGCCGGCGCGGAATGGGTGCAATCGCTTTCAGACTCGAAGCGCGCGCGCATCGAACCGCCGCCCGACGGCGGCTTGTTCCATCGGGCATTTCTGCCGAATGAGGCGTTCCGTGACCGCGCCCGCCGTCCGGCCCAGCCGTGGGAATTGCATTTGCGCCGCGTGGAAAAGGGCGTCGAGGGCACGCTCGTCCGCGTGACCCCGCGCTTTGGGAGCGATCCGCCGGAATTCGAGGAAACCCGGTGGGACATTCCCACCCCCAACGCCTTGCGCGCCGCGCTCGACGAGCATGGTCCGGGACTCGCGGTGCTCCTGGTGTTCGCTCCCGGCGACTTGAGCTATGGGGAACTGCGCTCCTTCGTCGCGCCGGCAATGAGCACGCATCCGATCGTCTATTTCTTCGCCGAATGAGCTCCTCCGCGCCGGAGCGCGCGCCGTCCACATTCGCGGTGGACGTGCTCGGCTGCAAAGTCAACCAGCACGAAGCCCAGCAAATCCGCCGTGCGTTGGAAAACGCGGGCTTGCGCCCGGCGCCGGAGGGCGCCGCGCCCGACCTCGTGGTCGTGCACACCTGCGCGGTGACGGCGGAAGCGCTGCGGCAATCGCAGCAAACCGCGCGCCGCGCCCGCGCCCGAGCGACGCGCGTGATCCTGAGCGGCTGCGGCGCGGCCGGACCCTTCGCGGCGAATCCGCCCGCCGAGGTCGCCGCCATCGTGCCCGCCGGTCCCAACTGGATCGAGCGCCTCGCCGCCGCCGTAGAGGCGATGGGCGCGCGCGGAGGGCGCGATCCGACGTTGGACCGCGGGGGAAACCTTCGGCTGGATCGCTTCGCAGGTCATACGCGGGCCTTTTTGAAGGCGCAGGATGGCTGCGATATCGGTTGCAGTTATTGCATCGTGCCCCGTCTGCGCGGCCCGCCACGGGATCGGCCCGCCGAGGACGTGGTCGCCGAGGCCCGCGCGCTTGTCGGCGCGGGGCATGTCGAACTCGTGCTCTCCGGCGTTTGCGTCGGGCAGTATGGCCGCGACGGCGGCGCATCGTTGGCGGGACTTATCGCGCAATTGACGGGAATCGAGGGCCTCGAACGACTGCGGCTCTCCAGTCTGCATCCGGCCGAATTGACGGAGGAGCTGCTGGCCGCATGGCGCGATTCGCCGCGAATGGCGCCCCACGCGCATCTGCCGCTGCAATCGGGATCGGATGCCGTGCTGACGCGCATGGGGCGCGGTTATACTGTCGCGGAGTTCTTCGACGCGCTCGACCGCCTGCGATCGGCGCTGGACCGGCCCGCGATCTCGACGGATATCATCGTCGGTTTTCCCGGCGAAACGGATCGCGATTTCGAGGACACACTGGCGGCGGCGCAACGGGCGGGTTTCTCGCGGATTCACATTTTCCGGTTCTCGCCCCGGCCCGGCACGCGCGCGGCGGCGATGACGCCGACCGTGCCGGGCGAGGTCGCCCGAGAGCGCGCGCGCCGGTTGCGCGAGGCGGCGGAGCGGCTTTCCGCCGAATTCCATCGCGGTTTCGTCGGCGAAACGGCGCGCGTACTGGCCGAAACCCGTAGCGCGGCGCGAGGCGAGTGGCGGGGTTACGACGAGCGATACATCCCGGTGCGGTTCCGGGGCGGCGCGGAATGGGCGGGCCGTATCGTGCCGGTGCGTCTCGAATCGGCCGACGCCCGCGGCGCGCGCGGGCGCGCGCTCGCAGGGGGCGAAAAAGACTGATTCGGCCCTCCATCGCATAGCCGCCGGCGTTCGAGCGTACGGCCGTAGGGCTCGAGCTTCGGCGCTGTAGCTCCGGCGCTCTGCCGCCGGAGCCCGTAGGGCTCGAGCTTGCTCGAGCCGCCGAGGGTCGAAAGTCGGAGGTCGCAGCGTCCGCGCTGTAACGCCGTTGGCCGCCGGCGCCTTTGAACTGCAGCGCGCCGCGGCCGGGCCCTACCCTGCGAATACGAAGTTCAGCCGCAAAAAGCGCGAACGTCTCGCGTGTTTTTGCGCCTCTTTGCGGCTCAATTCCTTCGTGTCCTTCGTGGTGAAAAATCGAAATAGACTCCGCGTTGCCGATCCCCTCCGATTGCCGTATCTTTCCGCGCTCGTTCATGAACTGGAATTCGGACTACGAGCGTTGCGAACTGTGCCCGCGGCGCTGCGGCGTCAATCGCCTCGCCGGCGAGCGCGGCGCGTGCGGCGAAACGGCGACGTGCCATGTCGCCTCGTTCGGCCCGCATTTCGGCGAGGAGCCGTGTTTCACCGGGACGCGCGGATCGGGAACGATTTTCTTCCGGGGCTGCGCCTGCGGCTGTTTTTTTTGCCAGAATTATCAAATATCGCGCGGCGGCCTTGGCGAGACGATGGATAACGACGGACTCTTCCGCGCGGCGGAGGCGCTGATCGCGCGGGGCGTTCATAATCTCAATTTCGTCACCGGCGACCATTTCTGGCCGCACATCGCCGAACTCGCCCGGCGTTTGCGCGGAGCGGGGCATCGCCTCCCCCTGCTGCTCAACTCCTCCGGCTACCTTCTGCCGGAGCGCGTCGCCGAATATGCGCGCCGGATGGATATTTTTTTGCCCGACTATAAATTCGCGGACGCCGACCTGGCGCGGCAGTGCATGGGCGCGGCCGACTATCCGGAAACCGCGCTGGCGGCGCTGCGCGAGATGGTGGCGGCGCGCGGATTTCTCTTCCCGTTCGATCCGACGGGCCGTGAAACGGCGCGCGAGGGCGTGCTCGTGCGGCATCTCGTTCTGCCCGGACACGTCGAGAACAGCCTGCGCGCGTTGCGGCGATTGCGGGATGAATTCGGCCCGCGCCTGCCGATTTCGGTGATGAGTCAATATCGCCCCGTGCCTCGCTGCCGCGGCCGCGGTGATTTCGCACGGCGGCTGACCTCCGCGGAATACGCCGCAATTCGCGCCGAAATCACCGCGCTCGAGTTCGAACACGTCTTCATCCAGGAATTCGAACCCGACGACGCGTTCTTTCCGGATTTCGAGTCCGAACGCCCTTTTCGCGGCAATCCGGAATAGCAACGTTTCGAGCCGTAGCGGTGCGATCTTCTCCGCGCACTCCGCGCCTGCGCGGTGAATTCACCCCCGACCGCGCGCATCGGGCACATACGCCAGCAACATCGCGATGTCGTCGCGATAGCGCGGACGCCGGCGTCCGATTTCCACCGCGCGCGAGACCAGCGCGGAAGCCCGATTCATCCAACGCTCGGCCTCGTCCCCGGCGGGGAGGCGATCGCCCTGGGCCCAGACCGCGGCCATCGTTTTTTCGGCATACAATTCCTCCGCCGTCAGACGATAGTTCGTCGCCTCCATCCGCTCGCGCACCATCGGCATGTAGAGTCCGTCCGACGCCAGCAGCAGCGCCGCGCCGGGCTGGAGGGCGATCCCCGCCGATTGCGCGTCGAGCAGCGCGTCCATGGCGGCCTCGTCGTACATGCCCAAAAAGCCCTCCAGATGCCGGCTCAATTCCTGGATTTCGCTGCGAAAGAGCACCAGCGGTTCGTCGCCGGACTTCATCACCGCGACATGCAGCTTGTTCTGATCTTGGGTCAAATGGCGGAAAACGCCGTTTCGGACTTCATAGGCGCGGCAATCGCCCAACCAATGAATGCGCGTCTCCTCGCCGTAGATCGCCGCGAGCGCGAGGCAGAAGCCGAATGCGCTGCGGTCGTGCCGCGTCCGAATGGCGCGCACCAATTCATTGTGATGCCGTAGAACGCGGCGCACGATGCGCAGCAAGCCGTCAAGATCGCGGGGCCGCTCGGCATCCACCGCCGCCTGCAAGTCGCGCTCGACCCGTCGCATGTAGTTGCCCCAATGAAGCACGCTGGGCCGGCCGATCATGTCGCACGCGGCGTAGATGCGCGCGGGACAGCCAAAATCGGAGGCCTCCACCTCGAGGCAATAATCCGAGGACCGCCGCGGATGCGTGAAGGTCAGAACTTCGAGATTCATAGCGTCGTAAAAAGACAGCCCTCGTTCCGATCCGGGATGACCCGCACCTTCCCTCGCTCTCTCTAGGCCGCCGAAATCCCCCGCCCTATCGCATCTCCTGTCCGCCGGTGATGTTGATCGCCTGTCCGGTCATGTAGGAGGCGGCGTCGGAGGCGAGGAAGACGAGCGCATTGCAAACGTCGTCATACGCGCAGCCCCGCCGCATCGGGACTTGCTCGATGTAAAAACGGCGCACATCCTCCACCGATTTCGCGCCCGGCACCTTGCCGGCGCGGAAATATTGGACGAACAGGCCTTTTTCGGGGTCGGTCCAAAGCGGCGAGTCGAGCAGGTTGCCGGGGCAGAGGGCGTTGACGCGGATGCCGAACTCGGCCAGCTCGAGCGCGACGCTCTGCGTCAGTCCGATGCCGCCGAACTTGCTCGCCGCATAAGCCGAGTTGCGCGCGCTGCCTTTTTTGCCGGATTTCGAGTTGATCTGGATGATCACGCCGCTTCGGCGCGGCTTCATCACCCGCGCCGCGTGCTTGCAGGTCAGAAAATAGCCAAAGAGGTTGACGTTCATGACGGCGCGCCATTTTTCGGCGTCGGCCGTTTCGATCGGCTCCGCGATCAGGATCGCCGCGTTGGCCACGGCGATATCCACTTTGCCGAATTCTTTGACCGCAAAATCGAAAAGAGCCGCGACATCGGCTTCCCGCGTGATATCGGCCTTGAAGAACAAGGCGCGCCGGCCGGTCTCCCGCGCCACACGCTCCGCCGTCGCGGCGCCCGTCGCCTGCACGTCGGAGAGCACGACATCGCAGCCCTCCCGCGCCAGACGCTCGCTGATCGCCGCGCCCAGCCCCTGCGCGCCCCCCGTCACCACCGCCACCCGATATTGCAAGGCTCCGCTCATCGTTTTTCCACCCCCGTTCAGTATGGCGCCATCCCTCGAAACCGCGGGTTCCGCGCGCTCATCGCGCCGTCTTCAGCAGTTCCTCCTCCGCCTCCCGCGTCCATACGCCGTCGCGCAGCAGCGCGCGGACGTTGGCGGGCAGTTTCGCCAACGGCGTCAGCCCCAGGCCGCGGCAGGCGGGATACACCATGATCTTGCCGGCGATCTCCTGACGCTCCACCGCGCGGATGCCCTCGATCGCGCCCTCCAATCCGCTGACCGCCGCCACCGAGACGTTGGTGTCGAGCCGGCCGCTCTGGACGTTCTCGAGCACGATGCGCATATCGTTCATCGTCGAACCGCTCGTGCCGAACATGAAGAGGCCCTTGGCGATGTAGGCGTCGAGGTCCACCGCGCCCGTTTTGCCGAGCGGAATGCCGGCGAAGATGTTGATGCGCGCGCCGGGCCGGGAGATCGGAATCGCGGCGGCGACGAGCGCGGGAACGGGCGCCATAATGACGCTGTAGTCGAACTCGCCCGCGGGCGTTTGCGACTTCGAATTGTAGCGTTCGAAGCCCATGCGCTCGCGGGCGGCGATCGGCGCAGCCAGCCGCGCGAGCGCGTCGAGCCGCTCGTCGCTCAAATCCGCCGCCACGACGGTGATGCCGGGGATACCGCGGCTGAGGTTGCGGATGACATGCATCACGCCCATCGGCCCGCCGGCGCCGACGACGTGAACCCGCTCGCCGGGCCGGAGTTCGCCGGTCTCGGGCACGACCTCCATCGCCTCCGCCGGATCGTGGCCGACCGTGCCGGCGATGCGCAGGCCGAAGTAATGGATCGCGCCGATGGCGGTCTCGACCGGCCGTCCAAACCGCCCCCCGCACAACGCGACCCAGAGGCGCCCGTCGCGCGCCGCTTTCGCGAAGAGCGCCGCCATTCGATCGGGATCATGTCCGGCGTAAATGATATCGTCATACGTTTCGGCCGGCGCGGCGGCCAGGTCCGCCAGGCGCGTCGCTTTCACCGGCAGTTTTGAAGGCGCAGCGCCGATCCAATCGAGCGCCGCCGGCGGCGGACTCGAACGCAACAGACGGACGATCGCCTCGTCGGCCGCCGACGTATCCGCCACTACGAGGAGCTTCCCGCCGGACCGCAAACTTCGCCGCTCCCGCGCCTGGTAGGAATTTTCCACGCACGCCCACGGCTCGACCAACCCGAAAGCGGAAGCCGAACGCTGCCCCACGGGCGCGGGCAGCAGCATGGATTCGCCCTCCGGCGAAATGACCAGCCGCTCGTCGAGCAGCGTGTATTCCTGCAACGCACCCTCGAAGTTGTAGCCGAACGCGCCGTTGGATTGCGGCGTCTTGACCCAGCGCCAGTCAGCCTGGATGAAATAGCGTTCGCCCGGACGGAAACGCTCCACCTTTGCGCCGACCGCGGCGATTTCGACCACCGGCTCGTGGCCCGGCACCGTGGGTTGGCCGCCGGGCACATAGCTCGAAAGGCCGCGCAGAATTTCCGGGTCCACGCCCGAAACCACCGGCGCCTTGCGCACATGCTCGTGAAACTGCTTCAGGAGCTTGAGGTCGGAAAAACACAGACCGCAAACCACGACGCGACACAGGATTTCGTGCGGGCCCGGCGCGGGGACCGATTTCGATTCGTTCAAAATGAGGCGGTCGGGACCGACCAGTTGTACGGCACGCTGTCGAGCGGGAATGGCATTCATGGCGTTTTCCATTTTTTTCGGGGCCTCACGGCCTTCGCAAGAAACCATCTTTTTAATTTCGCTTCTACGGAACGGATTTCAAAAGTTCGGCGGCCCGGGCGAGGATGCGGCGGGCGCACTCCTCCTTGGAAATCGGCCCGACGGACGTTTCGCCCTTCGCCTCGATGAAAACATAATCCGACGTTTCCGCGCCGATCGCGGCGACGGGATTGAGCGCGATCAGGTCGAGCCCTTTGGCGGCGCGTTTGGCGCGGGCCTTGGCCGGGCCGTCGTCCGATTCCAACGCGAATCCGATCCGCACCTGGCCCGCGCGCCGCTCCTTCGCCAGTTCCGCGGCGATGTCGGGCGTCGGTTCGAGTTCGAGCGTCCCGCCGTGCGCCGCCTTCGGCAGTTTCCGCGTCGAAGGCGCGGCGGGGCGAAAATCGGAGACGGCGGCGGCGAAAACGATCACGTCGGCCTGGTCGGCGCGCGCGCGGGCCGCCGCCAGCATTTCCGCCGCCGTGACGACGGGCGTGATCTCCAGTCCGGGTCCGGCGGGCAGGCGCTCCGGCTCGACGGGGCCGGTGATGAAATCCACGCGCGCGCCCGCGGCCAGCGCGGCCATCGCGAGGGCGCGACCCATGCGACCCGTGCTGCCGTTGCTCAGGAACCGCACGGGGTCGAGCGGCTCGCGCGTCGGACCGGAGAGGATCAATACCCGTTTTCCGCGCAGCGCGCCGTCGCGCGCGGCGAGCGCCGCTTCGATCGCGGCGAGGATTTCGGAGGGTTCCGCCATGCGGCCGGGACCGTGCGTTCCGCAGGCCAGCGCGCCCTCGGCGGGGCCGATCCGCCGCCAGCCGGCGGCTTCCAGCGCGGACAGGTTGCGCTGCACGATCGGCTGCCGCCACATGTGCTCGTTCATCGCCGGCGCGAGCAGGCGGCTCGTTTCCGGGCGCAGCGCCAGCGCGCTGCAGACGACCACCTCGTCGCCGATGCCGCACGCCAGTTTCGCCAGCAAATCGGCCGTCGCGGGCATCACGACGAAAACATCGGCGCGCGAGGCCGGGTAGATGTGGGGAAAGAGATCCTCGCCGGATGTGGATTCGGCCGGCGGGAACATTTCCGTGAGGACGCGCCGTCGGGAGGCGGACGCGAAAGTTGTGGGCGTCACGAACTGCCGGGCGGCGGCGGTCATGGCGACGTGGACTTCCCGGCCGGCCTGCGCGAGGCGGCTGACGACCTCGACGGCCTTGTAGGCGGCGATGCCGCCGCCGATGCCGGCGAGAATGACGGGGGTTTCGGACATACCCTCACCATATCGCCCGCGCCCGCGCGGGGCAAGCGCCGAAGGTTATTCGCCCCCCTTGCGCAAGGCCGAAGGCGTCCGCCCCGCAAAGTCAATGCCGGCGCGCAGACGCGCTTCTCGTCCCAGATTTTCCAAGGCTTGGAAAAAGACTTCAGCGCCGGCTTGGGTCGGGAGTCAAAATGACGGTCTTTTCTGTCCGTCGCTTGTTTGGCGGCGGCCGGAAACGCGAGCTGCGGCGCCATGGGCGCCGCCGCTCCGTTTTCCATCGGTTTCGCGAGGCCGCGATTTATTTGCCGGCGAGCAAGGCGCGCACGGCGTCGAGCTGCCCGGCGCTGCCGAGCTTCGCGTTCTTGTGCGCGATGAACTTCGCGTATTCCTGCATGAAGATTTTCCCCGGCGGCCGCAGGTCGAAGTTCTCGGGGTTGTCGCGGAAATGCTCGCGGTGGACGCGGCACCACACCAGACGGCCGTCGGTGTCAATGTTCACCTTGGTCACGCCGAGCTTGGCGGCGCGGGCGAATTCGTTTTCATCCACGCCCTTCGCGCCTTTCAACTGCCCGCCCGCGGCGTTGATGCGGGCGACCTCGTCCTGCGGCACGGAGCTGGAGCCGTGCATGACGAGCGGGAAGCCGGGCAGCCGCTTCTGGATTTCAGCCAGCACGTCGAAGTGGAGGCCCTGCTTGCCGGTGAATTTGAACGCGCCATGGCTGGTGCCGATCGCGCAGGCGAGGCTGTCGCAACCGGTGCGTTCCACGAATTCCTTGGCCTGGTCGGGGTCGGTGAGCTTCGCGTCCGATTCCTTGACGGAGACATGCTCTTCCACGCCGCCGAGCTTGCCGAGTTCGGCCTCGACCACCAATCCCTTGGCGTGCGCCGCCTCGACGACGCGGCGGGTGATCTCGATGTTTTTCTCGAACGGCTCGGCGCTGGCGTCAATCATGACGGAGCTGTAGAAACCGCTGTTGATGCAGTCGTAGCAGGTCGCCTCGTCGCCGTGATCCAGATGGATGGCGAAAATGGCATCGGGGAAGATGCTGTCGGCGGCGCGGATCAGCGCCTCGAGCATCGCCTTGTGGGTGTAGGAGCGGGCGCCCTTGGAAATCTGGATGATGAACGGCGCCTTGCTCTCCACATTGCCCCGGAACAGGCCCATGGTTTGTTCGAGGTTGTTGATGTTGTACGCGCCGATGGCATATTTGCCGTAGGCGTGTCTGAAAAGTTCTTTTGTCGTGACGATCATGATGGTGATTCCTTTCGGTCGCGAACGTGAGCGATAAAGCATACGAATTCCGCCGGTCGGGTCAAGCGCGGAATAGGCGACGCCGATCCAACATTTTCAGCGCGTTTCGTTTTTTGCTGTCCGCGGTCGCCGGGCCGTGTTCTTATAGGCGCCCCGCATTCAGGGCGAGTGGCGGAACCGGCAGACGCGCAGGACTTAGGATCCTGTGGGGCGACCCGTGCGGGTTCAAGTCCCGCCTCGCCCATCGGAGCGCGGCAACGGCATGACGGCTTCAGGTTCCTATCGGCATTTAGTGTACGCGGGGCTGACGGACATCGGCCGCGCGCGGCAGCGCAACGAGGATGCGCTGTTGATCGCGCCCGATCACGCCGTCTTCGGCGTCTGCGACGGTCTGGGCGGTGCGGAAGGCGGGCGGGAAGCCAGCCGGATCATCGTGGATACCGTCGCGGAGGCGCTGGCGAGACCGGCGCTGCCCGCCGCCATGCGTTCGCACGCCTACCGCACTTTGCTCGTCGTGCAGGCGCTCGGCGAGGCCGGCCGCCGAATCCGGCTGCACGCCGCGCGCCACGGCCACCGCGGGATGAGCAGCACGGCGACTTTCCTGATGTTTTCCTCGCTCGGCGAGCGGCGCGCGACGCTGCTGCATGCGGGCGACACGCTGGCGTTCCGGCTGCGCGGCGACCGCATGCAGCGGCTGTTCGAGCCGCATAACATGGAAACCGAATTCCGCGAGGCCGCGGGCGACCTGCCGCCGCACATGCGGCATCTGCTCACCCGCGCCATCGGCATCCGCGAGCACGAGCAGCTCGAACCCACGCCGGTGGACGTCGCGCCGCGCGACACGTTCCTGGTCGCCAGCGACGGCCTCACGAACATGGTGGAACCCCTGCGAATCGCCGAGATTCTTTCCGCCACCCGAACCGAAGGCCCCGAAGCGACGGCCCGCCGGCTGGTGCATGAGGCGAACGAGGCGGGCGGACGGGACAACATCACCGTCATCGTCGTCCACTGCGTCGCCGCCTGAGGCGCTTTTTGTCGGGAAAAAAATACGCGCGGTGTTTTCGAACGTTGCCCTTGAGCGGCCCCGCGAAGCGGCGTGCGCTCGAAGGGCCGGTTCGGACTTTATTTTGGTTCGCGGAGTTGCAACCACTAATTCGCACTAATTCGCACTAACACTTCCCATTAGTGCCCATCAGTGAAAATTAGTGGTTTGACCTCCCTTTTGACCGCAGATTCCGCCGATGGACACGGACAAGCGGTTTTTCATTCCCTCGCCTTTTCGTGTCTTTCGCGCCTTTCGTAGTTGCGTTCATCCGCGTCATCCGCGGCTCATTCCTTTTTCTTCGAACGCGCGGTCAGTCCACCTCGGCCAACGTATAGGCGCGTTGGCCCAGGCCCGTCTCCGCGAGAAACTCGATCACCGCGTACGGGTCTTTGCGGTGAATGCGTTCGAAGAGGTGGCCGGCGGCGCCCAGCGCATAGGCGGGGGGCAGCGAACCGGGAATCAGGTCCTCGGTCCGGATCAGATCCAGCGTGGCCTGCTCGATCGCGACGATATCGCGGCCCGCCAGAATGCCGATATCCGGAACCAGGTTCGGCGTCGTCATGCCCCAGCAGTCGCACAAGATCGTGATACTCGTGAGCACATTGATGAAGACGACATTCGCGGGATCGAACCCGGAGAGGATGGTCTGGGTCGCCAACGCCATGCCGCGTTGGAAATCGCGATATCGTCCGCCCTCCATCGTGAGCGCCTGTTCCGGGCAGATCAAGGCGCAGTGCCCGCAGAACTTGCAGTCGTGGTAAAAAATCGAGATTTCGCCCTGTTCGTTGAAGCGGATGGCGCCGTTCGGGCAGTTCTCCTGGCAAACCTTGCAGTGGGAGCACTTCTCCCGATCCCAGGCCAGCCCGCCTTCGAGCTGATGCAGCGCGCCTCGCGTGCGCTGCGTCACGCAACCCATCGAGAGGTTTTTGGAGGCGCCGCCGAAGCCGCACGCGCCGTGGCCTTTCACGTGCGAGAAATCCACGAGCGCCTCGGCCGCGGCGATCTCGCCGCCCACCTGTATTTCCGTCAGCGTCTTGAACGGCGGAACGATCGGCCGCGTCTGAAAATAGCCGTCCGTCGCGCCGGAGATGGACACCAGCGGACATCCGAGCGTTTCCGCCGTATAGCCCCGTTCCGCCGCGTGCGCGACTGCCGAAGGCGAATCGGCGACGAACACCGATTTCGCGCCCGCCTCGCGGACCTTCGCCACCAGCCCGCGGGCGAAGAAGGGATGGATCGTGGTGAAACCGGATCCGCCGCCCAGGTGCATTTTGATCGCGGTGCGCCGGCCCTCCACGACCGGGCGCAGGTTCAAGCGGTCGAGCAGCCGCGGCCATTTGGCCCCGATCGAGTTCTTCGGCTCCAGGTTTTTCGGCGCATAACGGGCAAAAAGCAATTCGGCAGCCATAATGCCTCGGGCAGTTCTGCTGAACGACGGAGCGGCGCGATCAAATCGGCAGATCGTCCCGGCGGGCGACGCGGAGGACTTCCTCGACGGTGGTGATGCCCTCGAGCACGCGGCTCCAGCCGTCGCGCCGCAGGGTGGTCATGCCGTTCTTGATCGCCTGCGCCTTGATCTCGTTCGCGGGGCGCTGGTGGACCACCATCGTGCGCAGGGCGTCGTTCATCAGCATGATCTCCAGCAGCGCGATGCGGCCGCGGTAGCCGGTGAAGTTGCAGTCGGGGCAGCCGCGCCCGCGGAAATACCGGGCGCCCGCCGCGCGGTCGGGCCACGCGCGGGCGATCTCCTCGACGATGACGTCGTCGGGCGTGTGTTCCTCCCGGCAGGCGGGACAGATGCGGCGCACCAGCCGTTGCGCGACGACGCCTTCCAGGCATGACGAGACGAGGAACGGCTCGACGCCCATATCAATGAGGCGCATGACGGAGCTGGGGGCGTCGTTCGTATGCAGCGTGCTGAAGACCAGATGGCCCGTCAGCGAGGCGCGCACGGCGATGTCGGCGGTTTCGGAGTCGCGAATCTCGCCGATGAGGATGATGTCGGGGTCGTGGCGCAGAATCGAGCGCAGGATGTTCGCGAAGGTGAGGCCGATGTGCGCGTGCACCTGGATCTGGTTGATGCCGTGCATCTGGTACTCGATCGGGTCCTCGACGGTGATGATCTTGACGTCGGGCCGGTTGATGCGGGAGAGCACGGCGTAGAGCGTCGTCGTCTTGCCGCTGCCGGTCGGGCCGGTGAGCAGCACGACGCCGTGCGGCAGCGTGGAGAGGTACTCGATCTGCGGGAGCTGCTCCTTCGTGAGGCCGAGGTGCTCGAGGTCCATGAACATGGACTTGCGGTTGAGCAGCCGCAGGTTGACGGTCTCGCCGTAGCGCGTCGGCAGGATGGAGACGCGCAGATCGAACTCCTCGGCGCCGTGCCGAACCTTGATGCGCCCGTCGTGGGGCTTGCGGCGCTCGGCGATGTTCATATCCGCCATGATCTTCACGCACGAGACGATGGCGCGGCGGACCTGCTTGACGTTTTTCGGGATGGGGATCGGCTGGAGGATGCCGTCAATCCGGTAGCGCAGCCGCAGGTCGTTCTCGAAGGGCTCGAGGTGGATGTCGGTCGCGTCCATCCGGATGGCCTCGGCGATGATCTGATTGACGAAGCGGATGATGCCGGCGTCGGCCTCCGGCGCGGCGACGTCGGTGCTCTCCGCCGGCTCCTCCTCGTCCTTCAGCTCGCCCATCGCGTCAATGGTATCCACGCCGAGGCCGTAGAAATGCTTGATGGAGCGCGCGATATCCTGGCGCGTGCAGAGCACCCATTCGATCGCGAGGCCCAGCACCATGCGCAGGCTGTCCACCGTGGCGAGCGAGGGCGCATCGGCGACGGCGAGGCGAATGACGCCGCCCTCGAGGGCGAGCGGCATGATCTGGTGGCGCAGGGCGACGCGCGCGGGAACGCGCGCGACGGCTTCGGGGTCCGGGCGGAACTCGGCGATGTGGCGGAACGGGATGCCGCTGACGGCGGACAACGTCTCCAGCGCCTCCGGTTCGGGGACCAGGCCGCTCTCGATCGCGAGGCGGGAGAGCGGCTGCCCGAGCAGCGAAGCGCGGGCGGAGAGCTCGTCGAGTTGCGCGCGGGACAACAGGCCCTTCGAGACCAGCGCGTTGCCGAACTCGAACATCAACGATTCGGACAGCAGGCGCTGGTCGGCCGGCGCGGGCGTGGCGTCAGTATCCATTCGGCCGTTCCTCGAACTCGTAGGGCTCTCCGAGTTTCAGGGTGACGTCCGCGCCGGACGCCGGCTGCAGGGTGACATCGTCCAGGCGAATTTCGCGAATGCGCAAGCCGAAGAGCACCTCGCCGACGCGGTAGAACGAGCCGCGGCGTCGTTTGGAATCCTCGATCAAGGCGCGGGCGACGCCGTCGGGCGCCTGGAAAATCCCGCGATAGACCAGCCGGATCATTTCCCGCCGGGGAGCGGGCGGCGGCGCGGGCGGCGGCGGCGCAGGGGCCGGCGGCGCGGGCGGCGGGCGCGGCGCGATCAGCGGCGCGGGCGGGCGGTC
>CALGXT010000174.1 GCA_937935255.1 uncultured bacterium | reverse complement strand
CGCCCGCGCCCGCGCCCCGGTTGACGCCCGCGCGCCGGCGAAGTAGCGTGAGCGTGTCTGACCGATCCGCTCCATGCGGTGTATTTGACGGACGCCGAGCGCGCGGGCTTCACCCGCGCGCTCGGCGACGGTGGGATTTTTTGCGTCGAAGCGCCGCCGCCCGGCGCGCAGGCGTTTCTCGCCTGGAACCTTTGCTCGGCGTTTCCGCGGGTGTGGCTCTGGATTCTGGACGGCCCGCGCACGCTCGACGAATTCCGCGACAACCTCGCCGCGCTCTCGGCGGGCCGCGACACGGCGTGGGCCGTCTTTCCCGCCCATGAAACGATCGCCGGCCGCCGCGTCAATCCCGAAGCCGCCGGCGAGCGGCTGAACGCGCTGCGTCGTCTCGACGCCGGCGGCCCGCCGCTCCTCCTGGCGACCTGCGTGCAGGCGCTCCTTCAGCCCGCGCCCCCGCCCTCCGCGCTGCGCCGGCTGGCGATCGAAGTCGCCGTCGGGCCTTCCCTCGAGTTCGAGGCGCTGATCCAGGCGCTCGACGCCGCCGGCTATCGCTTCCGCCCCGAAGCGGCCGAGCGCGGCGACGCCGCCGTGCGCGGCGGCATCGTGGACGCCTGGTCGCCCCATGCGGATTACCCCGTCCGCATCGAATACGTCGGCGCGGAGATCGAAACGATTCGCCGCTTCGATCCGCTGGATCAGCGCTCCATCGAGCGCATCGAGCGCGCGCAATTGCTGCCGCCGCGGGAACCGACCGCCGAAGGCGCAACCGATTTTACCGCCCATTTGCCCCCCGAGGCCGTGTGCGTCTGGGCGGACCCCGCCCGAATCGCCGAGCAGGCGGAGATTCACGAGCGCGCCGCCGCCGCGGAGAACGCCGCGACGTTGTCGTTCGACGATCTGCGCGCGCAATTGCGGGAGCGTTCCGCGCGACCGGCGCTGGAATTACGGCCCGCCGGCGAGCTGCCCTCCGGCGCGCTGCCGTTTCCCTGGCGCGCGCTCGAAGCGATGCCCTCGCTCGTCGCGGCGGGCGGCGAACCGGAGGCGATCCAGCGGCTCCGCGCCGAGCGGGTGTCCCGGTTGCGCGCGCGGGCGCGGCGCGGCGGTCGCGTTGTGTATTTTTTCCGCACGACCGGTTCGCGCGACCGTTTCATCGAAAGCTTTGGGGCCGCGGAGCGCGGCGAGGATTACCGGCTGGGACCGCTGACCGAGGGCTTCGCCACCGGCGACGGCGCGCTGACGGTCGTCGCGGAAAGCGACCTCTATGGGCCGCGCCGCGGCGCCGGCCATCGGGAGCGGGCGGCGCGAAAGCGCGCCGCGGAAACCGCCGGCGAGCGCATCGCGGAAATCGGCGCGCTCCAGCCGGGCGAAATCGTCGTCCATGTCGAGCACGGCATCGGGCGCTATCTCGGACTGTTCGAGATCGAGGTGGCCGGCGCGCCCCAGGAGGCGCTCGCGGTGGAATACGCGGAGGGGGCGAAGCTGTACGTCCCCGTGGAGCAGGCGCACCTGCTCTCGCGCTATCGCGGCATCGGCGGTCGCGCGCCGGAACTGCACCGCCTGGGCGGCGCACGATGGCGGCGCGAGAAAGCCGCGGCGGAAGGTGCGGTGCGGGACCTCGCGGCGCGGCTCTTGCAAACGCAGGCCGTTCGCGAAACCCAGGCCGGCCATGCCTTCCCCGCCGAAAGCCCCTGGCTGCGCGAATTCGAGGCGGCCTTCCCTTACGACGAGACGCCCGACCAGGCGCGCGCCATCGAGGACGTGCGCCGCGACCTCGCCGCCCCGAAACCGATGGATCGCCTGCTGTGCGGCGATGTCGGCTACGGCAAGACCGAAGTCGCCATGCGCGCCGCTTTCCAGGTCGTCGCCGGCGGCAAGCAGGTCGCCGTGCTCGTGCCGACGACGGTGCTGGCGCAACAGCACTATGAAACGTTCCGCGAGCGCATGGCGGCGTTCCCCATCACCGTCGAGATGCTCAGCCGCTTCCGGACGCGCGCGGAGCAAGGGGAGATTCTCCGCCGATTGCGCGAGGGCCGGCTCGATATCGTCATCGGCACCCACCGCCTGGCGCAGCCCGACGTGGTCTTCAAAGATTTGGGGCTGGTGGTCATTGACGAAGAGCAGCGTTTCGGCGTCGCGCACAAAGAGGCGCTCAAGGAATTGCGTCAAACCGTGGATGTCCTCACCATGACCGCGACGCCCATCCCGCGCACGCTGTACCTCAGCCTCGTCGGCGCCCGAGACTTGAGCGTGATCCAGACCGCGCCGCGCGAGCGCCTGCCGATCGAAACGATCGTGGCGCCCTACGACGACGCGCTCGTGCGCGAGGCGATTCTGCGGGAACTCGACCGCGAAGGCCAGGTGTTCTATCTGCACAACCGCGTCGAGACCATCGAGGCCGTCCGCGACCGGCTCGTGCGGCTCGTGCCGGAGGCGCGCGTCGCCGTCGCGCACGGACAGATGAGCGAGCGGGCGCTGGCGGCGATCATGCGCCGCTTCGTCCGCGGCGACTGCGATGTGCTGCTGTGCACGACGATCATCGAAAGCGGCGTGGATATCCCGAACGTCAACACGATCCTGATCGACCGCGCCGACCGCTTCGGCATCGCCGATCTTTATCAGCTCCGGGGCCGCGTGGGCCGCTACAAGCATCGCGCCTACGCCTACCTGCTGTTGCCGCGGCACGGACGCCTCTTCGACACGGCCCGACGCCGCATCGAAGCGATCCGCCGCCATGCGGGG
This sequence comes from uncultured bacterium, assembly GCA_937935255.1. Taxonomy (GTDB): domain Bacteria; phylum Verrucomicrobiota; class Kiritimatiellia; order PWTM01; family PWTM01; genus CALGXT01. The sequence goes on along the minus strand of CALGXT010000174.1, from coordinate 692 downwards.
CTGGGCGCGGGCTTTCAACTGGCGATGCGCGACCTCGAGACCCGCGGCGCAGGCAATCTGCTCGGCGCGGAACAAAGCGGCCACATCGCGGCGGTCGGATTCGAGCTTTATTGCCAGTTGCTCCGCCGCACGATCGCCGCCCTGAAGGGCGAACCGGTTCCGCCCTTGATCGCCGTGCAGGTCCGGCTCGATTTTCTCGCGGCGGCGCCCGGCGCCTCCGCGTTCGCCGCGCCCGCGGGGCTGCCGATCGAATACATCGAGGACGAAAATCTGCGCCTGCAGACCTATCGGCGCATCGCGGCGATCGCGACCGAGGCGGAAGCGCGCGCGGTGCGCGAGGATTTGCGCGACCGCTTCGGGCCGCCGCCGGCGGCGGTCGAGCGGCTGCTGCGCGTGGCGCGCATCCGCGTGCGCGCGGCGGCGCTGGGGGCGCAGTCGGTAGAGACGGAAGGCGACAAACTGATCGTGACGAAAGACGGAGAACCGATCATGCCCGGCGGCCGCTATCCGCGCCTCAAAACCGCCGACCCGATGCGCCGGCTCGACGAAATCCTTCGTTGGCTCGCGCAACTCTCCCCGAGCTCGAGGGCCGCATCCGCCCACGCGGCGGAACGCTCGGACACGGAACCCGACCGACCGAAAAAATCGCGCGGCGCACCATAGCGATCGCGAGCGCTACGCTCGCGCTCCAG
>CALGXT010000173.1 GCA_937935255.1 uncultured bacterium | reverse complement strand
TCTCCGCGGTGAATTCTTTCCCGGCGCGGCAGGCCGCCGTAAGCCTCGGCCCGGCGAAGCCGGGACGGGCGCGCCCTACCCATCCCGGGGAACGGTAGGGCCCGGCCGCCGGCCGGGCCGCATGCGGCTCGAGCAAGCTCGAGCCCTACAGGATCTGCGCCGACCTCGGACCTCTGATCTCTCCGGCGGCAGAGCGCCGGAGCTACAGCGCTGACGCACCGAACTCTGCGTTCTCTGCGTCTCCGCGGTGAATCCTCTCCGACCTCGGACCTCCGACCTCCGCGCCCGAATCGAAACGAAAGCGGCGGAACCGCGCCGCGATTCCGCCGCCCCGATTTTTACGTTCAACCTCGATCAGGCGGAGGGAACTTTTTCCAGCGTGACGCCCCGGTCCTCGAGCTGTTTGATGTATTTCGCCGGATCGGCCTTCACCGCGCCCAGGCAACCGCGGCAGCAAACGTAGATGCGTTTGCCGTCATGATCCACGTAGAGATTCCGGTTGATCGGCGCGTTCATCACGGGACACAGCGTCTGCGCTTTGACTTCCGCCTCCACCGCCGGCGCCGCGGCGTCCGCCGTCGCGGCAGTGCTCTTCGCCGCTGCGCCCGCTCTGCATGCGCACGCCTTGTCCTGCGCCTTTGCTTCATTTTCCGCGCCGCAACACGCGGCGCCCGCCCAGGCCGTGCCGCCGGCCAGCATCAGCAGTCCCGCCGCATAGGCGCCCAGCGCGCTTCGTTTCGTCTTCATCGTTGCACTTTCCCTTTCCTGGCCCATCATGAGCCGATGCTTGCGCGGCGCGGTTCTCCGCCCGGAGTCCCGCTACCGCATTTTCTTTCGTAAAAGTTCGATCACTTCGTTCAGTTTGGTTTGCGCCGCGACCGGGTCGCCGCTGCGTCCGGCCTCCGCCACACACGTCTCGATATGCTTGCGCAGGATTCGATCCGACACCGATCGCAATGCGGACTGCGCCGCCTCGATCTGGTTGAGGATGTCCATGCAATAGGCGCCTTCCTCCACCATCCGCCGCACGCCGCGCACCTGCCCCTCGATCCGCGCCAGACGATTGAGGTTTTCCGTGTGCGTGGTCGTATGCCGCCGCTGGGTTGCCGGCCTCTTCATGTTTCAACATACCCCCTATCCGTATTTTTGCAAATCCGACGGCCAACCGGGAACTCTAAAAGCGGGTTTTCCAAGGCTTGGAAGCGCCGGCGGCGCAATTTTCCAAGCCTTGGAAAAATTTCTGGTTCTTCGTCCCAGGTTTGGAAACCGCCCCCTCCCCCTCGCGCCGTTTGGAGTGTATCACACTTCGCGAAGTGTGATACACTCGCGCGGAACATCGCCGGCCGGCGTTTTCCCGCGACGGGCTTGCGCCAGACCCCGAATTTCACGGCGCCGTCGGCTCTTCTCGGCGGCCTCCGAGCGCCCGCGGTGAATCCGTCGGGGACCCGCCTTCCCGCCGCTCCGCCGCCGCCACCGCCGACCGCAAGGCCGGCAGCGACAGACCCGAGCGTTCGATCGCTTCGCGCAGCCGCGCCAGCGCGACCGGCACGTGCTTTAGAAATCGGCGCCCGGCGGGCGTGGACGCCAGCCGCGCATACGCGCCCAGGGCCTGGCTCAACCGCTGCGCCGCCGCCGGCCAGAAGAGCGCGATCGCATCCGCGGCGGCGGGACGCCGCGCCGCATAAAGGCGCAGCATTTCATCGCGCGCGCCGTCGGGCATCGCCACATAAGGATCGCAGAGCAGCGACGCCAGGTCATAGGCCGCCGGTCCGAAACGCATGCCCTGGAAGTCAATGAAATGAGGGCGCCCTCGGAGGAGCAAAATGTTGCTCGATTGCAAATCGCGGTGCAGGAGCGTCGGCGCCGCCGCCTCCAGCTTTTGGGCGATACCCCGCAGCTCGCGTTCCACGCGGGCGATCAGCAATCGGTCGCAGCCCAGAAATTCCGCGAGAAATCGCTCAAGGAACAGGCGGCGCTCATAACCGTACACTTCCGGCCCGAAGGCGGGTTCCATCGCCAGCCCCGCCGCGCGCGCGGCGGGGCCCGCGCGTTCGTGCCAGTCGGCGACGGCCTCCACCACCGCCGTGTAAAGCCGGCGGAAGCGCGCGGGCATTGCGCCGCGAAGATCGTCTTCGAGCGTGTGTCGTCCCAAATCCTCGAAAACGGCGAACCGCGCTTCGGAATCCTCCGCCAAGACGGCGGGCACGGGCAAACCGAGCGCGCGCAAAAAACGCGCATGGCCGGCATAGCGCGCGTTTTCCGGGCGGCCCGCGCCATAACGAATCAGCATCGCGCGCCGGCGCGGGGCGGCCAGGCGCAAAAAGCTCCGGTCGGAACCGCGCGGCGCCGGCGCCTCCGCGGAGGCGCGCTCCAACGGCCAACCCAGTCGCCGCAAGGCGGTCTGCTCCGCCGCCGTGAGCGCGTCCGTCGCGCGCACGATCAGCCGCTCCATGCCGTCGAACGCTGTTGCGCCCGGCCCCACGATCGCGGATCGAATCCGCGCGCCCGCCGCGACCCGCGCGCCGTCGAGCAGCACGGAATCTTCAATGACGGCGCGGGCGCCCCAGCGCACGCCCGCGCCGGCGGCGACAAAACCGCGAGTTTGCGCGCCCGCGCCGCGCGCCGCGCGGCGGGCGCGAAACTCTGCCGCGGCGTCGTAGAGCCGGCCGAAGGGCGCCCCCTCACGCGCGGCCACGCGAATCGCGCCGTGCGCCTCCAGATAATTTTCCGGAGTTCCGATGTCCGCCCAGCCCGCGTTTTCGAGGGCGATCGCCGCAATTTTCCGGCCATCCGACAGAGCCGCCTCGTAGGCCTCGATGATGGAAAAGAAACTCTCTTCGCGCGGAAGATATCGAAGGATTTCGGGGCGCAGCAGATGGAGTCCGCAAAATGTGCGCGTCCCCGGCGCGCCGGGGCGCGGACTGCGAAAGGAAACGACGCGGCCCTCGCGCACTTCGACGGTGCGGGGCCCGAGATCGGGATGAACCCACAGGGCGGCCAGCGTATCCGGCGGGGAGATCGCGCGAAGCAAAGGCGTGGGGTCGAGCGCGGCGGCAACATCGGCATTGAAAAGCCAAAACGGGCCGCCGTTTTCAATAAACCAGCGCGCGCGCACGAGGGCGCCGCCCGTGCCCAAAATTTCCGGCTCGAAGGAGAAAGCCAGCCGCAGCCCGGCGGCCGCGTAGCGGGGAGCGGCGTCGAAGATTCGATCGGCGCCGTGATGCAGATTGATCAGCGCCTCTCGCACGCCCCAGGCGCGCAACAAATCCAGCGCGCGAAAGAGCGCGGGGCGCCCCCAGAGCGGCAGCAGAGGCTTGGGCAGGACGCCGGAGAGCGGACGCATGCGCTCTCCGAAACCGGCGGCCAGCACGATCGCTTTGCGGGGCCGGGGCGCGGGGAGTGCGGGCATGGTCGGACTTCGGGACGGCGTCGCGCGCGGATCAAGCGGTATCCGCGTTCAACAGCCCGCGGCGCACGAGTTCGAGGTAGACCTCGCGGCCGGCCCACGCATCCGTGGCCGCGTACAGGAGCTGCGAAGGGGTCAGGGGATCGCGCGCCCAGTTCGTGCGCTGCGCGCCCTTGGAAATCCGGAACCCCAGCACGATGGAACACAAACCGCGCAAGCCGTTGTTCTGGATGCCCAGCCGCGAGGTCGCCTCGGCCAGGTCCACAAAGCCCGCCGGTTCGAAGGGCGCGATTTCTCTCAGTTTCGCGAGGTCCTGCCCGATCGCGACGCCGACTTTGAGAATCGAAGCGTCGCGGAAAAGGCGCCAGAGCGCGTCGCGCCCCTCGTGGAGGTGTTTGATTTGGAAAATATAGGCCGCATCGCGCCCGGCCAGTTGGACGATGGACACCGGATACGATTCGCCGCGACGGAAGGCGGGGCGGCTTTCGGTATCGAACCCCAGGATTCGCTCTTTGCGCAACTCGGCGATGGCGGAACTGGCCGCGGCGTCGTCCGCGACGGCGTGAATGGCGCCGGTGAAATGGCGGAGCGGCAGATGGTTGATCTCCTCCCGGCTCATACGCACGCGAAAGCCGGCTTCGGTGAGCGCCGGCGCGGTCTCCGGCGCCGATGGCGCTTCGACCGGCGACGGCGCGGCGGCGGCTTCCTCCGCGCCGAATAATTTTCGCTCGAACTCGACTTTCCGCCGGCCTTCCAGCGGATTCGGTTTGCCGGCGAGCAGGTCGCGCACGGCGGCGATTTCGTCCGCCGAAAGACGGCGCCCGCGCAACTGGTGCCGCTCGAAAGACGCCCACGCCTGGGGCGCGACTGCCCGGACGATATCGGCGATGACCCGCGCGTATTCGCGAATCTCCCATTGCGCATGCGGATGGAGCCGCAGCGCGAGGAACCGAAAGAGGTTGTGCAGGTCCATCTGCCAGTACCACTGCGTGTAGAGCGAGACCGGCAGATTGATGCGGGCGAGCTCGCGAGCGATATCGTCGCCGAGCAATTGCTCATACGAGGCATAGGCGCGCCGCTGATCTTCCCGCAGCAGTTCCAAAACCCGCTGTTGCAGCTCCGGCGGCACCTCGTCATCGGCCCGGCCCTGCTTGTTGTCGAACGATTGCCGGCGGATTTGCTCCGGCGGAGGCAGATAAAATTCTTCCTGCAGCACGCTGTAGCGACCGGAAATCTCGTTCAAGCGCCCGGTGCGGTGGCGCACCCACTGACGGGCGACGAAGATGGGCATCTTGCAGTGGAACTCGAGCACCACATGCTCGAACGGCGAGGTGTGCTCGTGCCGCATCAGATAGTCAATCAACGCGCTGTCCTCGCGGACGGTGCGCGTGCCGCCGCCGTACGAGACGCGCGCCGCCTGAACGATGCGGGCGTCGCCGCCCATGTAATCCACCAGGCGGACGAAACCTCGGTCGAGAACGCGGAACTCCTTATCCAGCAATGCTTCCGCTTCGGGGACAACGATGTGGGGCATGGGAGAAAAATGCCACGCCGGGCGGCGTGGATCAAGGGCAAAGCGGGACGCAAAATGGGATCCATGGACTCCATGGACACACGGAGCGCCCCACCCGCGTTTGCGGCGACGAGCGAGAGTTGCCGCGCGGATGTATTCCTACTCCTCCGCCAGGCGTGCGGACGCCAGCGCCTCCAACGGAATGGCGGCGACATCGTCCCCCAGCGGGAAAGGATTCCGGCACCGGCAGATCACGGATTGCGCATCCACGCTTCCGGCGGGCAATTCGCGCGCAACGCGCCGTAAAACGTCAGCCTCTTTGCGATCGGGATGCTCCGTCCATTTCGCGTCCGCCACGGCGAAACGCCCGCCGCGGAACCGCAAAAAATCCGCTTCTTTCGTGCGATCCCGCCAATAGTGAAGGTCCCATCCGCCGGTTCGGTTGATCTGTCGTTTGCGGATTTCGGCGAATACGGCGGTCTCCCAAAGGGCGCCGACCAGCGGAGAGGCCGACAACTCTTTCGCGGACCTCAATCCCATGAGAAAGGCGCACAAGCCGGAATCGGCGAGATACAATTTCGGGCTTTTTACCAGCGACTTGGTCCGGTTGGAAAACCACGGTTCGAGCAATCGCGCCTGACCGCCGGCTTGCAGCGCGGAAAGCCACGCGGCCGCCGTCGAGGGGCTGATCCCCACATCGCGCGCCAATTCCGCCCGATTCAACACCTGCGCCGAACGCAAAGCACAAGCGCGCAAGAACCTCTCGTAGTCCCGCAAGCTGGCAACATCGAGAATCTGGCGCAAATCGCGTTCCAGATAGGTCGCGACGTAAGAGCGGAAGAAACCGACCGCGTCGAGCGCGGGCTTCTCGTGAAGTTCGGGAAAGCCTCCCCGGAGTGCGAATTCCATCAGGCTCGATTTCGGCCGCGCGGCCGAGACTTCCTCCCAGGACAAGGTTTCGAGTTCGACGATCTCCGCCCGCCCGGCCAGCGATTCCGAGACGGCTTTCATCAACGGAAACCGCTGCGACCCGGTCAGGATAAAAAGGCCGTTTTCGGAGCGGTGTTCGTCAACAACCGTTTTCACGTGACGGAACAGACCGGGCGCGTATTGCACTTCATCCACGACGAGCGGCGGCGGATGACGGGCCAGGAAGGCGACGGGGTCCCGCTCTGCCTGTTCGGCCTCGCTCGGCAAATCGAGCGAAACGAACGCGCATTTCGGAAAAAGACGCCGAACCAGACTGGTCTTGCCCGTCTGGCGGGCGCCGGTCAATACGACGACCGGGCGCTGACGCGCTTTCTCCAGCAACAGACGCTCAATTTTTCGCGGAATCCACATCGTGCAAATTATGCGCTGCCATCGAATAATTTGCAAACCCATCCGGGTGCCTTTTCCACCCGCGCGCGGGCATGTCCCTCGGAGCGGGATAGGCCTGCGATGACGGCGAAAACCAGGGCCAACCTCCTCCAAATCGCTATCGCGATCGGAACCGCCATCGGAGTCGGAATCGGGATCGTCTCCTTTTCGATCCCGATTCCGATAGCGATCCCGATCCCGATTCGCCAGCCAGGAATATCGCGCGCTCTCCGCCCCATCTCAGGCCTCGGTCTTCGGTTCTCGGTCCTCGGCCCTCGATTCTCCGGAGGCTACTCCCGGCTTCACATCACCAAGTGCTGACCTCCATCCACGATCAGCGCCTGACCGGTGACGCTCTCGGCCTTCAGAAGAAACACGACCGCGTCGGCAATCTGTTCGGGCGTGCAGGATCGTCCGAGCGGGATGGGGCCGGCCTTTTCGCGGATATAGTCGGGCCCCTCGCCCGGCGGCGGCAATACCGGGCCGGGAGCGACGCCATTGACGCGGATGCGCGGCGCCCAGTGGCGCGCAGCCAAGCGCGTGGCTTCCGCAAGCGCCTTCTTGGCCAGCACATACGGAACCGCGCTCGGATCGAGGCCGACAACGCGCCGATCCAGCAAATTGACGATCGCGCCGTGACGGCCCTGGGCGGCGAAGGCTTGCATCAGAAGCAGCGGCGCGAAAAGATTCACGCGAAATTCCGCGTCCAGCTTGGCCGCATCCAGGGTATCGAACGAATCCTTATGGAACAGCGCCGCATTGTTGATGAGGATGTCCGGCGCGCCCAGCGCGGCGGCGGTGTCCGCGATCAAGCGCCCGCAGTTTTCAAGGTCGTCGAGCGCCCCGGAAACCGCCGCCGCGGCCCCGCCCGCCGCGCGAATCTCGCGGCACAGCGCCTCCGCCTCCGCGGCGGAGTTTCGATAGTGCACGGCGATGCGAACCCCCTCGCGCGCCAGCGCCCGCGCGATCGCCGCGCCGATCCGCACCGCGCCGCCCGTCACCAACGCCGTCTGATTCGAAAGATTCATGAGCACTCCCTTGGGGTTGGATTATCCGCCGGAATTGAAAAATACCGCATAAACACATTCACGCGAGTTTTTCGTCGCCTCGACGGGGTAATTTCCGCGACCGGCGGTCGTGGCTACAAGCTTCGCGCGGACGCTCCTTCAGAGTAAATTCGGCGCGGCCCGCCTCCGCGGTGAATCCTTTCTGACCTCTGACTTCCTCCGGCGGCAGAGCGCCGGAGCTACAGCGCTGACGCTCCGCCCTCGGACCCGGCGGCTCGAGCAAGCTCGAGCCCTACGAGCGCTCTCGCGCCGACGCTCCGACCTCGGCCTCCGACTTTTTTCACCACGAAGGGCACGAAGAAATTGAGCCGCAAAGCCGGGAAAATTAGCACCGATTAGTGAAAATTAGTGGTCCGGTCTTCCTCTTTGCCGGCCTCCGACCTCGCGGCTCGAGCAAGCTCGCGCCCTACGGGGCGTGCGTTCGAGGGCAAGCGGTGATCGGCGTGTACAATCGCGTCCATCATCATCCCACATTCCACGTCCCACATCCTACCCTTTTCTCCGCGTCCTCCGCGCCTCCGCGGTGAATCCTTTCCGACCTCTGACTTCCTCCGGCGGCAGAGCGCCGGAGCTACAGCGCTGACGCTCCGACCTCGGACTTCGGACCCGGCGGCTCGAGCAAGCTCGAGCCCTACGAGCGCTCTCGCGCCGACCTCCGACCTCCGACTTTTTTCACCACAAAGGGCAAGAAGAAATTGAGCACCAAAGCTGGGAAAATTAGCGCCGATTAGTGAAAATTAGTGGTCCGGTCTTCCTCTTTGCCGGCCTCCGACCTCGCGGCTCGAGCAAGCTCGAGCCCTACGGGGCGTGCGTTCGAGGGCAAGCGGTGATCGGCGTGTACGATGGCGTCCATCATCATCCCACATTCCACGTCCCACATCCTACCCTTTTCTCCGCGTCCTCTGCGCCTCCGCGGTGAATTCTCTCCGACCTCGGACCTCCGCTAATACGCCCCGCGCCCCGTGATCACGGCGCGCACGGTGCGGATCAGAATCACGATATCGAGCCAGATGGACCAATTGCGCACGTATGCGGCGTCCCAGCGATCCATCCCCGCCGTGCCGCTGTCGCCGCGGCCGGACACCTGCCACAAGCCGGTCATTCCCGGCCGCACCCGATCGCGCAGCCTGCGCGTCGTTTCGCGCAGCGCGGCATAATGGTCGGGCGGCAAAGGTCGCGGGCCGACCAGCGACATTTTCCCCGACAACACGTGCAGCAACTGCGGAATCTCATCCAGCGACCATCGGCGCAAGCGCCGACCCCAGGGCGTGACGCGAGGATCGTCCTGCAACTTGTGATCGCGCTCCCAGACCGCGCGCAAGGACGGATCGCGCTCCAGCGCCTCGCGCAGCCGCGCTTCCGCATCTTTCGCCATTGTGCGGAATTTCAGCAGGCGGAAACGGCGCCCGCCGCGCCCCATGCGCTCTTGAATGAAGAAGGGGCCGTGGCGGTCCAGAATGACGATCGTAAGCGCAACCAACGCCAGCAGCGGCAGCCATAACGGCAGAAAGAAAAGGGCCAACGCCAGATCAAAGCCGCGCTTGATGGCGCGCGACAGCGGATTGAGAAGGTTGACGGTTACCTCCATTCCCATGAGATCGCCCAGCGCGCGCGGGCGGACCCAAAGGAAAACGCTTTCCCGAAGATCGGGCAAGAGCAGCACATGCCGGTAGGCGGCCAATGTGCGGTCATAGCGTTCCGCCAGCTCCGGCTGCTCCGCCATGAACATCGGCGCGACCGCGACCTCCGCATTCGGATCCGTATCGTGCAAATTTCCCAACACAGGGAGGCCGGCGACGCTCGCCCCGCGCGGCGCCTCGTCCGTGAACACGCCGACGGGACGATATCCGACGGTCGGCGCGCGCCGGAAGGAATCGGCAACGATCTCGATCGTCGCGCGATCCCCATAGATCACAACCGGACAGCCCCAGACCCCCGCCCGGCGCAGCAAAGCGCGGATCGCCGCGCGGACCACCGGCAACAGCGCCGCCGCCGCCGCCCACGAAACCGCGTAGGCCAACCGGCTGGGATAGAACATGCCCGGCCCAAAGAAGTAGGCGAGCCCGCCGCCCGCGAAGACCGCGACCAGCAACAACTGGATGCGCCGCATCTCCTCGACCGCATCCAACCCCCAGGTCGGCAGCAACCCCACCGCTGCCGCGCCGATACACCAGACCGGCAGCAACAAGAGCGTGTAGCGCGGCAGCAACGGCCCGCCGGAAATCGCGACGATCAGCGCGCGGCCCGCCAGCAAGGCCAACGCCAGCGCGCCCATATCGCCCATCGCCAGCATGAAACCGTTGCGCCAACGCTGCGCGGAAACCGAGGGCCGCGCCGCTCGTTTTATGCCGACGGATTTCATAGGGCGAATTCGCTCACGGAACCGTTCGCCGTTGAAGCTTCATCATCAAAATAGACCGGCGAAACCAAAACCGCGATGCGTTTTTCAGGGCGTAAATTCATCGGTCGCGGACTTCGGCGCTTTCCATTCGAAGACGGCGACCCGATCGTCCCGATGAACCTGAACGACGCCCGGCGCGAGAAATTCGGCCAGTTCCTGTCGGCGAGACTCGGCGGGCGGCGGCCGGTTGAGTAACGCCCTCGGCGGATGGTAGAACTCGCCCAGGATCCAAACGCGCTTCGGCAGGCGCGTTTCCCAAAACCGCCGCCAATCCGAAAGGCCGACGAACCGTCCGTCCAGCACAAAAGCCTCCGAACGATATTGAAGAAACGTCACGACGCTGTGCGAATCCGCCGTCAATATCCAATCGCCCGGCCCCGCATGGTTCGCGATCCATTCGGTTTTGTGCCGCGCATAGTCGCCTTCGGCCCGCCAGATCGGCGCGAAACCGCCTGCCGCGTTGTGCGCCAGGAGCGCGGCGATCGCCAGGGACGGCAGCGCCGCCAGGGCCTTGCGGTTCGCGCTGCCGGGGGGGGGAGCGAAACACCCGACGCAGACCCACAGGGCCGGCAGCGCCGGTATCCACATCTCCGGATTCGTCGCCTCGAAGAAGAATGCCAGCAGCGCGGCGCCCGCGAGCCACGCGGCGGCGCCGACGAATACGGCGGCCTCCGCCCGCTCGGGTCTGAAACGCCGCCGGAGCGCGCGTCGCACGGCGCCGCCCCACAGCGCCGCCACCGCCGCGGCGGCCGCCACGCCCGTCACCGGAGCGAACCACCGCACCCACGCCGGCGCGTTTCGCCCCATGAATATTTCCTCGTGCAGCATTTGGTGTGGGAACAGCGTTTCGAGTCGCTCCGCCGCCGAAGGAAAAGCGAACACGAAATTGCCGGATAGCACCGTGTGCCCCGCCGCGGGCAATGCGCTCAGCAACGCCCGTAAAGAAAAGACCGCGGGGCGCACCATCGCGCTATCGGAATACACGACGGCGCCGGGGCCGGAAAGAATCGCGCCATAGACCGCGACCGTAAGGGTGATCACGACCGCCACATGAAGGAACGCCCGAGCCCACTGTCGTCGAACCGCGTACAGGATCGGGATGCCCGCCAGCACCGCAGGGCCGGCCGCCAGATGCGTCAGCAACGCGGCGGCGGCGAATCCGATGGCGCCCCACGCCCATCCCGCGCGACGCTCCGCGCGCGCGGCGCAAAAGAAGGCCGCGACGGAGAGCGCGGCGAGCGGCGCGTAGATTTCCACGGTCGCGCTGTAGCGCCAGAAGCCATAGGAAAAAAGCAAGCCCAGCGCCGCCAACGGGCCGCCGCGCGGGAACAACCGCCACACCAGCGCGACGGTCGCCGCGCCCGCGATAGCGCTCAAACCGATCAAGGCCGGAAAAGCGCGCGCCACGAGACCGAGGGCGCGCGCCGCCCACCAGAACGACCGCGCCAGGGGCAGATAGAGAAGATGATGGCGATGGAACAACTCCGCGCCGCGCCCCGACTCCGCCATCCGCGCATAAAAATAAGCGTCCTCCGCTTCGTTGTGATTGGCCGGCACGGTCAGCAACAGAAAGACCAGCGCCGCGAGAAAGACGAAGACGGACGGAAGACCTCGCGTTTCATTCGTGAGCGCGCGATCCTCCGCCGCGGCGGGCGGGGCATGCCCGGACACGGAATAACATTCGTTATCGCCGGTCATCTGTTTTTGCCCTGGCGATCTATCCCCATCTTTCAATCTCAATCATCGGTGCAGCCGCCCCGTTGCGGCGAACCGCCAAACCAAGGTAGGGCGGCGAGTCCCCTCGCCGCCGCGAACAACCCATGGACCCGGCGCGGAGCGGAGTCCGCGCCCTCCGCCATTTTCTCTGCGCCCTCTGCGCTTCGGCGGGGATTCCATCCCGACTTCCTCCGGCGACAGAGCGCCGGAGCTACAGCGCCGACGACGGGCCTCTGTGCTCTTCGTTTCTCTGTGGTGAATTCTTTCCTGGCTGGCCGGCTGAGACGCGGGCGGCTCGAGCAAGCTCGAGCCCTACGAGCGCTCTCGCGCCGACCTCCGGCCTCCGACTTTTTTCACCACGAAGGGCACGAAGAAATTGAGCCGCAAAGCCGGGAAAATTAGCGCCGATTAGTGAAAATCAGTGGTCTGGTCTTCCTCTTTGCCGGCCTCCGACCTCGCGGCTCGAGCAAGCTCGCGCCCTACGGGGCGTGCGTTCGAGGGCAAGCGGTGATCGGCGTGTACAATCGCGTCCATCATCATCCTGCGTTCCACGTCCCACATCCTACCTTCTCCGCGTCCTCCGCGCCTCGGCGGTGAATCCTGTCCGACCTCTGACCTCTCCGGCGGCAGAGCGCCGGAGCTACAGCGCCGACGACGGGCCTCTGTGCTCTTCGTTTCTCTGTGGTGAATTCTT
>CALGXT010000172.1 GCA_937935255.1 uncultured bacterium | reverse complement strand
GCCGGCCCCCTGCCGCGCGGCGTGATTGTTCAACGGCGAGAAAAGGGCGACGCCGTCTTTCTGTTCCTCCAGAATTTCACGCCCGAAGCGCAAACCGTCCCGCTCGATGCCGGCGCATGGCGGCGCATGGACAACGACACCACCGTCGCCGGCCGGCTGGAGCTCGCGCCCTTCGAGAGCGCCGTGCTGCGCGGCGATGGCGCGGAACGCTAAAATGCCGCCGCCTATGGCGTAGCAGGAGTTTTATTCGATCCCGCCGCGCCGCGACCGGCGAATCGGCGGTCCGAGCGGCGGCGCGCCGCGAAGGCGCGCTTCTTCTCCAGCCAGCCGATGCGCACCGAGCCCGACGCTTCGAAGCCGGGAACGTAGGGTTTGATGTCGAGCAGCGGGGTCTCGTCCAGCATATCCAGCCCCTCGACCGTGAGCTTTCCGCCCCGCACCGCGATTAACCGCACCACCGAAAGCCCGATGGGATTCGGACGCTGGGGCGCGCGAGTCGCGAAGACACCGCGGGCTCGACGATCGAGAAACGGGGTCACCCGCAATCGGAACCCCCGGCAACGGTGAAAGTGGTAGAGCAGGATAACGTGCGAAAAACCTCGAAGGTCTTTCAGACCCTCCCGATATCGGGCGTCCACTTCCACGGTTCCCTGAACTCCGCCCGCGCCGACCGGCTGAATGGGCATCCCCTCCAATTCACGGAACGGCGTGCGGATCACGCCGATCGGATGGTATCGCACGGCCTTCATCGTTTCCTACGCATTTCAACCGCATCGGCGGCGGGTCGAACGGCGCGCCCGCGGCCGGATCAAGGCGCGATCGTTTCCCAAATCGCCGCCCCCGTGTTTTGACGATCTCCGTTGGAGATGTAGAGCCGGCGCACCCCATCGCCGCGGCCGTCGCCGACGACTGCCTGGCCGGTCGCGGAAGTGACGCCGTCCACCGGCGTCTCTTCGTAGCTTTTGCCGTTCCAGACCCATTTGAAAACGCCGACCCCCTGCATCGAAGAATAGACCCGCGCTTCGCCGCGCGAAGACCGGGCGGGCGTGATGTAGTAGCGCGCGCCCGGCTGTCCGACCTTCATCGAGCGCCACGCGCCGCCGCGGAATTCCACCTCGAAACACTCCCGACCGGCGTTGACATAAAGCCGAGGTTTTCCGTCGCCGCGCCCGTCGCCGAGCGCGACGGCGCGCACATTTTTCGCGGGCAACGGAATCGCCTTTTTTTGCCACCCGCCGGGGCCCCAGGCAAACTCGTAAAGCTCGCCGCCCCCGCCCCGATCGCCCGCATAGATGCGGCGAATACCGTCGCCGCGCCCGTCGCCGACGGCGAATTCGCCCATGCGGCCCTCATGCAGCCGCGCCGAACTCCAGCCGTTGTCGCCGCGCGTAAATTCATAGAGCCCGCCGCCGTTGCCCTCGCTGGCGACGTAGAGACGTTGCACGCCATCCCCGCGACCATCCGCGGCCCTCAGACAAAGGATTTGCCCGCAGGCGGCGCTGCCGGGCAAGATACGGGGCGCGCCGGAAGGCCGTCCGTCCCGGGTCAGCGGGATTTCGTGAATCCCCGCTCTGCGGTTCCACGATCCGATGAACACGGAATAATTTCCCTGGCCCTCAAAATCGTAGACCAACGGAGAAAAGCATTGGCCGAGGCCTTCATAAAGCGTTTCCGCTTTCCACGCGCCGCCCGTGAACCGCCAAATGCGCGCATCTCCATCCCAGGCTTGTTCGATCAATAATCGTCCGGCGGCGCCGCCGGCTTCCAGGAGAAACAACCCGTCGCTTTTTTTCTGAAGGCCTTCCCCCAGCGGGAAGGCGCGAGCGTCCGGTTCCGCGCGCGGAGAGAGCGCCGCTCCCAACACAACCAGCAACACCGCGGTTTTGGCATTTGGCATATCATCCTCCCCCGGTTCCAACGCTTCAGTGCGCGCGCCCCCGCGGGTTCTCCCGATATCTCCGCGAAACCTCGTCTTCCTTTATCCTCATGCCGAGTGTTGCGCCTCCCCGCTCGGCTTCACTCGCTCTCCGGCGGTATCTCCAGCGCCCGCAGATACATCGGGGCGTTCACGACAGAACGAACCCCTTTCTCCAATACGGGGTCGCTCTCCATCCAGGCGCGAAATTGCGCTCGGTGCGTCCGGATCAGTTTGTCGAAGATTCCCTGCGCTTCCATGCGGGCGCCGGAAAGGGCCAACGCGCAGGCGTAGGCGAATTTCACTACCCCTTCGTCGGGTCCCAAATCCAGGGCTTTTCGCAAGGACGTCAAGGCCTCATCGAAACGCTGCGCCCGCAGCAGCGCATAGCCGCGGCTGAGCCACGCCTGCGCCCAGTTCGAATATTCGCCGACCAATCGCTCCCATTGACCCAAACTCTCGGCGACCTGCCCTTCCTGAAACAGGGTTTCCGCGATCGCCGCGCGGAGGCCGAACACATCCAGCCCGGCGCCGATGACGTTTTCCAACTCCGCCCGCGCCGCCGCCGGCTGTTTCGCCGCGCGATGCTCAAGCGCGCGCGCCAGGCTGTTTTTCAGCTCGTCCAAGTTCGCAACGACGGTTTCACCGACGATAGAAACCGTCAAACGCCGATAATCAGGCTCGCCCAGTATTTTTTCCAAAATTTCCCGGTCGTCCGCCAGCCATCGCAGAATGACGAGCCACTCCTCGTCCGTGCGGCGTCGCCAATAATCGCCGTCCTCGGCATCCCGGCCTTGAAGAATCCGCAACGTTGTCCGATGGATACGCAACGGCACGAACTCGGGGTTCAAGGCCATGCCGCGTTCAATCAGCTTTTCGGCTTCTTCAATGCGCCCGAGCCGAATCAGCACGCCGGCGCGTATCGAAATGTGATGCAAATTGTCCGGCTGAAGCTGCAAAAATCGCGCCAGATATCCGTCGGCACGGCTGTATTCCCTGAGTTGCACCGACGTCACCGCCGCGCGGCTCAATAAAGGCAGGGAATTTGGGTCGAGCGCGAGACCGTCGCGAGCTTCGACGAAAGCCATCCGCCAATCGCCGGCGGCCAGGCGGGCGTCCACACGCTGCAGGAGCTGCTGCGCCCGCTGCCGTTCTTGCGGCGCCGGCGGCCGCGGTTCCGCCATTTGCGCCGCCGCCTCCTGCTTCGCCGCAATCTCCTGCGCCAGCGAAAGCTTGGTCGAGCCGCCGGGCCTCCCCGGCTCGACCCGCATATCCACCAGCATCCCGTCCACCAAGGCGATATCCGGCTCGCCGATCGCCGGAACGGCCGCCGCGAGGCTGAAGATCAACCCGCGTCGAATCCACGGCACTGGGGCCCTCAATTTTAAATTCGAGATCACCGGCTCACGCCAAACTTTTCCGCCTCGAACATCGCGCCGACCGCCGTTCGGAGCGCGGAAAATAACATAATTTGCGCCAGGATTCCAGACGAATTCGTCCGCGTTCGCCGCTTGACGTTATCGGGCCAACGCCCTTAGCTTTATCGCATGTTTTCCCGAATGCGTTTTGCCGCCGCCCTCGCGTGGGTCTGCGCGGGGCCGATGGGGACGGCGCTGCCGTTTTCGCGGGTTCGCGCCGCGGAACCGGAGCCGCCGCTCATCGAACGCCTCATCGCGGCGTCCGCTCCCATTCGCACACTGCGGTGCGAAGCCCGGCGCGAAACGGAGGCCCACGGAAACCGCGCCGTCCTCTTGAGCCGCGTCTGGTATCAGCGTCCGGATCGCTTGCACGTCGAATCCGCCGCTCCCCTGCCGCGCCGCATCGTGGTGGACGGCGTCGCCATTCACAAGTGGGTGGAGGGTCATCCCGACGGTCTCCGTTTGCCGTTGTCCGAGGCCCCCGAGGCCGAACTCATCCAGGTCCGCCGCGTGCCCGGCACGGCGGAAGAACAGTTGCTGCGCCTGCGCGGGCTGCCGGAAATCGAACTGCCTCCCCTCGAGGGCTTCCCGGTGCGGCGCGGTTACCGACCGCCTCCGCCCCGACCGTATACGATCGTCTCGTTGGATGCCGAGGGCCGCGTGGCCCGCGTGGAATACTTCGAGGCCGAGAACGCCGCGCAACCGAAACTCACCACCGATTACAGCGGCTGGCTCAAAACGCCCGAAGGGGTCTGGTTGGCCGCCGTCCAGCGGTCGCTGGCCCGAAGCCCCGACGGAACGGAAGTCGTGGAGACGCTCCGGCTGAGCGGCTTCGCCGTGAATATCGAGATCGAACCGGAGCGCTTCGACCCCGCCCGTTGGGCGCAAGGCATCCGCTTTCAGGGCTTGAAAGAATTGACGGATAAAATGATCGGCGAAAAAAAGTAGACAAACGCAAAACTGGGCGTAGAATATCGAACCATAGCTGTAAAACCAGCGAACCCGAAATCGGGCAAAAAGAAGAATGGGAGAATGGTTATGAAGAAGATCGCGGCATTCGTGGCCATCGCGACGGCGATGGCCGTCACAACCCCTGCGACCCGCGCGGCGAATCCGGACGCAGGCGGCATCAAAGGATTCCTGGTGGGCTGCTGCTTCGGAATGCGCACCAGCGCCGATTATAACGAGAACGGCACCGGCGGTCGGGACTTCCTGACGTGGTTCCTGACGGGCTGCCTCGGCGGACGCACGCAGATGGACTACGAGAAGGGCAAGAGCGTTTACTGGCGCGAAATCGCCCGCATCGTGCCCTACGTCGGCGTGATTTTCCAGATCTGGGACGGTGTTGAAGGCGCCCAGGGCATGACCCGTTCGGCTTACCAACAGTCGCTGGGCGCGTCCTACTTCTGACCGTTCGGTCTGTCAGGTCTGATCTTGTGAGCAAAACCCGCGCGCCGGGCGGCGTGTGGGTTTTGCCTTTTTTCGCAAGAATGGCGCTGTCCGCGATGGTTCTGGTCGGGCCGTTCGCGTCCATGGCGCGGGGACAGCCCGTCGCGCTTCGACCGGAAATCGCCGCCGAATTGGCGGACGCGTTGACGCAGGAAGGCGATTTCCGCGCCGCTTGGGTCGAGCGGCGCCGCGCCGAACTGCTGCGCGGCGAAGCGGATTCGGCGAGTATGACGGCGCCGACGCCGACGACCAAAGCAAGCGCGTGGACGCTCGGCGGCTTACCGGTTCGCGGAATGGTCGGTTTTTACCGCGTGTTTATCGGCCCCGCGCTGGGGCATCGTTGCAGCCTGGCCCCCAGTTGCTCGAATTATAGTTTGCAGGCGGCGCGCGAACGCGGTTGGCTGGGACTGCCGATGACGGGCGACCGTCTGATTCGAGAGCCGTCGGTCATTGCGGCGCGAGAAAAGGTCGTAACGGACGCCGAAGGAAGAATCCGCATCGCCGACCCGGTCTCCGACCATATCGGCGCGCGGCCGGCGAGTAAACCCAAAGAAGAGGAGTCGTGCGGACATGCGAACCATTGAACGGCGCATTGGAAGTTGGCTGGCGGCCGGCGCCTTGGCGCTCGCCGTTGCCGCGCGCGCGGAACGAGAGACCGGGCTGACGCTCGCGCGCGAATTGGCGGAAATGAAATTGCACGCCGAGTCGGCGCTGGAATATCGGCGGCTGGCGATCGCGGAAGAGGCCGCGCCGGCCCGCGCGGCGTTTTATTGGATGGCGGGTTATGAGTACGCCCGCGCCGAGCGTCGGGAGCAGACGGATCGCATGCTGACGCGCGCGGAGGACGCCGACCCCGCGCGGGATATCGAGATCAAACTCCTGCGCGCCGAAAACGAGCGCGCGCGGTTTCGCCCGCGCGAAGCGGCGTTTTATCTGGAGAGCGTGGCGCTGGCCGCACCGGTCGGTCCGGCCAAAGAGTTCGCCGCGCGCCGACTGGCCGCGCTGCGGCTGGAGATGGGCGACTTCGAAGGCGCGCGCGCCGCGCTGCGGCTCGCGCCGGAACCGTCGGAGACCGGCCTCGCGGCCATCGCCGAATATGAGCGCGGACGCGACAAGAGCTACATCGTCGGCGGGTTGCTGGGCCTCGTGCCGGGGCTGGGCTATGCGTATTCCGGCGAGTACGCCAACGCGTTGCGATCGCTGATCATGAACGCGCTGTGCATCTGGGGCATCGTGGAATTCGCCGACCGCGAACAATGGGCGGGCGTCGCGGTGGTCGGCTTCGCCGGTATCACGTTCTACTCCGGCAGCATCTACGGCGGCGTGGATTCCGCGTTTCGCTATAACCGGCGGCGCCTGCAACGCGCCACGCTGGCGATCGAGGGCCAGGCGCGCTTCGAACCGGAGCCGGAACTGCTCCCGACCTTATCGCTGCGGTTCAGTTTTTAGGCGCATCCGGGGCCGGCACAATCTCAATTTGGGCCGGATCCTCGACCACGATCTGCGGTTTGCCGCGATATTTTTCGACCAGGCCCTTCACACGAACCCGTCGGCCGTCGAAAAGCTTCTCCGGCGGCGTATCGCCGAATTTCGCGCGATCCTTGCCGAAGATCACCACGGTGAAGCAATGCTTCGGGAACGGCTCGCCGAAATTGAGGAAAACCGGCTTCCGGTCGCTGTCTTCCAAAAACCGAATGCCCGTGACCGGCCCCTCGACGACGACCGCTTTGCCGATGAACTCCTTGGCCTTTTCGGGCGGTAGGATTTCAGCGGACGCCGCCTTCTCCCCGGCGACCTGAACGGCGGATGTCGCCGACGCCGCCGGCGTCGTCTCCGCCCGCAGCCCTACGGCCAACAGCCAAACCGCCAAACTGCCCGCAAATTTCGCCGTCATGTTCTATACCCTCCGCTTTCGCCCCGAAAAACTTTTTCGACCCTAACCCAAAGATTCCCCCGCCGCCAGCGGTTTTTCTTTTCTTTCGCCGCCGTTTCGGCGAGCGTTGATGTTGATACGAACGCGATGGCGACTTTCCCGGAAAACTGGTCGCGCTGGAAAACGCTGCTGGTGCACGACTGGCTCACCGGCATGCGCGGGGGCGAGCGCGTCCTCGAATGGCTCTGCCGCGGTTTTCCCCATGCGCCCATCTATACGCTCATCCACAATCGTCCCGCGGTGTCGGACACGATCAACGCGCACCCGATCCTATCCTCCCCGCTGCAGCGCATTCCCGGCATCGAGCGCCATTATCGCAACTGGCTGCCGCTCTTCCCGGCGGCCATCGAATGGTTCCGTCCGCCGCCCGCCGATCTGGTGCTTTCGACCAGCCATTGCGTCGCCAAGGGTTTTCGCCCCCCGCCCGGCGCGCGGCATGTGTGTTATTGTTTCACGCCCATGCGCTACGCCTGGACTTTTCACGACGAATACCTCGGGCGCCGCGGGTGGAAACGACGGCTCGCCGCCCCCGTGCTGGCGCGCCTCCGCGCCTGGGACCGCGCGGCCTCCGCGCGGGTGGATCGCTTTGTCACGCTCAGCCAACATGTCCGCGAACGCATTCGCCGCTTTTACGGGCGCGACGCGGAAGTTGTTTATCCGCCCGTGGAAACGGACTTCTTCACCCCCGGCCCCGCGCCCGACGCCGGAGCCTACGATCTGATCGTCTCGGCGCTCGTGCCCTACAAGCGTGTCCCGCTGGCCGTTCGCGCCTACGGCGAACTAGGCTTTCCATTGCGCATTGCCGGCGACGGCACGGAGCGCCGGCGCTGGGAGCGCGACGCGCCGCCGAACGTCCGCTTTCTCGGCCGCCGGTCCGACGAGGAAATCCGCGCGCTGTATCGCGGATGCCGGTTCCTGATTTTTCCGGGTGAGGAGGATTTCGGCATCGTGCCGGTCGAGGCGATGGCGTGCGGACGGCCCGTGGTCGCGTTCGGACAGGGCGGCGTCCGCGAATCGGTGATCGCCGGCCGCACCGGCGAGTTTTTCGACGCGCCCGATGCGGCCGCGCTCGCCGCCGCCGTGCGCCGCGCGGCGGCACGCGCCTGGAATAGCGGGGAAATTCGCGCGCGCGCGATGGAGTTCGCACCGCAGCGATTCCTGGAGGGTCTTGATCGCGCAATTCGCGCCGGTCTGGAGGAACAGAATGAAAGTTGAAACTGGCTTTTCGCTCGGCTCGAATCTCGGCGACCGGCTGGCTCTTTTGCGCGCCATGCGCGACCGCTTGGCCGCGACCCCCGGCGCCGCGCTGGTCGCGCAGTCGCCGGTCTATGAAACGGAACCCGTGGGCGTAAAACCGCAGTATGCCCGCCTGAAGTATTTGAACGCCGTCGTCATCTTGACCGGTGAGATCGCCGCCGAGGCGTGGCTGCGGCGCGCAGCGGAAATCGAGGCCGAACTGGGACGCGTGCGAACCGAAGACCGCTACGCGCCGCGCACCGCCGATATTGATTTGCTGTACCATGGCGACGATCATTTCGATGACTCCGGTCTCACGTTGCCTCATCCGCGTTGGACGCAGCGGCTCTTCGTCGTCCGACCGCTCGCCGATGTGCGGCCCGATCTGATCCTGCCGGGCGATACGCGGCGCATCCGCGATCATTTGGAGCGCCTGGCCCAAGGCGCTGAAAGAATCGAACTTTTCGCGGCGACATGGTAAATAGCCCCGACAGATCGCCATGACTGCCGCCATCAAATGGACCGCGCCGCGCATCCGCGCCCTCAAGGGCCGCCAACGCATTGCATGTTTGACCGCCTACGACTACCCCACCGCGCGCCTGCTGGACGACGCCGGTCTCCCGCTCGCGCTCGTGGGCGACTCCGTCGGCATGGCCCAACTGGGTTACGAAACGACGCTGCCGGTGACGTTGGAGCAGATGATTCATCACACGGCCGCTGTCGCCCGCGGCGCGCGCCGCGCGCTGGTCGTCGCCGATCTGCCGTTCCTGACCTATCAGCCCTCGATCGCCGATGCGCTCCGCGCCGCGGGCCGCTTGGTCAAGGAAGCGGGCGCGGACGCCGTGAAACTGGAAGGCGGCGAGCGCTATGCGGAGACCGTCCGCGCGTTGATCGCGTGTGGAATCCCGGTGATGGGACATGTCGGCCTGCTGCCCCAGAGCGTGCGAGCGCTGGGCGGCTATCGGATGCAGGGGCGCACGGAAGAATCCGCCGAACAAGTGCGGCGCGACGCCCGCGCGCTCGACGAGGCCGGCTGCTTCGCAATCGTGCTGGAATGCATCCCCGCCGCGCTCGCCGGCGAAATCACGCGCGGCGTTTCCGCGCCCACCATCGGCATCGGCGCAGGGCCGGACTGCGATGGCCAGGTGTTGGTGGTCAACGATCTGCTCGGACTCTCCGGTGAAAAAGCCCCGAAGTTCGCCCGGCGCTACGCCCATCTGGCGGCGACGATGCTGGAGGCGTTCCGAGCCTATCGCGCCGACGTGGAAGAGGGACGTTTCCCCGCGGCGGAAACGAGCGGCACAACGCCGAATCCATCGTGAGCGCGCCGAATCCCAGTCCGGAAATTATCCGCTCGGCGGCGGAGATGTCGCGGCGCGCCGAGGCGTGGCATCGTGCGGGGCGGCGCATCGGTTTCGTGCCCACAATGGGCGCGTTGCATGAAGGTCACCTGTCGCTGGCGCGCCTCGCGCGCGAATGTAGCGATATCGTCGTCGTCAGCATCTTCGTCAATCCCACGCAATTCGGCCCGAACGAGGACCTCGCGAAATATCCGCGCGCCTTGGAGCGCGATGTCGAGCTGTGCCGCGCCGTGGGCGCTGACGCAGTCTTCTACCCGGCCGTCGAGGAAATGTACGCGCCCGACGCCTCGACGTGGGTCGTAGAGGAAAGGCTTTCCCGAGGACTTTGCGGCGCGTCGCGGCCGACGCATTTTCGCGGGGTTTGCACGGTGGTCGCGCGGCTGTTCAACCTGGTGCGCCCGCAGGTCGCGGTGTTCGGCGAGAAGGACGCGCAACAACTGCGCGTCATCCGCCGCATGGCGCGCGATCTGGCGTTCCCGATCGAAATCGTCGCCGGCCCAATCATCCGCGAGCCGGACGGACTGGCGATGAGTTCCCGCAACCGCTACCTCTCGCCGCCGGAGCGCCGCGCGGCGCTCTGCCTGAAACGCGCGCTCGACGCCGCGCGCGCGCGCTACGCCGCCGGCGAGCGCGAGGCCGAAACCCTGCGTCGTATTTTGCGCGAGGTCATCGCCGCCGAGCCGCTCGCGCGGCTCGATTACGCGGAAATCGCGGACG
>CALGXT010000171.1 GCA_937935255.1 uncultured bacterium | reverse complement strand
CCCGGGATCGATCGCCGCGGCTTGCTGGCGCTTCAGGCTCACCATGCGCTCGAGCTCAGGGACGAACCTGCTGAAGTCGGCTTCGGCCCGAGCTTCCCGCCAGGCTGCCAACCCTGAGACGCGCGCTTCGGCGATCGCGCGCGCCAGGCGCGCGAAGTCCGGCGCAAGGCCCGGATCGAACGCCAGGGTCTCATAATGCGGATCGCGGCACGGCGCATAG
The DNA here is from genome assembly GCA_937935255.1 of uncultured bacterium. Classification (GTDB taxonomy): domain Bacteria; phylum Verrucomicrobiota; class Kiritimatiellia; order PWTM01; family PWTM01; genus CALGXT01. Next base: position 3,972 of record CALGXT010000171.1, on the reverse strand, counting down.
GCGCCGCCCGCCCGATCCCTTGCCGCGTCCCGAAAAAGCTCGAAGTCCACTGCACACTGCACCGCGGGCAGCAGGATCGCGTCGGGCCGCAGCTCCCGCACCGCCGCCTCGGCGGCCGCCCGCTGTTCCGGCGCGCACACATCGAGCTTGTTCAGGATCACCCGATCCGCCGCCTCGATCTGCGCAACGATGTTGGGCAGCGTATGGCGCAGCTTCAGAAAGCGCGCCGGATCGAGCACGGCGACCACCTGCGCCAGGCGATAATCACGGTCCAGTCCGGTCTCCCGCAGCATCGTCGTCATCGCCCGCGGATCGGCCATTCCGCTGGCCTCGATGACGACGCCTTCGATCCCCTCCCCCGCGATGCGCGCGCGCAGGGCGCGCAGCGTTTCAATGAACTCCGTGACGAGGCAACGGCAGAAGATGCTGCCGCCGGGCAGCGTGAGCGCCGGCGCCGTCGCGGTCGCGCGCACCAGCGCGCCGTCCACATCCGCCGCCGAAAACTCATTGATGAGGAAGGCCAGCCGCCGCCCGGCGTGGCGCTCCGCGATTCGACGCAGCAACGTCGTCTTGCCGCCGCCGAGAAAGCCGACGATCAGGAGAATCGGCGTCACTTCTTCGCCTTGCGCGCGATCGCGGTCTCCAGCCGCGCGACCAGCGAATTCTGATCCGGGATGATAGAGGCGAAGGCGACTTCGCCATCCACGCAGATCGTGGGAATGTTGCGCACGCCGAGTCGGCTCATCATCGCGAGCCCCTCGCGGGTGCTGATCCGGTGTTCGCGCACGATGATGGGGGCCGACAGGCGCCGCGCCGCGCGTTGCACGGCGTCCACCATGTACTGGCACGGGGCGCAGGACGACGAGTCGAGCGTGATGACGTCCACAATGACGTGCGGCTCGGCGCGGTAATTCGGCAGCGCGACGGCGGCGGCTTCGGCGGCGGTTTTGGCGACGATCGTGCGCTTGGCGACCTCGCGGCGATAGGCGTCGTGCGCCATCTCCGCGACCGCCTGGAGATTGCGCTCGGGCACGTCGTAGGGAAGATCGCAGCCGGGGGCGAGCACGAAACCGCAACTGCCGCCGACGTCAATGCAACGAATCGCGTCGAGCCGGGCGTCGTCTTCGTCGCCCAGCAGCAGCGCGGAGGTGAGCTTGAGATTGCCGCCGAAGGATTTGTGGCGCGAGCGTGTGAAATCCCGCAGCGTTTCGAGCGGAATGTTCTCGTCAATGCAGAGGTTGTCGGCGGCGGTGCGGCACATGGCCTCGAGGTTGCGGGAGGCGTCGCCGCAGACGAAGAGCGAGGAGAGCGCGCCGCGGGAGCGAATGAAGTCGAAAATGGAATCCACCGCCGGCGCGACGAAGAGTTCGAAATGCTCCGGAGAAATCTGGCTGGTCATCGGGTCCACCACGGCGACGACGTCGGCGCCGTGTTCGATCCAGGCCTGCGCCGCCTTTTGACCGACGGACGCGCAGAAACCGAGGACGGCCTTGATGTAGTCGGGATGGTCGAACATCTGGAGGAAGATGTCGTTGCCCATCAGGTGCAGCGCCAGCGTAAAGGGGCCGCAGAGCAGACCGTAAAGCGCGACCTCGTCGCCCATCTCCGCCTTGGCGCGATCGAGGGCCTCCAACGCGACCGGGAAGCGGCCCATCGTGGGATCGAAGACCGGCAGATCCGGCAACGAGCGCCCCCGTTCGAGGGGATGTGTGACCACGGAGGGCGGCGTTTTTTCCGCCCATTTGAGCTCGCAGCCCAGCGCCTCGGCTTCGAGCTGAAGATCGAAGACGATCGGCAGTCCGTCGGGGCGGTAGAGTTCGCGGGCCTTGCGCAGGCCGGCGAGAATCGCGTCGGCGGAGCGGAGATATTCCGCCGCGCCGACGCCGGTGATCTTGCCGCCGTGGACGCCGACGAACGGCAGCCAGGCCGGCCGAGGCGTGTATTCGTTCTTCACCGCCGATAACAACAACTCTTTGCCCGTCATCGTTTCATTCCTTCTTTTTCGAGATGTTTCGTTGTGCGCGGCTTACCGGCGCTCGCGATGGGGCGGAGCGGGCATCGAAGTCCGCCGGCCTGCCGAAATCGCGAAGCGAGAATATGCACGAAGGCGAGCATCCCCTGCAACCTTCGGAAAGGCAACCGCGGAATATTGCGCCGCGCCCGCCGAAGCGAGGTCTCCCGATCAATGCGGAATAAACCACTCATCTTCACGGATCGGCGCTGATTTTTTTGGGGGGCGAGGGCGGACAGGCGCGGAGCGCGGAAGGAAAGGTGGAGCGCGAAGGCCCGCCGGGCCGGAGATCAAAGGTGATGCGCGTGAAGATTGTGGAATGCGAAACGTGGATTGTGGAACGTACGCGCGGGAGCGCTCTCTGGCGCGATTCTCGAGCGCGCGGCCGCTTCGCCGGAGAAGGGGCTATGAACCGCCGCAAGGTTCGGCTACCGACCGCCGGAGGATTCGCCGGCGGCCGCTTCGCCTTCGGCGGGCGCGATTTCGACCAGTTTGCGCGCGATAAAATCCCGCAGTGCGCGCTCGATCACGCCCGGCACGTCGGGCACGTCGCTCAGATCGTATTCCTCGCGAAGCAATTCCTCGATGCGGACGGCGGAAACCGGCGCTTTGAGGCAATCCCAGATAAAGGCCGCCGAGCCGTTGAGGACGTGCACGGCGTCGGCGGCGTCATCGAAGAGCATGCGTTCGCCGCCGACGGCCTATTCGCGGACACCCTCCCGCCGCCGATAACGGGTGGTCATGGTTTTGATGGCTTTCGAAGGCTCAAAAGAGGTCTGGTGGCGAGGGACGGAATCGAACCGCCGACACAAGGATTTTCAGTCCTCTGCTCTACCAGCTGAGCTACCCCGCCACGGCGAACGGTCGGCAGACTAGCGCACCCGCGCCCCCGGTGTCAATCCGCGGCGAACAGGCCTTTTCGGCAAAGTCGGCGGCGATAGAACGCGAGCTCGGCGATGGAGGCCTGGACATCGTAGTAGGCGTCGTGGCGCAGTTCGCCGGAGAAGACGGCCTCCGGGAAGAGGCGTTGAATCAGCGCGCGATCCTCCTTGACGAACTCGTCGCGTTCGTCGGCGTCGCGCCGCGCGCGCCACTGGAGCTTGAGCGCCGTCACATCCAGATGGCGATAATTCAACCGCGCGGAGAAGCGCGGAAAGAAACGTTGGGCGATGCGCCAATCGGCGTGAACGCTATTGCCGGCGAGCACTGGGCGGCGGCTCTCATCGGCCAGAGGGCGCCCCGCGACCCGGTCCACCAGCGCCGCCAGCCGGCGATCGGCTTCCGCGACGTCCACCGCCAAAGGCGAACGGCAATCGCGCAATAAATCCCGCAGATGCTCCCGCGACCAGGGGCTGACATGCGCTCCGCTCGGCAATCGGATCGTCAAACGAACGTCCTCTGCCGCGGGCAACACGCGCCGCAACCGCGCGTCGGTGATGAGGAGGGCCGCCTGGAGGGGGCGCGCGCGATCGAGATCGAGCGTCGTGAACTCCGTGTCGAACCACAGATAGAAGGACGAGCGGTCCGGTTTGCGACGAGCCGGCGGAGTTTTTTTATTTTTCATGGCGGGATATGCTCTTTGGTCTCGGCGAAACCGCCGTATCAAAACGCTCAAACTACGATTCCGCGCTCGGCTCGGCAATGCTAGAATGAGCCCGGGGACAGAGAAAGCGCTCCCGCGGAGCTTGCCCCGGCGAACGAAAGATTGGGCGATCCGGCCGAGCCCAAGGGACAGAGATTGTAGCGCGACGGAGCCGTGAAGAAACGATGGGGTAAATTTTCCGGCGCAAGTGTAGACCGGGTCGTTCGGTCCGCCCGCGGCGGACCGAAAACCCGGCGGAGCGGCCGAAGATGATTTCAAGGAACAGAGACCGCGGCGCCGCAAACAACAACGGGGGTGACCGGAGGGTCTCAACGCCGGAGATCGCTTCGCTCTGAGCGGAAGACGTCGCCGGGCTTGC
>CALGXT010000170.1 GCA_937935255.1 uncultured bacterium | reverse complement strand
CCGGCGGCGCCCTCGCGCGGCGATTGCTCGCGGAGGGCGCCCGGGTGACGGTGTGGGTTCGCGCGCCCGCGAGGGCCGCCCCGCTGGCGCAGCTCGGCGCGGAAGTGCGCGCGATAGACCTTGCCGACGCCGCGGCGGCGCGCGCGGCGATGGCGCCGTTCGACGAGGTCTATCACATCGCCGCCGCGTTCCGCGTCGAACACGATTCCCTGGCGGCCTTTCGGAAGGTCAATGTCGAAGCGGTGCGCGTTTTACTGGAGGCGGCGCGCGCGGCGGGCGTGGGCCGCTTCGTTCATTGCTCGACCGTCGGCGTGCAGGGGGAAATTGACGATCCGCCCGCCGATGAGAACTATCGCTACAAGCCCGGCGATTTTTATCAACAGAGCAAAATGGAGGGCGAACTCGTCGCGAAAGAATACTTCGGTTCATCCCTCCCGGTGAGCATCGTCCGCCCCGTGGGCATCTACGGACCCGGCGACACCCGTTTTTTGAAGCTGTTTCGGCCGATCGCCCGGCGTCGTTTCGTGATGATCGGGCGCGGCGAGACGCTCTATCATCTGACCTACATTGACGATCTGGTGGACGGTTTCCTGCTCGCGGCGCGGCGCCCCGAGGCGGTGGGCGAGGTGTTCACCATCGGCGGGCCGGAATACACGACGCTCAACGAACTCGTTCGGGCGATTGCGAAAGCGGTGGGCGTGCCGCCGCCCCGCCGTCGGATTCCCTACGCGCCGGTCCACGCGCTGGCGACGGTGTGCGCCTGGACCTGCGCGCGATTGGGGGTCGAGCCGCCGCTCTATCCTCGGCGCGTCGAATTCTTCGGCAAATCGCGCGCCTTCAGCATCGAGAAGGCTCGGCGAAGGTTGGGCTATGCGCCCCGGGTGAGCCTCGCCGAAGGGCTGGCCCGGACGGCGGCATGGTATCGGCAGGAGGAGTTGATATGAGCGAACGCGAGCCTTCTATGGATGCGCTTCCCGCCGGCACGGCCGCGCCCGGCAGCTTTCACGCGCTGGCGAGCGAAGGCGGCGGTTCCGCGGCGGGCGCCTATCGCGCGCTCGTGCTCGGCCGTCCGGGCTTTTGGCCCTGGATTCGCTATGAACTGCTGATCTCCGCGCTGACGTTCAAGGCCGGCGCCGGGGGGTTGTTCCTGCGGCGGAAATTTTATCCCCGGTTGTTCGCGCGGTGCGGTCGCCGCGTGATTTTCGGTTGCGGTATGCAACTGCGCCAGCCCGATCGAATCGCGATCGGCGAACGCTCGGTGTTGGAGGACTATTCGGCGTTGAGCGCGCGGGGCGGGACGGGCGTCGCCATCGAGCTCGGCGAACGGGTCTTTGTCGGGCGCGGCTCGGTCGTCAACACGCGCGACGGGCGCATTTTCATCGGCGCCGATACCAGCATCGGCGCCTATTGCCGCATCGCCGCCGGCGCGGGCGGCGATGTGCGGATTGGCCGATTCGGGCTGATCGCCGCCTTCTGCTATATCGGCGGCGGCGCGCACCGTTTCGACCGCACGGATGTGCCGATGGCGCTTCAAGGCAACGTGTCGCTGGGGGGTGTGACCATCGGCGACGATGTTTGGATCGGGGCGGGGACGATCGTGCGCGACGGCGCCCGCATCGGCGAGGGATGTGTCATCGGCGCGGGCTCGCTGGTCATCGGCGAGATTCCGCCGTACAGCGTGGCCTTCGGCGCGCCGGCCCGCGTATTCCGTTCGCGAAAAAGTCCTGCGGGGGCCGCGCCGCCCGCGTCTCCCGCCGTTTCGTCTTCATGAGTCCGCGCTCCAGCCCGTCGTTTGCGCAGGGCCGCATCGCGGCGTTGACCCTGGCGCTGACCTTCGCGTTGAGTTTGTTCGTCACCGGGACGCTGTGGCGTCATCCGGGGCGCGGCATCCCCTGGGTCTATTACCGCGGCGACTTGAGCGCGGAGCGCTATTCGCGGCCCGGCGATCACCTGCAATTGCTCGGGCGCTTTGTGCTCGCCGACCAAATGTTGCGCGGCGACATTCCGTTATTTTGCAACGTCTATGAATTCAACCGGGGCGACGACGCCGCGCGCTATCGTCCGGGCCCGTATTACGCGCCGTTTTCCCTCGTTTTCGCCGCGCTATCGCGCATCGGGTCGTGGGCCTTCGCCTGGAATGCGCTCGGGCTGATCAGTTTGTGGCTGACCCTGTATTTCACCTATATTCTGCTGCGGCGGTTCACGGATCGGCCCGCGGCGGCGATGACGGCGGCGGCGTTGACCGTGTTGCATCCGTATCGCCTCGAGAACCTGCTCGGCGGGGCGCCTTCCGGCTTCTCCTTGCTGTGGGTTCCGCTGCTGTTCTGGGGCGTAGACGCCGCCGCGCGCGACGGCGACCGGCGCGGCGGTCTGGCGGCGGGCGCGGCGCTTTGGGGCGCGGCATGGACGGACAGCCAGACGTTTTTCTTCATGGCGCTTGCCGGGCCGATTTGGTTTTTGCTTCGCATTGCGGTGTTTCCGCCCGCGGGCATCCCCTGGCCCGCGCGCTGGGGTCGCGCGCTGCGCGGCGCACTGCCCGGCGCGCCCCTGCTGGCGCCGGCGGCGCTCGCGGTGTTCTGGATGCGCGGAAAGATCGAAGGCTCCTTCCATATGGCCGGCGGACGGGAAATTCGCGAGTTGCTGCTCTATTCGCCGCCGCCCTCGGCATTGTTCTCGCTGAATCCCGGCCAGCCGGTGCAGGTTTATCTGGGATACGCCTGGCTTGCGCTCATGGCGGCGGGACTGTTCGCTTTGATCTGGATGGGGTTGCGCCGGCGTGCGGATTCGGCCCGCTGGGTCCTTCTTTGGATCGTCATTGTCGGCGCCCTGATCTGTATCATTGGGCTGGCGTTAGGCTTGTACGGGCCGTTCGGCGGGCTGCCGATCCGCGCCGCGCGCAAGTTGATTCCGGTTTTTCGCTCGGTTCGCGCGCCGCCGAAGATGTACTGCCTGATGCCGACGACGATGGCTGTCAGCGCGGTGTTGGCATGGCGAACGCTGGCGGCCGCCGGTTTCCGCCGAGTCGGTCTGGCGGCGCTCCTCTGGGGCGGCGCGATGTTCGCGGAATATGCCGCGCGCGCGAAACCGGGGGTCTGTCTGCTCGATGAAACTCAGGGCGCGTATGCCGCCGTGCGCGAGGACGCCGGGCCGGAAGCTGCGCCCCGTGCGCTGGTGTTGCCGCTCTGGCCGGGCGATTCGCATTGGACATCGGTCTATATTTACCATGCGATGCAATACGGCATTCGGCTCCTCAACGGCTACAGTCCGGTGGTGGATCGGGATTACGTGGAGCAGGTCTTCCAGCCGTTGCGCGGCTTGAATGCCGGCGCGATCTCCGACGAAAATCTCGATGCGTTATCGCGGATGGGTATCCGCTATTTGCTGCTGCACGAAGATCTCTTTCCGGAGCGCGTCAGCCCGGCGCCGGTCGCCCATACGCTCGATCGCTTGTTGCGCCACCCGCGGCTGGATTTCCTCGCGCGCGATCGCGCGGTGTGGGCCTTTCGAATTCGCGAAACGCCCGCCGAGCGGCCCGCGCCGCCCGCCCGCTGGGCGCTTCCGCCCGCGCCGCCCGCATTTCGTTTTCATGCGGGGCATCTCCAGACCGAGGATGAACGCCCCGTGCATCGCGCCGCCGACACGCCCGACGCCACGCACGACGTCTTTGTGCGGATGGAAGCCGGGGGCGACGCATTCCGCTTGCCGCGCTTCAGCGCCTTCTCCCCGCCGGAGCGCGCCCTGTGGCTGCGTGTTCGTGGGAACGGAATCCTTCGGTCCGACGCAACCGCGGAAGGCGCGCCCGGATGGTCGTGGCGCGCGGAGGCGCCGGTCGCCGCCCCGCGGTGGGAATGGATATTCCTGCCGTTGGAAGCCCCGCCGAACTATGTGACGCTGCGCGCGCGCCTGCGGGCGGTGTCGGGGACGGTGGATGTGGATGCCGGTTTGCTGGTGACGGGCGAATGGTCGCCGTCGTTGCCGCCCGAAGGCATCGAGTTTCTCGCCGCTTCTCTTTTCCGCGCCGGATTCACCGATCCGGAATCCGGCGCGGTTCGGTTGGAGCCGAAGCGGGTGGACGAGGATCGAATCTTTTATGGCCCGCGATTGCCGTTGGCGCCGGGCGAATATGTGGCGGAGCTGCGATATGCGTCCGATGCCGCCGCCGGAACCCGGCTGGGGGATTGGCGTCAGGATTTCCCGCCCGCCGCGAATCCCGAGGTCTTGCCGGTGCTGGCATCGGCCCAAAAGGTTGAGCTTCGCTTCCGGCAGACCGACCACCGGTGGGTCGAGTTCGGCTTCCGCTATACGGGCGCCGCGGCGATGGAGCTGCGTGCCGTGCGGATCCGCCCGCTGGATGCCGAGCGTTGACCGCAAGCCGCGCGGGGACAGAAGCCGCGCGGGGACAGGGAAAAAGAGATTTGCACCTCTTTTTCCGCAATAGCCCTTGAGCTCATCCGAGCCCGCGGTGCAGGGCGAGGATCGGCAGGACAATCGCGAGCGTGACGGAGAGCACCAGGAGGCCCAGGAGGACCAGCAGCGCGGGTTCGAGGAGGGCAAGCGCGCGGGATAGTTTCCGCTCCCAGGCGAATTGCTGGCGCGCCGCCGCCGCGCCCAAAAGCCGCACCAGATCGCCGCTGGCCTCGCCGGCCTGCACCCAGGAGGGAATGGCGTCGCGCAACGGAGCGACCTGGCGCAAGGCCTCCGCCGGACTGCGTCCGTGACGGACGTCCTCCGCGGCCGCTTCGACCCCGCCGCTCGCCCAGGCGCTGCCCGTCGCGCGCCCCGCGAGCGGCAGCGCCTCGACCATCGGGGCGCCCCCGCGCAACAACATGCCGAGCGCGCGCGCGAACCGCAGCGCGACCAGCGCGCGGTACAATTCGCCGAAGACCGGGAGTCGGTAACGCCAGCGGTCCAGCCTTTCGCGCCATTCCATCGCGCGCGCCGCGCGCCGACGCAGTTCAATCGTCAGCAATGCCGCGAGGACCGCCGCCGCCGGCGCCGCCCAGCGCAGCGCGCGTCCGATCGCCATGACGACCCGCGTATAGACCGGCAACGAAACTCCCGCGTCCGTCCAGAGCCGCTCCAAGGTGGGCAGCAGAAAGCCCAGCATCGCGACGCCGACGATCAGCGTCAGCGTCAAAACCACTGCGGGGTAAATCAGCGCGGAAACGATTCGATCGCGCACGCGCGCCTGTTCCTCCAAATAATCGGCCACGCGTTCCAGGCTCTCCTCGAGCGCGCCCGCCCGTTCGCCGGCGCGCAGCGCGGCGGTCTCGAACGGCGTTGCCCGGCCGCCGACTTCCAGCGCTGCGGAGAGCGCCGCGCCTTCGCGGACGCGGTCGCGCGCCGCCGCGAGGTCGGAGCGCGCAGGGGCCAATTCCGGCGATTCGATGAGGATTTCGAGCGCGCGCGGCACGGGCAGGCCGGCGCGCAGCAGGGAGGCCATTTCGCGAAACACCATGGCGCGCAAACCCACCCGAGCGAAGGAGGCGCGGCCCCGCCGCGGCCCGGCCGAGGACGCGGGGCGGACTTCCTCCGGCAGGAACCCCTGCGCCGCCAGCCGTTCGCGCGCGTGTTTGAGGTCGTCGGCTTCGATCAGGCCGCGGGTCCGCCGGCCCTCCGGCGTGTATCCGATGTATTCGAAGGCGCTCATGCCGACGCGGCGGCGCCGAGCACGCGGGAAATCTCGGCCAGACTCGTGGCGCCGTCGAGCACGCGGGCGAAG
>CALGXT010000169.1 GCA_937935255.1 uncultured bacterium | reverse complement strand
GAGCGGCTGATGGCGAGCCTGGTGCAAGACGGCTTTCTCATCGCGGAGCGGCCGGAAGACAGCGACCTCGCCCTGGTCAACACCTGTGGTTTCATCGCCGATGCGCGCGAGGAATCGGAGCAGACCCTGCGGGCACTCGCGGCGGGCCGGCGGCGCGGGCGCCCTCGCCGAATCGTCGCGCTGGGTTGCCTTGTGGAGCGGCTGCGCGCCTCGGACGGTCTCGCGGCACATCTGCCGGCGGATGTCGCGATCGGGTTCGCCGACTATCCCCGTATCGGCGAAATCTGCCGCGCGCTGCTGGCCGAGACGCCCGCTTTTCTCCCGCGTTCCGGCGAGAACGTGGAGATGCGCGCCAAGGCCTTCGACGCATTTCAGCGCGGACCTCGATTGCTCACCGGGCCGCCGCATCTCGCCGCGCTCAAAATTTCCGAGGGCTGCTCCAACCGCTGCCGCTACTGCGCCATTCCGTTGATCCGGGGCCCTCACGTCAGCCGGCCGATCAAGGATCTCGTCGCCGAAACTCGGCAGCTCGTGGACTGCGGGGCGCGGGAGATCGCCATCGTCGGTCAGGACACGACCGCGTACGGGACGGACCTCTACGGCGAGCCTTCATTGCCGCGATTGTTGAGGGCGCTCGCCGAAATCGAGGGCCCAGCGCGTTTCCGCCTGATGTACGCGCATCCCCGGCGCGTGAGCGATGAGTTGTTGGCCACTCTCCGCGACAACACCTGTTTTCTGCCCTATCTCGACCTGCCGCTGCAGCACATCAACGACCGTGTGCTGCGTGCCATGGGGCGCGGGCTCACGGGCGTGGACGTTCGACGAACCGTCGAACACATTCGCGCGGCCTGGCCGGCGGTGGCGCTGCGGACGAGTTATATCGTCGGTTTCCCCGGCGAGACCGAGGCGGAATTCGAGGAACTGCTGCGCTGGGTGGAGGAAGGCGCCTTTCTCTACGCCGGCGTGTTTGCCTATTCCAGTGAGCCGGGCACCCCAGCCGGCGCGGAACCGGATGACGTGCCGCCGGCGGAGAAAGAGCGGCGGCGCGCAGCGCTGATGGAGACCCAACGAGCGGTGAGCCGACACCGACTGCGCGCCGAGCGGGGAAAAACGATCGAAATCACGGTGGACGAACGGGCCGAACGTGGAGAGCGGTTTCCGCACGGCGCCGTGGCGATCGGCCGCGCGCCGTGGCAGGCGCCCGAAGTGGACGGCGTCGTTTACTTGCGATCCCGACGGCCGCCCTCGCTTGGCGAGATCATTCGCGCACGCGTGGTGGAGACACTGGATTACGACCTGGTGGCGGTCGCCGAGGAAACGCCCGCATAAGTTCACGCGCGCCCGACATTTACGCCGCCGGCTTTTCGCCCTGCGTGGCGCGGGGCGCCAAAAAACCCGGCGGGAACCGCCCTTGCCTTTTTCGTGTACGCGACTAAAAAAAACGTAAAAAATGAACAACGAATGGAGAGTGGCGATATGAAATGGAAAACTTTTTGCCTGATTCTTGGTCTGACGGGCATGGCTTTTGCACCATGGGCAGAGGCCCATGACTTTCAGATGGGGATACATCGGGATAGCACGTCCTGAGTGGTTACGCGCCCAAATCAGGGGCGATGATCTCGCAAGTGCCGTCATGTGGCCGGACGGTGGATCACCCTCGCTCCAGTTTGTCGAGGAGTCGTCGACTCAATTTGCTTTCCAGTCCGGTTTTTATTCCTCACTCGCGTCGCTTTTGGATTATCTGGGCGCCGGCCAGTATTGGAATCTCGGCATCGAATTGAGCGGCTCGAATAGCCGGTATCGCTTTTACTTCGCGGGTGTAGCCGAATCGGACTTTCCGAATGTGCCGACGTTCAACTCGATTCAAGAGCCGATAGGTCTGAACCCCACATTGACCTGGAGCTGGTCCGGTCAAGCGGACGTGAAAGGTTTCGAATTCGTGCAGCGGAACCAAACCCATCAACCGGTCAAGGAAGGCAGTTGGTTTTTTCTCAACGGAGAAGAGGGCTTCGACAGCACAGAACAAACGCTGAGTTTGTCTCCCGTGCCCGGCGAATTGGAGACCCGCATCCTGTATGCAAACCTGGCTGGGGGAATGGCGTCGGAATGGACCTTGCAAAGAGGCGATGACATCATCGGCAACAACAGATTATTCTACGTCTCGAGTTACGATGGAAAAAACGTTCAGGTGGTTCCCGAACCGCTGAGCGCCATGATGATCGTGGGTGGTTTTCTTGCCGTTCGGTTGATCGCCTGGTTCCGGTCTTTGCGGCGGGTTTGATCGAACATCCCGAGAGGGCTCGTGTCCCGCGACGAGTCTTGTCCGCGATAATTCTTGTCTGTAACTTTCTCCAATGGAAAGCGCCGGCCTACACGTGCATGCCCCGTCGTTTTTTCGCTGTGCGGTGGGCGCTGCCCTTGATTTTTTGGCGGTTCCGCTCGCACGATCGGCTTGAAGTCGCCCTCGTTTCGGGCTTAGGTTGTGCGATCGCGGGCCGGTCGAGATGAGGGTGATATGCTGCCGCAATGGATCATCGAAAAGAAGCGGGACGGACGGGAACTCAGCGCTCAAGAGATCACTTTCTTCATCGAGGGCTATACGCGCGGCGACATCCCCGACTACCAGATGGCGGCTCTCGCCATGGCCATCTACCTGCGCGGCATGACGCCGGAGGAGACCGCCGTGCTGACCGACGCGATGATGCGCTCCGGCGTCGTGCTCGACACTTCGCGTATTCCCCGCCCCAAAGTGGATAAGCACTCCACCGGCGGCATCGGCGATAAAGTCTCCCTCCCGCTCGCGCCGCTGCTGGCCTGTTGCGGCGTCGCCGTGCCCATGATCTCCGGGCGCGGTCTCGGCATCACCGGCGGCACACTCGACAAGCTGGAGTCCATCCCCGGCTATCGCACGCGGCTGGCGGAAGAGGAGTTTCTGGATATCGTCGCCCGTTGTGGGTGCTCCATCGCCGGCCAGACCGAGCGCCTCGCGCCGGCCGACCGCAAGCTCTACGCCCTGCGCGACGTCACCGGCACCGTGCCCTCGATTCCTCTCATCACCGCCAGCATTATGTCGAAGAAACTCGCCGAAGGGGTGGACTATCTCGTTCTCGACGTCAAATTCGGCTCCGGAGCGTTTATGCGATCGCGCGACGACGCGCGCCGCCTAGCTGAAAGCCTCGTGCGCGTGGGCCGCGCGATGGGCAAAAATGTGCGCGCCCTGCTCACGGATATGAACCAGCCGCTCGGACGCGCCGTGGGCAACGCCCTCGAAGTGATCGAGTCCGCCGAAATTCTGCATGGACGCGGGCCGGAAGATGTGACGCGCCTGACCCTCGCGCTCGGCGCCGAGCTGCTGACGATGGCGGGTGTCGCAAAGGATGACGCCGCCGCCCAGGCGCTCCTCTCGCGAGCGATCGCCTCCGGCGCCGCTGCGGAGAAATTCGCCGAGATGATCCGGCTGCACGGCGGAGACGGCGAGATCGTCGTGGACTACAACCGTCTGCCTGCCGCTTCCCTCCATCAGCCGCTGACGGCGCCCTGCGAAGGTTTCATTGTCGACGTGGATGCCGAGCGCATCGGCCGCGCCTGTGTGCTGCTGGGCGCGGGACGGCGCCGGGTGGAGGACCGCGTGGACCTGGCGGTCGGGCTCTCGGACCTCGTCAAGGCGGGCGAGCGGGTCGAGAAAGGGCAAACCCTGGCCATCGTTCATGCGAATGACGCCGCACGGCTGGACGAGGCGCTCAAATGGCTGCGGGAGGCTTTCACCTTCGGGGATGAGCCTCCGCCGGAGGCGCCATTGATCGCGGAGCGGGTCGTATGAAACAACGTCCTTCCCTGCTGTCCTGGGCGATGGATATGTCCGCGATGGCCCGCGCTTTTGCGACCGTGCGGAGGCGCTGGCCCCGGCTGAAACCTCTCGCCGCCGTGGTGCTCGGGTCGGGCTGGGGAGAGGTGGCGGAGGCGTTTGAGCCGCGCGGCGAGATCGGCTATTCCGAGATTCCCGGCCTCGGCGCCGCCGGCGTGCAGGGCCATGCGGGGCGCCTGCTCTGGGCCGGCCCCGCCGGGCGCGCGCTGTTGATTTTTCAAGGGCGGCGGCATTGGTATGAGGGGGAGGGATGGACGCCGGTGGCCCTGCCCATCTACCTCGCGCGCCGGTGGGGTGCCCGCTCGCTGATGCTGACGAACGCGGCGGGCGGCATCCGCCGAGATTTGCGCGCGGGCGATCTGATGGCGGTGCGCGATCACATCCACGCCATGGGGGCACATCCGCTCGTCGGTCCCCACGACACGTTCTGGGGCCCGCGGTTCCCCGACCAGACCGCCGTGTACGATCCGACGCTTCGGTCGCTCCTGCGCGACGCCTTTCTCGCGGCAGGAGTCCGCTGGAAAGAGGGTGTGTATCTGGCGGTGTCCGGTCCGACCTACGAAACCCCCTCCGAGATTGCGGCGTTTCGGCGCTGGGGCGCGGATGCGGTAGGCATGTCCACCGCGCCCGAGGCCATGCTCG
>CALGXT010000168.1 GCA_937935255.1 uncultured bacterium | reverse complement strand
TTTCAAGTTCAGCGGGGTGATTGAGTTCGTTTCGGAAGTACTCGTAAAGGAACTTTAGATAAAGCTCGTAGGGCGTGAAGCTCGCGAATGGAGATTTGTTGACGACCGTGTCTTCGTAAGGCTGCGATACGTCAACGGCTGTTGCCCATAGCTCATTGAATTTGGCGATGGCAAAGTCGTAATCGGCGCGATTCTTCAACTCGACATTGAACTCGAGATTGTCCTGGAGCCCGGCTTGCGTGAGGTTGCTTGAACCGGTGATGACGCGCCCTTTGTCCCGGTCGCCTTCCGAGAAGGTCATAATGTAGACCTTGGCGTGAAGGTCGCCGCCGGGGTGGGCTCGGATTTCCAGCTTGCCCGACCGAATCCACTCAACAAACTTGTGAACGCCGGTTTCGATTTCAACGCTGTCAGCCGACTTCTCCAGCTCGTTGAGCACGTCCCTGGCGACTTGCTCCTTGGAGGCCGCATGCGACTGAAGGTCGAGTTCGCCCTGTTCCTTGGCCCGCTGGAGCAGGTCGTACGCGGTTCGGTCGGTTTGAAGTCCTACGAGGATCCGAATCTTCTCAACGTTCTCCAACAACGGATAAATCCTGTAGAAACCGCTGATGAAGAAGTAACCGACAAGGCAGTCGAAGAAGCGCGTGTCTTTGTGGAGCAGCGCGGCAAAACGATCGCGCAACGACTGACCCGCTTCGTTCGTGATGAACGTCAAGTCCGACGAAGGCGGTCTCGTAGGAGAACCATTTGTCATCCGTTTTTCGTCTCCGCGGCTTTGCCTTCTTTTACCCGCCCATCTACCACGAGGGCTTCGAACTTCCCAAGACGCCCGACCTTGCGGGCCGGAAGTTTCCTCCAATCGGTCCGCTTGTAAACCGAGTCCGGGTTCACGCCCGGACGCGCGGCAGTTTCTTCAACCGATAGCCACCGCTCATCCTACATGATCGTTCCACTCGTCATTTCGCGGCGTGATCGCCCGGCGCAGGGTCTGCAAACGAGTGAACCATAGCAAAGTGCGCCTGCGCAAGCCAGCGGACACCGGCCAGGCCGAGTCCGTTCCGCGTCCAGCGGCGCCATGCGCGTTTGCTTTCGCGCGAAGAAAAAGGATATTAGAGCATGTTTTACGGTCTCCTGCGTCGGATCGGCGGATGGGCGGCGCTGCTGGCGCTGGCGTTTTTGGCGCGCGGCGAAACGCCGCTCGCCGCATCGGCCCGCCTGATCGCCGCCGACCGCGTGATTCGACCCGGCGTCCCCTTCACCGTCGGGATCCACATCCGGCTCCCCGAGGGCGCGCACATTTATTACCGCAACCCGGGCGACGCCGGTCTTCCGACGCGGGTCGAATGGACGCTCCCTCCCGGTTTCACGGCCGGCCCTTTGCAATGGCCCGTCCCCGCGCGTTTCGCCGAACCGCCATTGATGAGCCATGGCTACGCGGACGAAGTCGTATTTCCCGCGGTCATCACGCCGCCGCCGCGGCTGGACGGCATCGCCGCCGTTCGCCTCGCGGCGCGCGTGGATTGGCTGCTCTGCAAAGAGAGCTGCGTGCCGGGCGGCGCGGACGTCGCCCTCGGCTTCCGTGTCGGCGATGCGCCGGGGAATCCGACGCCCGACGCCGCGCTGTTGGCCCGATTCGTCGCGCGCGTGCCCGCGCCCGCCGAGGGTTGGCGGTTCCATTTCGAGGAGGACGCGCGCCGTCTTCGCCTCTTCGCGCGCGCGCCGGCCGGGTGGACGCCGGCGCGCATGCGCTCCCTGATTTTCATTCCGCACGCGGAGGATTTGACCGAGCCGGCAGCCCCGCAAGTCTGGCGCGCGACAGAGGCCGGCGAATACGTTCTCGATCTTCCCAAAAGCGCGCGGGGCGCGGCGGCGGGAGCTCGACTCGAGGGTATTCTGCGCGAAGGGGATGGGCATCCGCCGCGGGCCGAAGAATTGTTTTTCAGCGTTTCCGCGCCCGCGCGGTCTAACCCAGACCCGTCGGCGCCGTGAGCGCCAAGATCGGACTTCGAGGGATTTTGCGATTCGGCCTTCATCCCGCCGGTCGAATCGCCGATATAACCGCGGGAGAAATGGGAGTGACGTCGGATGAAGAAGATGCTGATCACGATCGTTACCGCGACGCTCGCCGTCGCCGGGGCGGCGCGCGCCGAATCGGCCGCCGCCGAAGTGGGCAAGCCTGCGCCGGGGTTCACGCTAACCTCGACCGAGGGCAAGGAGCACTCGCTGGCGGACTTCAAGGGCAAGTTCGTAGCGCTCGAATGGACGAACTACGATTGTCCGTTCGTCAAAAAGCACTACGGCGCGGACAACATGCAAGCGCTCCAGCGGGAGTTCACCGAGAAGGGCGTCGTGTGGCTCAGCATCAACTCCTCGGCGCCGGGCAAGCAGGGCCACTTCACGCCGGAGGTTTGGAAGAAGCGCATGGCCGAGTGGAAGGTTGCCGCCACGGCGGTGTTGTTGGATCCGGACGGCAAGGTCGGCCGCGCGTACGACGCGAAAACGACGCCGCATATGTTCATCGTGAATCCGGAAGGCGTCTTGATCTATGCGGGCGGGATTGACGACAAGCCCTCGGCCAATCCCGCGGATATTCCCGGCGCGAAGAACTACGTCCGCGCCGCGCTGGAGCAAGCCCTGGCCGGCAAGCCAGTCGAGACGCCGACGACCAAGCCCTACGGTTGCAGCGTGAAGTATTGATCGCCAGGGTTGATACGGCGCAGTTTCATCGAGCGCCGCCGGGAGTTGGCCCGGCGGCGCTTTTCTTCCCCTCGAACGCGATGCTCAACACGGCCCACGCGCTTGCGCCGGCGCGCGGCGCGCGCCATACTGCCCCAATGAAAATCAAGTCCCTCCGACTCACAACGCTCTCGTTCTTTTTGCTCGCGGCCGTCCCCTTCGCCGCGGAGCCCGCCGCCGGTCTGCTGGAAGCGCCGCGCGCGCTGGAGATCGCCGCGGGCGTCACCCGCGAACGGTTCCCGGACGCCGATGCCGTCTGGATTCGCTCCGCGACGGTCGCCCGTTACGCGCCGAACGGCGCCGGCGTCGAGGAGTTCGACGCCTTCGCGAAAGTGTTGACGGAGAAAGGTCGCCGCGACCTGGAGACCTTCGGCTTCGGGTTCGACGCGGCGTATGGCGGCGTCGAGATTGACCGCGTCACGCTGTACAAGCCCGACGGAACCGCGATCGAAACGGACCTCGAACGCCATAGCCGCGTTATGGTCGCCCCAAGCCAGATGGAAAAGAATATTTTCGACCCGAACCTTAAGGTTCTGCGCATCGGCGTGCCCGGCGTGGAGATCGGCGACGTGGTTCGTCTGGTCGGCCGCCGCCGCACCGATCGCGCGCGCATGGCCGACACGTGGGGCGACTACAACACCTTCGAGGGCACGGCGCCGGTGTTGGAAGAAACCTACGAGGTGCACGCCCCCCGCGAACGCCCGCTGGCGCACACGCGGTTGCGCGACGAAATTCCCGGCACGGTGACCTACACCCGGGAGGAAACGCCCGAGGGTGTGATTCATCGCTGGCGGGCGCGCGACGTGCCGCGCTATTTCGAGGAACCGAACATGCCCGCGGCGCACACCGTGGTGCAACGGCTCCTGCTGAGCACCATCCCCGACTGGCCCACCGTCTCCCGCTGGTACTGGGAACTTTCGAAGCCTCGCCTGGACTCCGTCTCGCCCGAGATGGAGGCGAAGGTGCGCGATCTGACGGCGGACGCGAAAGACGACGAACAGCGCATCCGCGCGCTTTTCTTCTTCGTCGCGCAGAACATTCGCTACACCGGCATCACCACCGAGACCGTCGCGCCCGGCTACGAGCCGCGCGACGTCTCCGCCACGTTCGAGCGGCGCTACGGCGTCTGCCGCGACAAGGCCGCCGTGCTGGTCGCGATGCTGCGGCTCGCGGGCTTCGACGCCTTCCCCGTGCTCATCTCCGTCGGCCCGCTGATGGATGAGGAAGTCCCGCTGCCGTGGTTCAACCACGCCATCGTCGGCGTGCGGCGGCCCGACGGATCTTTCCAGCTGATGGATCCGACCGATGAGACGACGAAGGAGTTGTTCCCCGCGCACCTTTCGCACCGCAGCTATTTGGTCGCGACACCGGAAGGGGAGCCGCTGCGGGTGTCGCCCATCATCCCCGCCGAGGAAAACCTCGTTAAGATCGAGACGTCCGCCCGGTTGACGGCGGAGGGCGCTTTTCACGGCGTTTCGACGCTGCGGTTCGAGGGCATCAACGACAACGCCTATCGCGGCTATTTCGCCTCGATCAAGCCGGAGGAGCGCCGCCGCTTCTTCGAGGGGCTGATCAAACGCGTGTTGCCGGGCGCCGCGCTCAAAGACTTCGAACTCGCGCCGGCGGACTTGCGCGACACGGCGGTTCCCCTCGCCGCCCGTCTGGAATACGCCGCGGAGGACTCGCTCATCGCCGGCGGCGGCGCGGCGCTGCCGCCGACACCCTGGTTCGGCGCCTCCGTCGGGCTCGTGAACTTTGCGCTCGGCCAAACCGGGCTGGAGCGGCGGCGCTTTCCGCTGACGCTGGACGCCGCCTGCGGCGTGAAAGAGCGTTTCACGCTGGAGGTCGCCGAAGCCCTGGGCGAACCGCTTTCCCTGCCGAAACCGCCCGCCATCGGCGATGAGCGCGTCGTCTGGCGGCGCGCGCTCGCCTATGCCGACGGCCGTCTTTCCGGAGAAGGCGAGTTCCGTCTCGAAACCGTCGAATTTTCCCCCGCGCAATATCTTGAATTGAAGGCCGTGCTCGAGCGCGTGGCGTATGAACGCCGGAAACAACCGGTCTTTCGGAGCGCGGCCGCTCCCGCCGCGAACGCGCGACCCTCCGCTCCCCCGCCCCCCGCCGCGCCCGCCGCCGATGTCGAGATTCTGGAGCGCACAGTCGCCTACGACCTTGCGTCCGCCGGCGAGTGGACGGTGACCGAAACGGCGCGTAAAAAACCACTGACCTTCGCGGGCTTGAAGGAGAATTCGGAGCTGAAATTCCACTTCAACAGCGGCTGGGAAAGCGTGACGCTCGACTACGCGCGGGTCACCGGCCCCGCCGGCGAAACGCGGGAAATCTCGGAAGCGGAGCTCAATGTGATGGACGCCGCGTGGGTCGGATCCGCGCCGCGCTATCCGGCCTCGAAGATTCTCGTCGCGAGCCTGCCGGGCGTCGAGATCGGCAGTGTGATTGAATACCGCGCGGTTCGCCGAATCAAAGACCGCGTCTTTTTCTCCGCGATCGAATCGTTCGGCGGTTTCGAGCCGATTCGCCGTCAGACCGTGCGTGTGACGGCGCCGGCGAACCTTTCGTTGCGGCGGTTGGAGACGGCGGGGCTGCCGCCCGCGCGGGTCGTGGCGTCGGCCGACGGGCGGGAAACGCTGGAATGGACGGCGGAGAATCTCGCGCCGATTCCGCGAGAGGACGGGCAGCCACCGCGCTGGGCGCTGGCGCCGACGGTGTTCTTGTCGCATCCCGAAGGCGCGGCGGAATACGCGCGCGCCGTGGAGGCGACCCTGCGCGCCGCGGCGGCGCGCGCGGGCGATGCCGCGGCGGCGGGGCGTGAAATCGCGGCCCGGCACGCCGACCGCGCTGAGCGGTTGCGCGCCATTCGCGACGCGGTCGCGCGCCGCATCCGCCGCGCCGGCCCGGCGCTGCACGAAGCGCCGCTTTCCGCCATTTCGCCCGCCGAAGTCGTCTGGCGCGAGGGTTACGGCCATTCGGCCGACAGCGCCGTCGCGCTCGCCGCTCTGCTGGAGGCCGCGGGCGAAAAACCGGAGTTTGTGTTGGCCGCGAGCCTGCGCCCGGCCGACGACGCGACCCGCCGTCCCTTCGACGCCTTCCAGCCCGGTTTCTTCCCCGCCGTGCTCGTTCGCGTGCCGTTCGAGGGGGGATGGCTTTACCTCAACGACAGCGATCAATACGCCGCGCTGGGTGCCACGCCGAGCGAGGGCGCGCCGGGCCTGATCGCCCGCACCGGCGCGATCGAGACGATCGAGCCGCCGCCCGCCTTTGCGCAGGGCGGCGAAACGGATTTCGAGATAGTCCTCGAGCCTGACGGCGCCGCCGCGATGCGAATCCGCCGCTCCTACCGCGGCGCGGCGCACGGCGCGCGCGCGAAACTCTATGCGGAAATGACGCCGGAAGAGCGACGCCGACACCATCAGGAACTGGTCGGCGAGATTTCCTCGGATGCCGTCGCCGCGGGCGAGTTGACGACGGATTTCTCCGTCTATCCGGGTTTCGAGGAATTCGCCGTGCGAATTCCGCGCTATGCGGTGCGCGACGGCGCGTTCTTCTATTTCGCGCTGCCCGCCGCCGACGGCGGCTTGCCGCGCATCCGCGCCGACGCCCGGAGCACGCCGCTCTATTGGGACGGCCTTGCGCGCCACCGCACGCGCGTCACGGTGTCCTGGCCGGAGGAATACGCGGAGGCTTCGATCGCGCCGCCGGACTTCCGCTGGGAATCGGCGGGCGGCGGCGTTTCAGTGCGCTCCGAGTTCGGGCCGCGGTCCCTCACACTGACGCGGACTTCCGATTGGCGTCCCGCCGTATTTCCCGCCGCCGATTACCCGGAACTGCTGGAAGCGCATCGGCGGCTGACGCATCCGCGCGGACGTTTCGTGTTGCTGCGGGCGGCGGATAATTCCCGCGGCCCATAGCCGCTCGAGGCGGGAGAAACTGGAGAGCAAAACGCTGATTCAACCGGCCCCTCCTCCATCGCAAAACGGAGGATAATCTCCGACGCGCTCATCGCCGGGGCAAGCCCGGCGGGGTTTCGCCGGCGGATGGCGCTCCCTCCGAATTCATCCGGAGGCCCGCGGCGCGCCGTGCGCGGCGCCGCCGCACCCGCCGCCGCAGCAACCGGAAGCGGCGCGATGCTCCGCGCGCGCCTTTTCCGCGTTGAATTCGCAGGCGCAACCCTGCAAAGTCTTGCGGCGTCCGAGAAAGATGCCGACGCCGATGGCGGCGAACGCCAACGCCACCAAACCCAGCACGACGCCGAGCAGCGTAAAGAAACTGATGAATGTCATACCCTTGAATATAGCCCGAAACATGCCGCGCTCAAGCTCCGCGACCATGTTTTATCCGCGGCCCTTTCATCCGAGGGAGCCATCGCCATGACCTCCAAAGCCATCCTCTTCGACATGGACGGCGTATTGTGCGATTCCGAACCGCTGATTGCCGAGGCGGCCTGCCGCATGTTCGCCGAGCGCCATGGCGTGCATCCGACGCCGGCGGATTTTCATCCCTTCATCGGCACCGGCGAGGACCGCTACCTCGGCGGCGTCGCGGAAAAGTACGGCGTGCGTCTGAACAAGCCCGGCGACAAAGCGCGCGTCTATGAAATCTATCTGGAGATCATTCCGGGCCGGCTGCGTCCCCTGCCGGGCGTGCGCGAGTTCATCGCCGCCGCGCGGGCGGACGGCTGGCGGCTCGCCGTCGCCACCAGCGCCGACCGGATCAAGATGGAAGGCAATCTGCGGGAAATCGGTCTGCCGGAGGCGACGTTCGACGCCTGTGTAGCCGGCGAGGACATCGTCCACAAGAAACCCGCTCCGGATATTTTTCTTTTGGCGGCGCAACGCGCGGGCGCGCCGCCCGAACGGTGCGTCGTGATTGAAGACGCCGTCAGCGGCGTGCGGGCGGCGAAGGCCGCCGGCGCGCGTTGCCTGGGGCTGACGTCCAGCCATACGGCCGAGGCGCTGCGGGCCGCCGGCGCCGATTGGACCGCCGAGGGGCTCGATCGCGTGACGCCCGCGCTATTTGAGGCCGATCCGGGAAAATAGCCGGCCGCGGCGCGTCGAAAGACGAGAAGAACGAAAACGAAACCCGCCCGGTCAAACCGATGACTGCGATCGGCGGTCAGGGCTGAGGGAGCGGTTTCTTTTTGCCCTGCGGATCGTACTCGTAAATGTAGGCGGCGTAGCCGTCCGCGAAAAGGCCCTTGATCTTCACGATCAGCACGGCCTGGGGATGTTCCGCCGGCGAGAAGCGCAAAACCTGTCCCTTCCAAACGCGCGCGAACGGCAGAAGTTTGGAATGGTTCTCGTTCGAAACCAACTGATCCATGGCGTGATACTGATCGGGGGCCGGGGACATGCGCGTCATTTGGAACAGCCGGAACGGCGGGACCTCGTTCCACTTCCCGGTTTTGGCGGCGTCCAGCGCGGCGGTATCGCCGGCCTTGAAAAAGAACAGGTTCGGCCAGACGGTTTCGGGGCGCGCGGTCCACTCGCCGGCGGAGGACGATAATGCGATCTCGGTCTTGATTTCGAACTTATCGAGGGCTTTGGACGACAGGCGATCGGGCGGCCGGGTCCACCGATATTCCAAAACGCACCGGCCGGTTTCCCGTCCGCCGGGCTCCCCGCCTTCGTGAAACACCAGCGTCTCGCGCACGACGGGCGCCCGCTCGTCCGCCTGCGCCTGCGGGGAAGGCTCGACGAAGATTTTGGCGAACGTCAGCGCGTAATCGCCGGCGACCTCCGCGGCGCGCGCCGCCGCGAGCGCGAAAACCCCTGCGAAGACCGCGCAAATCCGGCAAAGGAAAAACGACTTTTTCATGTCCGATCCTCCGTACGCCTATGCCGCGATCCTATGGCGGCGGCCGGGCAATTTCAATCCCGCCGACGGACGCCGCACCGCGGGAGTTCAGGCGGGCCGAGCCAAAAAGCGGCCGCGAGCGCGCAGGGCGCGGGCGGATTTATTCCAGCAGCAGCATCAGTCCGAGGTTCACGGCGTTGAAGACCGCGTGCATGACGATGGGGACGGTAATCGAGCCGGAGTAGAGGTAGGCCAGCGAGAAGGCCGCGCCGATCAGCAGGAGCGGGACGAACGACGGCACATGAAAGTGGAGCGCCGCGAAGAGGAGGGAGAGCAACGCGACGCCGCGCCACGCGCCGAAGCGCCGCACGAAGAGCGGCAGCCCGATGCCGCGGAAGAGGAGTTCCTCCGAGATCGGCGCGAGCGCGATTCCCACCGCCGCGAAATAAGCGCGCAACGCCGGCGTCCGCTCGCCCAGAACGATCCGCAGCACGTCCTGCATCTCCTGCCGATAGCCGAACTGCAGCAACAGGGCCCGATACACCCAGGTGTAGAAAATCACCAGCGGCATCGCGCCGAGGTAGAGCAGGAGCGCCAGTCCCGCATGGCGCGGCGCGGCGCCGGCCCTCCAGCCGAAGGCCGCGGCGAGCGAAACGCGCCGTCGGACGAGCGAGAGGGCGACGAGCAG
>CALGXT010000167.1 GCA_937935255.1 uncultured bacterium | reverse complement strand
GTTGACCGCACCGCGCTATTTCATCGCCTCCTATGGCGTTCTCAACGGCGAGTTCGCCGAGGTGCGGGGTCTGCCGGAAGGCTACTGGCTGGATTACAACTACGAGGGCACAAACCGGATCGCGCTGGTGCCGGAGCCGTCCGCGGCGTTGCTTGCCATAGTGGCCGGTACGCTGCTGGCGTGTCGCCGCCGTCTCGTGCGGAATCGGGGTTTGAATTGAATTTTACCGGGGTCAAGACGGAGGCTCGCGTCCTTTGAAGCTTTTCACAAAGTAAAGCTGCCTATTCTTTTTCTTCTTTTTTGCCTTTAACTTCGGCCCAGATTCCGCCGTATTAGGCTGATTGAAAGCATTTTATGAATTCATCTCGGTAAATTCGTATTCTCTGTCCCCGTATTTCGCTCATGTCGTATCACAATGATGGATATTAGCTTATAAATCCGTGCCCCTAAAGCTTCCTATTCTCTGTCCCTTGATACCTTGATATCCGTCCTGTAGCCGCGACCACGGGTCGCGGACTCGGCGACCAACGGCCGCCGTTGCAGTGTTCGACCTCCGACCCCTGCGCTCTCGGCGTCTCCGTGGCGCAATCCCGATCGCTGGGGACAGTGAATTTGATAGGGAATTTGATAGGGACAGTGAATTTGAGGCGAGTTGGGCGGGAACGGGAAACGGGGAATCTGTTCTCGCCTTGAGTCCGTTGTATTTGAACAACTTGCGCATTGGTGTCTGTCCCTATTTGCGCGAGTTTCCTTGTTTTGTCTTCCCCTTTCTCCTCCGCGACCTCGGCGCCTCCGCGGCGAAACATTCTCGTGCGATAATCTCTGTCCCTTTGCACGGGAAACATTCTCTGTCCCCAACGGCTCCCTGTCCCCAACAGCTCCCGGGGCGGGGAGAATGCGCAGCCTGTCACTTGACAAAATGAAGAGCTGGGGAAATTTTTAGCTTCAGGAGAATTCAATATGAACTTTCGGACCGCCCACCACGTCATTCCAGTGTCCGCGCTTCTTTTCCTCGCCCTCACGGCGCGGGCGCAGACCTATTTGTTTGTCAGCGAATACAGCACCGGCAATGTCCGGGCGTTCGACTACACGACGGGAAGCGAAATCTCGTTGCCGGCCGCCTACACGCCCGTGGGCGGTTCGTCCGCCGGAGCCGACGGCATGATGACGGATGCCTCAGGGCGGCTCTATGTCAACAAGGACGGCGGGGCGATCTATCGCCGGAGCCTGGACGGAAATTCCTTCAACTTGTTCACGACGATCGCCGGCAGCCCGACACTCCTCGACGCGACCCAGACTTCGACCCACCACTTCGCGGCCCAATATGGCGCGCCGACCATTTACAGGGTCAATCTCGCGGACGGGACATACTCGGCGCTGAGCGGACCTTTGGGTTTCGGCACCGCCGACGGCATCCGGATCGGTCCGGATGGGCGATTATATGCCGTGGACAGTTCGGACGGGCAGATTTTTGCCTATGACTTGAGTTCTTCTTCCTGGAGCGCGTTCCTGAACTCGACGCCCACCTCCGGCATTGCTTCCCAAATGGAGTTCTCTGGCGATTACGTTTATGTGAGCCGTACGATTGGCTCGCAAGGGCGGATTTATCGCTATACCTTGAACACCCCCGGAAACTATGCGGGCGGACTGAATTCCTCCTCGGAGACCTTGATCGGCAGCATTGGAAGCACGACGGCCACCGGCATTCGTATCGGGCCGGACGGGCGCCTCTACGCGAACGCCTTCAACAACGGCGAAGTCTGGCGCTCGAATGTCGGCATTACCGCGATGGATTCCGCGCCCTTCATCACGGGCCTTAGCCATCCCGGCTCCCTGTATTTCACGATGATCCCGGAGCCGAGCGCCGTCGCATTGCTCGGGTTGGGCGCGGCGGCCCTCATGGCGTGGCGCCGCCGGCGCTGAAGGCCGCGCTCCACGGGTTCAGCGGCGGGGCGTGGAGTCGGTGGCTTGGCGCGTCAGTCCGAGCCGCTCGCTCCAGTAATCGCGCCCCAGCAGGCTCGCGCGCGAGGTCTGCTCGATGATGTACTCCATTTTGGCGCGCAGAACATCGCTTTGCTCGACCCGCTTCATGAACTTCGGCCCCTCGTGCACCATCATGGAGAACGTTTCCGCGCGGTCTTCCCACTCGGCGGTGCGGGCGTAGTCGGTGACGAAGTGTTTCCTCCAGTCGTCGCGCGCGCCGGCCGCCGCCGTCTCGGTTTTTCGATGCGCCGATTTCTCCGGCGGCTCTTGCGGATAGCGAAAGCCCGGCGGATTCAGCGCGCGCCATTTCTTGTCCTCGTGCCGAACGTCGTCGAAGACGTGGTAGAATTCATGATAGACGGTGCGCTCCTGGAAACCGACTTTCAGATAGATCGAATCTTCTGTGGCCAGACCGTCCGGTTTCATCCCGCCGTGGGCGAGATTCTCGCAAACGATCACCTTGTTGACGCCGGTCCGACGCACGAAGCTGACGGTGAGATTCTCCAGCGCGGCGAAGAATCGGTCCAATTCATCCTCGACCTTGTCGGCGGGCGCGCGGTCGCCGCGAATGTTGTTCTTGAACACGGGCCGATCGGGGATGCTGAAACCGTATTTGACGGCGAGCCGCTTATAGGCGCGGTCTATGCGCGCCGATTCCGCCCTCGCCGCCGGCGGTTCCGCGAAATGCGGTGCGGTCAAGAGGCCGACGAAGAAAAGGAGTTTGACGATCGAACGGCTCATGGCCAATCAACGGTTCCATATCGGAAATATTTTACGCTGGCGGCGCCGACTTGACTCAATAAACCAGATGGATAGACTAGATGATATGAAAACGATCGAAGTCGGCGCCTTCGAGGCCAAGACACGCCTCTCCGAATTACTGGAACAGGCTCGCGGGGGCGCGGTATTTCGGATCACGCGCCGCGGCCGGCCGATTGCGGAGCTGCGTGGAGTGCGCTCGCCGGAGCGCCGCCCGCGGTTCGGCTGCGACCGGGAAAGGGTGCGGATCGGGCCGGATTTCGACGCGCCGATCCCGGCGTTCAAGAATTACGCCTCATGAAGCTGTTGCTGGATACGCACGCCTTCCTCTGGTTTCTCGCCGGCGATGCGCGATTGAGTCGGCGCGCCCGTCGGGCCATGCGAGACGCCGACAACGAGTGGATATTGAGCGCCGCCAGCGTTTGGGAAATGGCCATCAAGGCGGGGCTCGGGCGTCTCGCGCTGCCGACATCGGTGAAGGAGTATGTCGCGGAGAAAATCGAAAGCGGAGTTCGTATTCTGCCGGTGGATTGGACCCATGCCGCCGCGGTGGAAAAGCTCCCGCCAGTCCACGGCGATCCGTTCGATCGTTTATTGGCGGCCCAGTCGTTGGCGGAAGACCTTCCCCTGATCAGCGGCGATCCGGTGTTTTCCGCCTACGGCGTCAAAACGGTTTGGTGAGGTTGAACGGCGATCGTCTTTCGGCCGATACCCTCGAACTCCCCCCAGGACGTCCCGCTTCGCGGCGCGTCATTCTCGCGTCAATTGCGCCCACAAGTCGTCCAGCGCCTGGGGGATGACCTTGGTGTCGGCGAGGATAGGCATGAAGTTGGTGTCGCCGTTCCAGCGGGGGACGATGTGCAGGTGCAGATGCGATTCGAGTCCCGCGCCGGCGACCTTGCCGAGGTTGAGGCCGAGGTTGAAGCCATCGGGATGAATCGTCTCTTTCAGCCGGCGCACGAGCGCGTCGGCCAGCGTCATCAGTTCCAACCGCTCCGCGTCCGTCAACTCGTCCAGCCCGCTGACATGCCGGTATGGCGCGACCAGTAGATGCCCATTATTGTACGGATAACGGTTGAGAAGGCCGAAGCATGTTTCGCCGCGCCGCACCACATGGCGCGCTCGATCATTCGTCGAATGCGCCGCGGCGCAGAGGAAACACTCGTTGTCCTTCGGCCCTAGAATGTATTCCATGCGCCACGGGGCCCAGAGGGCATCCATGCCGGCGCCTTTTTCCTCGTTCACGGCAGGAACCGTCCTTTCTTCAGCTTGTCGGGCAGGTAGGCGTCCATCACGAAATTCAACCCGTGTTTGGCGAAGGCCTGCTGCTCGACGCGCACGCCGAGTTTCAACATCTGTTCGAGCGCTTCCCGCCATTCCCGATGCTGGCGGACGAACGGGTCGTTTTTCAGCGCGTCCTTCGCCCGCTTGATATCGGCCTCCTCCAGCGGGTG
Source organism: uncultured bacterium (assembly GCA_937935255.1). Classification (GTDB taxonomy): domain Bacteria; phylum Verrucomicrobiota; class Kiritimatiellia; order PWTM01; family PWTM01; genus CALGXT01. The sequence continues at coordinate 21,601 of CALGXT010000167.1, read as the reverse complement.
CGTGGCATCCTCCAGGCCGTAATCGGCGATATCCCACGGCGTCACGCCGAGGTATTGCGCCTGGGGCACGCAGAAAAAACGGTTGATGTGCGCCGCTTGGCCGGAGCCGACCTTCAGTGTCCGGTAGATATTGCAATAGCCGTAAGGATCGCCGTCGGTGAAGGCGAGCACCGGCAGTTTCGCATCGTCGGCGAGCCGCCGGACGAATCGCCGGCAGGCGCGCGTCGGCACGCCGCTCATGGAGACGAGAATGCAGCGCGCCTTTTCGTAGTAGCGGTGATGCACCAGCCGTTGAAAGAGCGACGAGGTCTCCACCACGAGGATGAATTGGGCCTTCGACTCGAACGCCAGATGCTCGACGCGCGAGGGAATGCTCCAGGCGCCCGTGCCGAGCCGCGCGCAGTCAATCCGGATGGGTTTGCCGTCGGCGGGATCGCGATCCACGACGACGAGCGGCCCGCACACCTCGCCGCCCCGTTCCTCTGGGATATAGCCGAGCTGCTCGCGGTTGACCCCGAGCATGGCCTCGATGTCGTCCAGCAGCGCGTCGCTCTCGGGCTGTTCCTCGAAACGGCATTCGCCCCAGCTCTTGCTGTTATAATAAATCTCGCGCTTGCCCGCGACGTCGTCGCGGTCGAGCAGATCGTTTTTCGTCGTCGCCAGCAGGCGCATGGACTGGGCGAACGTCTTGACCGTGTTGAACGACAAGGTTCGCGTCGCGGTCTTGCCCCGCAGCTCGAACCAGCCGCGTTTCGGATCGTAGCGCACGTTCGAAAGCGACCGCACCGGGAAACGCAGGGCGGGCTTGCGTCCGCGTCGGACGATGTCGGCGTGGACCGCTTCGGCGACCTCGACGATCGCGCGCGCGGCGGCGGCGCGCGAAACGGCGGCGGGACCTTCGCTGGGAGCGGCGGGGGTTTTCGGTTTGGGCATGCCCGCTACTATGACGCGCCCCGCCCCTCCTCGTCAACGGCGGCGGTTTCCGTCTTGTCGCGCCCCGACGCAAGCCGTATAGTGCTTGTGCGATCAGTGGTTTAGCGGGGGAGCGCGACGCATATGGCGCAGGATATTTATCGGACCGGCGAGCGGAACCGCGAAATCGGGAATGCGCCGGCGCGGCCGCTGTCGCCGCCGCGTCCCTTGCCGTCCCCGCGTTCCCCGATTTGGTACACCGTCGTTTTTCTCGCCCTCATCGTTTTCATCATTGCGCTGGGCAGCATATTAATCGTTCAGCGGCGGCTCCTGAACGAACAACGGCGGGCGGTGGAGTCGCGGGGGCCGTCCGCGGCGGCTCCCGCGGCGCCGCTGACGATCGCGCCGACGCCCGTGCCCGCCGCCAGCTTTGATCCCATCGCGCAAATGACGATGGATGATTTCACCAGCGTCGTCCCCGAGTCCCCGGCGGAAGGGGAACGCCCGCCGCTGACGACCTACTGGCTCCTCCAGGCGGCCTACCAGTTGCGGCAGGCGGACACCGCCTATCGCCGCGGCAGTTGGGCCGCCGCGATCACCGCCTACCGGCAGGCGCTTCGAATCGTCCCGGATATCGAAGACGCGGAGGCTCGGATCGGTTTGTGTTATCTCCGATTGCGGGATTATCGGAACGCGGAGGCCAGCTTGGCCGCAGCCGTGTCCAAACCTTCCGCCCTGATCGCGACGCACAATAATCTCGGCGTGGCATTATTGGGGCAGGAAAAACACGCCGAAGCGGAGACGGCTTTTCGGGCGGCCCTTCAACGAGACTCGAATTACCTGCCGGCGTTGCGGAATCTCGCATTGCTCAAATATCGCACCGGCGACATGGCCGCCGCGGCGGAACTGTTCGGCGAGGCGCTGTCCCGCGCGGCCGACGACCCCGACGGCGTACATATGCGGGCCGTGGCATTGATGCGGACCCAACGCTGGAAAGAAGCGGTGAGCCTGTTGCAGGAAAGCGCACAGAAATGGCCCGAGGTCCCGCCGATCCGCTTCCGTCTCGCCCAGGCGTTGGCCAACGCCGGCGACACGGCCGCGGCGATGGAGTCGCTCCGAAAAGGCGTGGACTTGATTGATTCCGCCCGCGCGCTGGCCTGGCTGACCCGGCCCGACTTCGACGTCCTGCGCGGCGAGCCGGAATTTCAGCGCCTCATCGAGCAGGTGTCGAGAACAGCGCCGTAATCGCCCCCTCCGCGCCCCGGCGGCCGGGCGGCGCGCCGAAGAGCCAGCGCGCGCCCGTTTCCGAGTTGGCGTCTTGCCAAAAGGCGACATTTTTCTCGTTCAGCGCCTCCGCCAAGGTCTTTGCGGTTTCCAACGGCGCGCCCCGAACCGCGACGATCTTCGGGCGCACCGCCTCCTGCAAGATGGCGCGCGCTTCCGAGTCCGCCGGCGCTGTGACGACTAAGCCTGGCGCGGCGGCGTCGAGGCCGGTCGCGGAGAGCGACGTCCTGGGCGCGGCGGCCGTTCCGGAGGGAATCACCAGCACCGCCGCTGCGCCGCGGCCCCACCGAAAGACCAGCGCGCCTTCTTCCGCGCGCGAATAGCGACCGCCCCGCGCGGGGTGAAAGATTTCCAGTTCAGCGCCGTCCGGAAGCTCGACGCGGTCGCCCCGCGCCACCGTTTCCACGACAACCCCCCGTTCGCGCAGACGAGCCAGCGTGTCCGCAAAAACCCGCGAGCGCGCCGGAGCGTCCGGAACGATGGCGCGCGCAATGGGGAATCGGGCCGCGATGTCCGGCGCGGCGCCGGCCCGATCGGCGTCCGCGCGCGTCAATACGAGCGCGTCAAGGCGATTGATCCCCCGCGAGCGGAAATGCCGGATCAGGGCCGGCGCGCGATATTTCGGACCCGCATCCACCAGCACCGTCGCCGCGCGGGGCCCCTCGATCAGCACGGCGCCGCCGCGGGCGTCGTCCAGCGCATGAACCGTCACGCGGCGGTCCAACCGCATGTGCGCCGCGGCGGCCGCAACGGTGAGCGCGGCGGCGATGGCCAGCACGCGGCGCGGACGGCCGCGCAACGCCAGCAATCCCGCGATCGCCGCATAGGCGCCCGCGATCGCCCAAATCGGCGGCGACTTCACATTCCAATGCGCGCCCGGAACTTCCGACAGCCGCTCCATCGCGGAAACCAGCGTTTCGGCGAACACCCGATTGGCGTGATTGAAGATTTCCGCCCAAACGCCGGAAACGGCGCCCGCCGCCAGCGAGAGACCGCCGGTGAGCGCGATGAGCGAGGCCGCCGGCAGGGCGATCAGATTCCCGACCAGCGCGCCCGGCGCGAAAAGATTGGCGAACCGCGCCATCAGCGGTGCGGAAGCGAGCCAGGCGGCCAGCGAGAAAACCGCCGGCAACAACGCGTAGCGGACCGCCGCGCGCGCCGACCGCGCCCTCGCCGTCGCCGCCGCCGCGTCGGGCGCGAACCGGTTTTTCAGCGGCCGCAGCAACGGCGGGGCGAACGTCAATAAACCGGCGACCACGACGAATGAGTAAAGAAAACCGATGTCGCGAATCTGAGTCGCGTCCGCCGCCAGAATGGCGAACGCGGCGAACGCGAAGGCCGACCGCACATCCGGCTTGCGGCCGAACAACGACGCCGCAGCGTAGGCCAGGGCCATGACGCCGGCCCGCACCGCGCTCGGCGCCAGTCCGGTGGCCGTCACATAGGCCGCCAGCATCGGCGCGAGCGCCAGACATTCGAACCGACGGGAAACGCCGATGAATCTCAGCAGAGCGAAACCGAAACCGGCGATGATTCCGACATGCAGGCCGGAAATCGCGAAGATGTGCATGGCGCCGGTTTGCAGAAATCGCTCGCGCACCGACTCGGGAATATCCTCGCGCAATCCGAGCAACAGCGCGCGAATGACCGCCGCCGGCATGGGATACGCCTCGATGCCGCGGCTCAGCGCGCGCGCGGCGGCGGCGCGCGCGGCGAGACAGCGCTCCATCCAGGAAGGCCCCGCGGCGGCGAGGAGGCGGAGCGTATCCGAGCGCGCCCGCATCGGCAGCGCCCCGCGCGCGTCCGGCGTCCGCCGAACCACGCCCGATAGCGCGATACGATCGCCATGGCGCAGCGGGCGGAAATCGTGGGCCGCGCGGAGGCGGACCGCCAGCGCGCCCCGCGCGCGCCGCCATTCCGCGCCGGCGCGATTGAGCGATTCCACGCGGAGATCGAACCGCCATTCCGGCTCGCCGCCCGTGTCGGCCGCCGGTCGGAAGGAGGGCGCGCCCGCCACGCGCAAGTATTCGCGATCCCGCTCCAAGGCGAGCATCAGGTCGCGCGGCGCGGCGCCGGGCCGCGAAAGCCTGCCGTGCAGCCCGCCGATCAGCAGCGTCGCCGCCAGCAGGGGCGCGGTCGCCCATCGCCGCTGCGCGAAAAGGACGGCGACCGCGAGCGCCGCGGCCGCGCCAATCAGTAAGACCCCGGTCGGCGCGGTCGGTCCCGCTTCGGCGAGCGCGCACCCGACGGCGAATGATGAGGCCCAACCGATCAGCGGACGGCGCGGGCGCTCCTCCAGGCGTTCGATGGGCATCGCTTCGATCATTCCGCCGCTCGATCATCCCCGTTTCCGGGGAATTTCTCAAGCGCGTGTCATCCGGTTTGCCGCGCCGGGACAAAGCGGCTAGAATGCAAGCATGGTTTCAGCCGCTACCGCTTCAGCTTCCGGGCGTTCGTTCCGCGCTTCTTTGCGCCGGAACCTGATGATCGGACTGGTCGCGCTGGCGCCCATCGCGTTGACCGTCTGGCTCGTCTCCTACCTGTTTTCCCTGCTGGTGGCGAACCGTTTCACGCGGTTCGTCGCCGAATGGCTGCTGAAGCTCTGGCCCTTCGAGGCCGATTCGCGGCTTCGAACGGCGATCGCCCGCGTGCTGGCCTTTCTCTTGCTGGCGCTGGCGGTGTTGCTGCTCGGCCACTTCGTCCGCAGCCTGCTGGGCCGCCGCCTCTATCGGCTGGGCGAACAGGTGCTGGAACGGATTCCCTTTGTAAACCGCGTCTATCTTTTCATCCGGCAGATCGCGGAATCGGTTCTCGCGCAGCGCAAAACGCTCTTCCGGGAAGTGGTGGTCGTCGAATATCCCCGGCCGGGGCTGTATTCGATCGCCTTTGTCACGGCGCATGTGCCGTCGGAATTTGCGGCCCCGATGGGCGTGCCGGGCGAGGGCGAATTGCTGGCGCTTTTTGTGCCGACGACGCCGAACCCGACCTCGGGATTTCTGATCTTCGCGCGAGAAAGCCAGGTTCGACGGTTTCCGGCGGGCACCTCCGACGCCATGTCGTTGATCCTCTCCGGCGGAACCATCTATCCCGGCTCGACGACGGACCTTTCGCGGCCCCGGTTGATTGACCTCTTGCAGGAGACGGCGGAGGACGCGGGCCCGCGCGAATCGCCGAAACCACCCGCCGCTCCCGGGTCATGATCGAGAAGGACCTCGCGATCGCGCTTCGGCTGGCGCCCTACTCCAATACATCGCGGTTCGTCCTCTGGCTTTCTCGAGAACACGGGAAGATCGCGACGATGATCAAGGGCGCGCAGCGCCCCAAAAGCGCTTTTCTAGGCCAATTCGATCTTTTTTACACTTGCGAGCTGTTGTTCTATGGGCGCGATCGCGGCGGGGTTTTCATCGCCCGCGAATGCTCGCCGATGAAGATGCGCACACCGCTGCGCGCGCGCTGGCGGGCGTGCCAGTTTGCCTCCTACTTCGCGGACCTCGTCGCGCGCGCGCTGCCCGACGGCGCGCGCGCTCTCTCCGTCTTCGACTGGCTCGACGCCGCGCTCGACGAGCTCGCCGCCGAGGGGGCGTCAACCGCCACGGTTTTCCGGCGCGAGCTTGGCTTTCTTGAACACCTCGGCTTCCGGCCCATTCTCAACCGCTGCGCGGGATGCGGCGGGGCGGCGGCGGAGACGCCGAACGCCGCCTTCTCGCCGTCGCGGGGCGGACGCCTCTGCGCGCGGTGCGCGCCCTCGGCGCGCGATGCGCGCAACGCCCCCGCGGATGCGCTCGACCTGTTGGCCCTCTGGCAGACGGCGCCGGATGATGCGTCCGCGCGCTGTACGGCGCGTCAGTCGCGCGCCATGGAGGTTGTGCTCGGCGATTTTTTGCGCCATCACCTCGACCTCGATCTCCAAAGCCGCCGATTGGCCTTCCGCAACGCGCGCCCCTTGCCGCGCCCCGCGATGCCCGTGGCGCCCGTGGGGACAGAGATTGCGCGGACACGTGGGACACGCGGGGACAGAGATTGAGCTGACGCCGAGATCTACCAAGGGCCAAGGGGACAGAGAATACGCATTTTACGGACGCGTATTCAGAACCTGCTTTCCATCAATGTAATACGTCAAAAGCCGGGATGAAGTTACAGGCAAGATTTATGGGGACAGAGAATACGAAGTCTCTGCCGTCTCGCCCATTACTTCCGCCGGCAGAGCGGCGGAACTACAGCCGCCTGTTCACACGCCCGCGCCGGGCGCGCCCCCGCCCCTGACTCCGGAATCCCCTGGATCGCCACCGTCACCGTGGGGAAGGGGGCGTTGTCAGGCGGCCCATTCCCTTCCATGGGGACAGAGAAGAAAGAAATATAGGGACAGAGAATAAGAAGTTTGCCGAGATGAATTCATAAAATGCTTTCTACCAGTGCAATACGTCGGAATCCGGGACGAAGTTAGAGGCAAGAATGCCGTGCGGTCCAGGATTGAACCGCGGAGACGCGGAGAACGCAGAGGTCTGAGGTCCGTGGTCCGAAATCGGCGCTGTAGCTCCGGCGCTCTGCCGCCGGAAAGGTCGGTGGTCAGTAAGTGCCAAAGGGACAGAGAACGCAGAGGTCTGAGGTCCGAGGTCGGAGGTCCGAGGTCGGAGGTCCGAGATCGGCGCTGTAGAGGAGTCGGAGGTCGGAGATCGGAGGTCAGTGCGTCGGCGCTGTAGCTCCGGCGCTCTGTCGCCGGAGAGGTCGGTGGTCAGTAAGTGCCAAAGGGACAGATAATGAAATCGCCCGGCAAACGGTAGGGCGCGCCCGTCCCGGCTTCGCCGGGCCGAGGCTTACGGCGGCCCGCCGCGCCGGAAATATAGGGACAGAGAATAAGAAGTTTGCCGAGACAAATTCATAAGATGCTTTCTACCAGTGCAATACGGTGGAATCCGGGACGAAGTTAGAGGCAAGAATACGAAGTCTCAATAGCTCCGGCGCTCTGTTGCCGGAGCCGTCTCGCCCATTACTTCCGCCGGCAGAGCGGCGGAACTACAGCCGCCTGTTCACACGTCCGCGCCGGGCGCGCCCCCGCCCCTGACTCCGGAATCCCCTGGATCGCCACCGTCACCGTGGGGAAGGGGGCGTTGTCAGGCGGCCCCTTCCCTTCCATGGGGACAGAGAAGAAAGGCTCTTCAATACGAGAAGACAGAAAGGAAGTCCCGTTCCCTGTCCCTTTTTTGCCTCTTTTCCCTTTTCGCAGCGGTCTCATGATGCCGCCGGGCGTATCATACTTCGCGAAGTGTGATACAGTCTCAAAGTTGCAATAAATTTGAGTTCAGCGACTTAGAATCGAACGCCGCCGGCGACTCGATTAATACCGGTCCCCAATCATCCCTTGTCATCCGCCGGCGGAGGGAACAGGCCGCGGAAGAATTCGCGGATGTCCTCGATGATCGTATAGAGCGCGGGCACCAGCATCAGCGTGATGGTCGTCGAGAACAGAATGCCGAAGCCCAGCGAAATCGCCATCGGAATCATGAACCGGGCTTGCAGCGATTTCTCGAGGATGATCGGCATCAGGCCGAAGAAGGTCGTGAGCGAGGTCAACAGCACCGGGCGGAATCGGCGCACCGGCGCCAATGCGACGGCCTCCCGCAGGGACATGCCGTTGCGGCGGTATTCGTTGGCGGTGTCCACGAGCAAGAGGCTGTCGTTGATCACGACGCCGGAAAGCGCGACCATGCCCATCACGCTGATGATGCTGAGCTGATAGCCGAGCAACAGATGGCCGGCCAGCGCGCCGACGATGCCGAACGGAATCGCAACCAGCACGATCAGCGCCTGCAAATAGCTCTTGAAGGGAATCGCCAGCATGGCGAAAAGCGCGAGCAGCGCGAGGATGAAACCGCCGCGCAAGCTGGCCAGCGATTCGCGCATGTCGCGGCCTTCGCCTTCGAAGGAATATCCCAGGCCCGGATAACGCTCCTTCAGATTCGCCAATAAAGTCCGCTCCAGCTCCGCCAGCACGCGCGGCGGTTGCGCCACGCCTTCCACGACGTCCGCCGTGACATCGAGAATGCGTCTTCCGTCGGCGCGACGGATGGTCTGATAGGCGCGGCCGCGACGGATTTCGGCCGCCTCGCCCAACGGCAATTCGCCGCCGTCGCGCGCGCGAATCATCAAACGCGCGATGTCCGCTTCGCTTCGCCGCTCCTCCTCCGGCAAGCGGACCATGATGCGCAGCTCGTTGCGTCCGCGCTGCTGGCGGCGAACCTCGGCGCCATAAAAGGCGTGCCGCACCTGCCGGCCCAACTCCATCGGCGTAACGCCGAGCGAAAGCGCCGCCGGCCGCGTTCGCAGGTCGAGCTGCGGTTTGCCTTTGCGCACGCCGTCGTCAATCTCCACCACGCCGTCGAAGCGGCGCAGCGCGTCGGCGACCTCGGCGGCGCAGGTTTCGAGGACGTCGAGTTCCGGGTGGCTCAATCGAATGTCTATCGCGCTGCCGCCGCCGGGACCGATCGTGAATCGGAACGTGGCGGACTTCACGCCGGGGAGCGGGCCGGCGCGCCTCCGCCACTCCTCGACGAATCGCGCCGCCGAAATCGGACGCTCATTGATCGGCACGAGATAGAGTGTGACGGACGCCTGATGGCCTCCAGCCCCCCCGCCGCCGGCCGCGCCGGGCGCACCGAAGCTGTCGCCGCCGCCGATGCGCAACAACAAACCGCGGACAATCCCCTCGCCGCCGTTCTCCGCGACGATCCCGCGCGCCACACGCTCGAGATGCGCGGCGATCCGGCGCGTTTCCTCCACGGGCGCGCCGAACGGCAGTTCGATGCTCGCGCGCACAATGTCGCTCTCGACGCGCGGGAAGAAAAAGAACTTCATCCGTCCGCCGGCCAGCCAGCCGAAAGATAGAATCAGCGCGGCCAAACCGACGGCCACCGTCAAATAGCGATGGCGCAGCAGCCGGTCGAGAAACGGGCGGTACCGACGCTCGACGAAGCGCTCCAGCCCGCGCCCGAAGCGCTCCTGCGGCGCTTCGACCACGCGCCAGAAAAGCCCGCGCAGTTTGCGGCGCTGATGGGCCAGGTGCGCCGGCAGGATGAACAGCGCCTCGATGAGCGAAATGGAAAACACGGCGATGATGACCACCGGCACGTTGCGCCAGATCTTGCCCATAGTCCCCGGCACGAAAAGCAGCGGCACGAACGAGGCCATGTTGGTCAACACCGAAAAGATCACCGGCACGGCGACCGCGCGCGCCCCCCGCCGCGCCGCGTCGAGATACGTCCCGCCGCGCCGCCGAAGATAGAAGACGCTCTCGCCCACAACGATCGCGTCGTCCACGACGATGCCCAGCGCGATGATGAACGCGAACAGGGAAATCATGTTGATCGAGACATCCGTTTGCGGGAGCACCAGCAGGGAGCCGAGGAAAGAGACAGGAATGCCCATCATCACCCAGAACGCGAGCCGGACCTCGAGGAAAAGGCCGAGAATGATCATCACCAGCGCCAGGCCCATCGCGGCGTTGCGCAACAGCAGCCGGAGCCGGTCGCGGTAGAGCTCGGAACGATCGTTCCACACCGCCACTTTCACGCTCGGCGGCAGCCGTTCGCGGAGGCGCTCGGCGTAGGCCGTCACGATGCGCGAGGTCTCCACCGGATTTTCCTTGCCCACGCGATACACGTTCAGCGCGACCGCGGGCTGGCCGTTATAGCGCATCGAGAGTTCGGTGTCCGCGAAACCGTCGGTGACGCGCGCGATGTCGCCCAGCCGCACGCGCGTGCCGTCCGGGCGGTCGAGCAACACGGTTCGGGCGAAATCGGCGCCGCGCTCCCGCCGCTCCGCCGCGCGCACCAGCACCTCGCCGTCCGGCGTCTTCACCCCGCCGCCGGCGATCTCCACCGAGGCGCGCGTAAGGGCGTCGGCGATGCCGCCGAGCGTGAGCCCGTGCGCGCGCAGACGATCCAGCGGAACCTCCACGCCGATTTCCAGCGGCCGCACGCCGTCCAGCTCCACCAGGGTGATCTTCGGTTCCTGCGTCAGCTCGTCCTTCGCCGCCTCCGCCAGGTCGCGCAACACGTGCTCGCCGACAGCGCCATAAAGCACCAGCGAGAGCACCTCGCGCCGCGCCAGCGCCAGGCTCACCACCGGCCGCTCCGCTTCCTCCGGAAACGTCACGATCCGCGCGACCGCGTTTTGCACATCCTGCGCCACGCGGTTCTGGTTCACCCCGTCGAACAGCTCCGCGTTGACCACGCCCACGCCTTCGGAGGCGACCGAGGTCACCCGCTTGACGCCGTCCACCTCCCGCACCCGCTCCTCGATCGAAAGCAAGACGCCCTGCTCGACCTCCGCGGGGCTGGCGCCGGGATACGCCACCGACACGCGCACGAGGTCCAATTCGAATTCGGGGAAAACCTCCTGCCGCAGCGAAGGAATGGCGAGCCAGCCGCCGACCAGCAACAGCACCATCAGCAGGTTCGCCGCCACGGGATTGGCCGCCATCCAGGCGATCGGCCCGCGGTCGGCGTCCCGGCCGTCAAGCGGCGCGGACACGCCGCCGTCGGAGGGCGTCGAAGCGTCCATATCCAGGCGATCGTCGGTCATGGACTTTCGACTCCGTCGCCGGTCGGGGCCGTCTGCGCCGGCGGTTCGCCCTCGATCCGCAGTTGCAGGTTGGGAATGGGCGTCGCCAGGCGGCTGACGATCACGCGATCGCCGTCTGACAGCCCTTTCGTCACCCAAACCTCCTCGGCATCCTGCCAGGCCGTCTCGACCGCGCGGATTTCCAGCCGGTTATGCCCATTTGCGACCCAGACAAAGCCGCCTTCACGCAGCGCGGCGATCGGCAAGCGATACACGCCTTCGATCTCGGGGCCTTCGATGCGGACGCGAACATACGCGCGCAACCGCAACGCCGATTCCGAAGGGTCGAGCGGATTCCGAACGGCGACCAGCGCCCGCGCCATGCGCCCGGCGGGGTCAAGGTCGCCGAGGATGCGCACGATCCGCCCGCCGCGTTCAATGGCGCTGCCGTCGTCCAACTCGTGGAAAACGCGCGCGGGCGCTCCGCCGCGCCCGTCGGCATCGGGCGCCGGCAGGCGGCGCAGAATCGAGGTCGGCAGCGCGATGCGCGCGTAAAACTCATCCGCGGCGACGAGCGCGGCCAGGCGGCTTTGCGGCAAGGCCGTTTGGCCGACGTCGGCGTAGCGCTCCAGCACGAGCGCGTCGAAGGGCGCGCGAATTTCCGTCCGCTCCAGGTTCCACCGGGCGCGGTGGAGCGCGGCCTCCGCCGCGGCGACCGCGCGTTCCGCCGCCGCGACTTGCGGCTCGCGCAGGGTCAGCGCGCGGCTTTCCGGATCGGCGGATGGCGTTTCCGCGCCGACGCGCCGCAACTCCTCGACGGCGACCCGCGCGCGCGAGCGCTCCAGCGCGAGGTCGAGCCGCGCTTTTTCCAGGCCGGCCTCCGCTTGCACAACGGCGGCTTCGTAGTCTCGCGGGTCAATGGCGAACGCGGTCTCGCCGGCCGACAGCCGTCCCCCCGGCTCGAGCCGAGGATGGCGCGCGACGATTCGCCCAGATACCTCGGCGGATAAATCCGCCTGGCGCGCGGGCAGCACCTCGCCGAACGCTTCAATGGGCGGTCGCGCCGTTTCCGCGCGCGCGACGATCACACGCACGGTGGCGGCCATTTCGCGCTCGGGCCGCCGCGCGGCCGGAGGACGCGTGCGTTTCCAATAGACGGCGAGCGCCAGCGCCCCGGCGATCAGCGCCGCGCCGAGCAATGCGCTCCAAATTTGCTCTTTCCGAGGTCTTCGCGTCATGGCTCGCCCTTCCCCGCGACGGGCGCGAACGGTTCGCCGCCCAGCGCGCGGTATAATTGAATGCGGTGCTGCCACGCCTGCCGCCGCGCGGCCAGCAGGCTGCGCTCCACCCCCTGTAAGCGGTCCAGGGCGGTCAACACCGTGAGATAATCCGACAGACCCGCCGCGTAGCGCTCGCGCGCCTGCGCCAGCGTTTCGGCGGCCAGTTTGGCCTGCGCCGCGAGACGGCGGACGGCTTCGCGCTGTCGTTCCTCCTGCGCGAGGGCGTCTTCCACCTCGCGCAAGGCCCGCAGAATCGTCTGCCCGGCGGCGGCCATCGCCTCGCGCGCGGCGGCGCGCGCGCGGCGCGTCTCGGCGGCGCGGCGTCCGCCGTCCAACAGCGGCAGCGCCACATTGCCGGCGAGGCTTCCGATCCACTCGTCGAACAGCGCGGAGGCCTCGCCGGCCTGATAGCCGGCGTTGCCGGAAAAGCGGATCGCGGGCAGCCGAGCGGCCGCGGCCGCGCCGATGCGCTCATCGGCCGCGGCCAGACGCGCCAGCGCCGCCCGCACGTCGGGCCGGCGCTCCAAGACATCGCCCGGCACGCCCGCCGCGGGCGGTGGAGTCAATTCGGGCAACCCCGGCGGCGGCTCGGGCGCGGCGGAGGGCGCGCGGCCGGCGAGGACGGCGATCTGATGGCGCAAGACGCGATAACGCGCCTCGACCGGCGGAATCTGGGCTTCAATCGCGGCTAACTGCTGCCGTTGTTGAAGGACGTCGAGCGCCGCGGCGTGGCCCTCGGCGAAGCGCTGTTCGGTCAGCTCGAGAAAGTCGCGCGCGGCTCGGCGTTGGGTTTCCAGCAGCGCGAGCTGTGCGGCCTGCTCGCGGGCCTGGAGCCAGGCCTCGGCGATTTCGCCGGCGAGCGTCAGCCGCGCGGTGGCGAGGTCGTCGCGGCTCGCTTCCGCTTCGCGGCGCGCGGCGCGGGCGGTCGAACCGACGCGATCCCAGAGATCGAACTCGTAGGCGGCGGCCAGTCCGAGCGAAAAGGTATTCGCATGGACGGGTTCTCCGGCGTTGGGTCCCCCGGTCGCGAGCGCGCGGACGCGGCGCGCGCCGCCTTCGAGGGTGATTTGGGGCGCGCGTTCGGCGCCGGCGGCGGAGGCTGCGGCTTCCGCCAGCTCCAGTCGGGCGCGCGCGCGGGCGAGATCGAGGCTGCCGCGGAGCGCCTCGTCGAGGAGGGCGTTCAACGCGGGGTCGCCGATCTCCTCCCACCAGCGGGGCGCCGGCGCGCGTTCGCCGGTCGCGGCCGCAAAGGCCGGCGGCAAGGCCACGGGCGGGGCCGGCGGCGGCGATCGGTGCGCGCAGCCGACCGCGCCCGCAATTGCCGCGGCCAGCGCCCACGGCCGGACCCGCTGGGGCAATAACGCCGGAAACCGAAATGAATCGAGAGCGGACATCCAATCTCCAGTCGGAAACGGAAGATACCGTACCCCTGAACCGCGGCCCGCGCAAGGCGCGCAACGGCGAGTTACGGAAGCCCCTGTTCGATAAGGCGAAAAGATGGGACCGCCGGTGGCGCGGATGCTCGCGGAGTTGAACAATAGGAAAACCGCGAATCATCGAGATGCGGTTTTCGAGGCTAATTGCGATTTTTGTCGTTCATCTTTTCACCACGAAGCGCGCGAAACACACCAAAACGATATTGGGGTGAAAATGAAGCGCGAATCCAATTTTCCAAGGCTTGGAAAAAACGGGCGGAACTTTTCCAAGCCTTGGAAATCGAGGGCGGAATCGAGTCGCCGCGACGGCATCAAACCGGCGCGGCGCCGTGCCCGGCGGTCCGGGGCGGGCGATCAGATTTTGACCGCCACTTCGCGGCCGCGTTTTTGCGATTCGTACACCGCCTCGAGAATCGCGATGACGTTGATCGTTTCCGTCCACGGCACCGGCGAGGGCTTGCGGTTCACGACGCAATCGTAGAAGGCCTTGATCTCCTCGCTGTGCGGGCGTTCGATGCGCCGGGGATGCGCCAGCGTGCCCTGCGTGAAGGCGCCGCCCGCCACGGAGGCGAATTCGCCCGAGGGCCACTTGATCCCGCCTTCAAGGCCGAACAACTGGAAGCTCATATCCTCGTTCTCGGCCTGATGCCCCAGCCAGGAGGCCTCGAGGGTCATCGTCGCGCCGTTCTCGAAGTGCACAAAGCCTGCCGCAAAATCTTCGACGGAAAACAGTTTTCGATCCCATTCGCCCCACATGCCGGGAATCTTGTGGCCTTTCGCGAAATTGACCTTCGCGACGCCGGTGACGCGCACGGGCTTCGGAAAGTCCATGATCCAGAGGCAGGCGTCGAGCGCGTGAACGCCGATATCCATGCAAGGCCCGCCGCCGGAGAGTTTGTCGTCAATGAACCCCGGCGCGACGGGCAGCCAGGCGCGGCGCATGGCGCGCACGCGGGCGTGATAAACCTCGCCGAGGTGGCCGGCGGCGGCCCAGTCCTTGATCGCTCGCGCGGAGGCGGTGAACCGCTGATGTTGGGCCGTCATCAGCACGAGTTTTTTGCGGTCGGCCAGCTCGCCCATCTGACGCACCTCTTTGGTCGTGACCGCCAGCGGCTTCTCGCAAAGCACATGCTTGCCGGAGTTGAGCGCCGCGAGCACGGCGGGCGTGTGGACGCGATTCGGCGTGCAGATATCCACGGCGTCCAGGTCCAGTTTGACCAGGTCGCGATAGTCCGTGAAGACGTGCGGCGCGCCCGTCAGCTCGGCGGCGGCCTTGGCGGCGTCGGCGTTGACGTCGCACACCGCCGCAATTTCCGCATCCGGCAGCGCCTTCCATCCCGCAACATGCGGACCCCGAAAAATGCCGCCCGTGCCGATCGCCCCCACTCGAAATTTGCGCATGATCCGTCCCTCAAAGTTTGAGAATGCAAAAAACGGCGGAAACATACGCTTCGGCTTTTTCGCGAACAAGGGAAATCGTCCGCGACCAAGCCCGGCGGCGCCTCGACTGAAAATGCGAATCGGGCCGCGCCTCGAAAAAAATTGAAAAAAGTTCCGGAAAAATTTCGAGGTCGCGCCTTCTATTACTTGTGGCCGCCGCGGGGCGGTCGGAAACGGAACCGGAAAAGGACAGGAGAAGGACAACATGAGCTCGATGAATCGAGTGTTTCTGACGGGCAACCTCACGCGCGATCCCGAGGTGCGGACGACGCCGGGCGGCAAGAAGGTCTGCGATCTCGGCCTCGCCCTGGACGAGCGCCGCCGCAACGCCGCCGGCGAGACGGTCGAGACGACCTGCTATGTGGACGCCGTCGTCTGGGAGAAACAGGCGGAGGCCTGCGGCCGTTATCTGAAAAAAGGCCGGCTCGTGACGATCGAGGGCCGGCTGCAGCAGGACCGCTGGGAGACCGACAAGGGCGAAAAGCGCAGCCGGCTGCGCGTCGTCGCCGAACGCGTCCATTTTCTCAACGGCGGCAAGGGCAACGGCGCCGCCAGCGCGGAGGGCGCGGCGGACGTCGAGCCGCCCGCCGAGGAGGACGCGCGGCCGTTCTGAAGCCGCAAAAACAGGACCCGCGGAGGGCGCGGATGAGTACGGATGGATCGGCCGCGAAACCCGTGAAACATGGAAAGCGGTTTTAGATTAATCGGGAATGGATCCGTCCGATCCTTTCCGCGAAATCCGCGGTTGAAGAGCTCACAATCCGAAAAGCGAGGAGAACCTCAACATGAAAAACGAAACCAACACTACAGCCGCGGGCGCGAACGGCGCCGGCGAATCCCGCCCCAATTATCCGGGGCGGCTGACGTTCTATCACCCGAACGCGAAGGGAACGGGCGCGGCGGCGCGGTTCGAACTGCGTCTGAGCGCCTCGGCGGAGGACCGCTACGACTGCTTTTTCCTAGAAATGGCGCGCCAGAGCGCCGCCGCCGGCGCCGGCGGCCCGGCCCAATTCGACTGGGCGAAGCGGGCGACGGTGAAGCTTGATTTCGCCGACGTATGCGAACTGCTGCTCGTGTTGGAGGGACGGAAAGAGCGCGCGGGCGGCGCGAACGGAAACGGCATCTATCACCAGATCGGGGAAACCACGACGCTGATCGAACTGCGGCGCGACGCGGAGCGCTCGGGCTATGTGCTCGGCGTCTCGCGAAAGACCAAGAAAGGCGACCCGGTCTTTCGCGCACAAATCCTGCTCACCGAGGCCGAGGCGCTCGGTCTGCGCTGCGTCTTCCAGACCGGCCTCTTCTTCCTCGTCTTCCACGAAAACCTCCGCCCGCGGCGAGCGAACGCGGCGCCAGTACGCCGGTCATGAAGAATGACGCCGAGCATCAACGGTGTTATGCTACCGATTCGTCGGAACCCTTATGAAGAAAAAATCGTCGCACACATTCGAGAGAATCCTGGTGGTTCCCGCGGAAGATATCTGCCTGACCCTTCGCGGCATGGCCCGCGCCCCTTGGGCCGACTTCTGGCTCAATCCGCGACGTCTGCGGGGCAGTGACTTTCTGATGTGATGGTCACAGGGAGTGTGGAGCGAAGAACGTCTGCTGCAAGCCGTCAATGAAACGGCCCGCTACTTTGCTTTGCCCTACGGTCCAAGCAGCACGGCGCCGGACAATGATATTCGCGCATTTGAATTATATTTCGAACGCCTGGAGAAAGCGGGACTGGGGCGCATCAAACGTCCCGACCTGCTGATTTTTCCGGCGAATACTCGATCAAGTGTCGAATGCATCATTCACCAACTGGGCGGCCTGACGGAATTGCCGTTCACTTCGGAACATGATCCTCGAATGCAAACGTTGCTGGGCCAGGCATTGCTGGCCGTTGAATGCGAAAATAGTTTATGGCGCGCAACAAAAATGCCTGATTTTTCAACGCCCATGACACCTCAAAAGCGTTTGAACGGGAAGCCGGGGCTCAAGAAAAACGCCGTCCTTCCGACGGTGATCATCAAGCTGGAGGATCGCGAACCCCTGCGGAAATGGCAGCGTGAGCAGGGTATTCCGATTCACATCTGGCACGCCTTTTTCGATGTAGCCTACGGTATTTCCTTCGACAAAGCAGAACACCTCATTACGACGGGAGAAATCGAGCCAACCCGGCAGGTGTTTCAAGCGCCGGGCGGAGCGACGACCGCGAAAGTGATTTATAAGATTTATTACCATCATGGATATTCGCTCGCGACCACCGTGATCGAGCCCCAGTTGGTCGCCGATTCGATCACGGATAAAAGTGGCCATATTTTGCCTTATGTGCGATTTGTGGGCGGCAAGTCGCAATTGACAGACGAAGCCCTGGCTCTGCTGAGTGAATTGGAGCGGACGTGATGACGCGGGGTTCAAAGAAAAGGCTCTCGCACGAAGACGAGTTGCGCGAAGCGCTTCGATCCAAAGGCCAATTCTGGACTCCAGAATGGGTCGCTCGCTTCATGGCGGCTTATGTCCTTCAGGATAATCCCGATCGTCTGCTCGACCCCGCCTTGGGCGAGGGGGTGTTTTTCAGAGTCTCCAGAGATTATGCGGCTAGGCGCGGTTTTAATCTCGCGTTGTTCGGGTGTGATATTGACCCCAGCGTGAGAGGGTTGGCCCAGCGCGCCGGCGTGGCCGCCGCCGATTTACAAAATTTTGAAGTCCGGGATTTCGTGCTGAACCCACCATCTCGGACATTCCCGGCAATTTTAGCTAATCCCCCGTACATCCGTCATCACCGTCTGCCTCCCGCTTACAAGGCGGCATTGCGAGAGTTCGCGCGAGAAGCTATGGGGATCGCACCGGACGGGCGCGCCGGATTACATGTCTATTTTCTGATCCGGACCCTGCAATCATTGTCGCCGGGTGGGCGGCTGGCCTACATCGTCTCCGCCGACATTTGCGAGGGCGTTTTTGCCGACGCGCTGTGGCGATGGATTACGTCTCGATTCCGATTGGATGCAGTGGTCGCTTTTTCCACCGCCGCCGCGCCTTTTCCCGAGGTGGACACCAATGCCTTGGTGCTCTGCATACGGAACGCCGAGCCGAGGAGCGAGTTCGATTGGGTTCTTTGCCATCGGCGGGACCCTCTCCCGTTGGAACTGTTTTTATCCGGCAAGGTGTTTGATAAAAGCGAGAGCTTTGAAGTGCGGACACGACATCTGGCCGAGGCGCTTCAAACCGGCTTATCGCGATCGCCCTCCACGGCCGACCATGGACGTTATTTGCTGGGTGATTTCGCGCGCGTGATGCGCGGCATTGCCACGGGCGACAACGATTTCTTCTTTTTGACGTCGGCGCGCGCTCATGAGCTCGGCATACCCGACTCGCTCCTGGTGAATGCAGTCGGACGCACGCGCGATATACAAGGCGACCGTTTCACGGCGAATGACTTGGCCGATCTGGAAAAACAAGGGCGGCCCACCCGATTGTTCAGCATCAACGGTTATTCGCTCGATCAGCTTCCGCCGCCGGTCATCACCTACTTAAAATCGGGCGAGGCGCGTGGTGTGCCCCTTAAAACGCTGATCCGCACCCGCAAGCCCTGGTATCGAATGGAAACTCGTAAAGTCCCGCCGATTCTGTTCGCGTATCTCGGCCGACGAAATGCCCGTTTTATCCGTAATGAGGCGAATGCCGTTCCACTGACCTGTCTCCTGTGTGTATATCCAAGGGCGGATTCCCCGGATTTTGTTGAGCGATTATGGAAAGTGCTGTCGCATCCGCGCACGATAGCCAACCTCCGCTTGGTCGGTAAAACGTATGGCGGCGATGCGATCAAGGTGGAGCCTCGCGCTCTGGAGCGGTTGCCGTTGCCGGAGGATCTAGTTTTAGCGGAGGGTCTCGAAAAAAAGGCCGCGCCTCGGCAAGCTTCCTTGAATATCACCGCGGCATAATACGGCGGGGCGCTCGCGCTGGGTCAATCACCCTTCCGCGCCAATCTCGCCTCCAGCGCCTCGACGATATGAAGGTCGGCGCGGGAGAAGGCGTAGTCGCGCAGACGAGCGATCGGGACCCAGGCGAAATCCGCGCAGTGCAGGCGGCGGGGCCGGCCGGCCGTCCGCCGAGCGAAATGCGCGTGCAGCTCGATCGTGAAGTGGCTATAGGCGTGGCGGACGACCGTCAGCCGCTCGCCGACGGCGATCTCGATGCCCATCTCCTCGCGTAATTCGCGCGCGATGCACTGCTCCATCGTCTCGCCCGGCTCGATTTTGCCGCCGGGAAATTCCCAGAGGCCGCCGAGCAATCCCTCGGATTTGCGCCGCGCGATCAGCGCGCGCCCGCGCGAATCCAACGTCACCGCCGCGCCGACGACCAAATGCGGCAACGGCTTGCGCGGTCGTCGGCGCGGATAACGCTCCGGCGCGCCCGCCGCCCGCGCGCGGCAGACCTCGCGCAAGGGACAGAGATCGCAGCGCGGGCGCTTCGGCGCGCAGACCGTCGCGCTCAGCTCCATCAGCGCCTCATTGAACGCCGCGGCCCGCCCCCGCGGCAACAGCTTCGCGGCGATTTCGCGGCATTCCGCATCCAAGCGCTCCCGCCGCGGTTCGTCGAGCGCGAACATGCGGGCCAGCACGCGGCGGACATTGCCGTCCGACAGCGGGAGATCGAGTCCGAAGGCGAGGCTGCCCAGGGCGGCGGCGGTATAGGGCCCCACGCCGGGCAGCCCGCGCAATTCGTCGTAGGTGCGTGGAAATCGGCCGCCCCGCTCAGCCATGAGCCGCCGGGCCAGTCGGAGCAGATTGCGAGGCCGCGCATAATAGCCCAGCCCCTCCCAAACCTTCAAAACATCCGATTCGTCCGCCGCCGCCAGCGCGCGCAGTGTCGGAAAACGCCGTAGAAACCGCCGAAAATAGGGGATGACCTGCTCAACACGCGTCTGCTGGAGCATCAGCTCCGAGACGAGAATGCTGTAGGGCGTCCGCCGTCGCCGCCACGGCAGATCGCGCGCGTTGCGCCGGAACCAGGGCAGCAAACGACGCGTGATGGCGGCGCGAACGCGGGGCGTGAAAGGATCCGGGGGAGAATCTCGAACGTCTCTTTTCAAGATGAGCGGACCTTACTCCGCCGCCACGACGCCCGCAATGCCGCGGTCAAAGGCTCTTTCGAAGGAAATAAAGGATGGCAACGGATAATGCGGATCAATCGTATGGCGAAAAGCGCCAAAGACGCAAAAGTGGAAGCAATAAAGCCCCTCCCATCCGCGCCGATCTGCGCAATCCGCGGTCAAAAAACGACTCGGCCTCGGGCATGCGCCACACCGGGCGCCGCTCACGGCGATGATCGCGAAAAGGCCGATCAGCCAAAAATCGGGGGGCGAAAGCGATTTCGCCCCCCCCGCGACCGCATGGAACGGATTGTCGCCCCCGACTTTGCCTTTGGCCGCATCCGGATGGCCGGCGGGGAAAGCCCGTCGGCTTTTTTCGCGACAGGCTAAACCACGCCTCAGATTTTTCCGACCAGCTCGAGGCTCGGCTTCAGGGTCTTGGCGCCGGGCTGCCAGTTGACGGGGCAAACCTCGCCGCCGTGTTCGCGGACGAATTTGGCGGCCTGCAGTTTGCGGAGCAACTCCGTCATGCTCCGGCCGATGCTGTTGTCATGAATCTCGAAAGCCCGCAGCACGCCGTCGGGATCGATTACAAAGCTGCCGCGCAGGGCGAGACCTTCGCTGTCTATGTAAACGCCGAATTCCCGACTCATATTGCCGGTCGGATCCGCGACCATGGGAAACCGAATTTTTTTGATCGCCGGCGAATTGTCATGCCAAGCCTTATGGACATAAACGGTGTCGGTGCTGACGCTCAACACTTCAGCGCCTTCCGCCTGGAACTGCGGATAGAGCTTCGCCAGCTCCTCAAGCTCGGTCGGACAGACGAACGTGAAGTCCGCGGGGTAGAACACTACCACGAGCCACTTGCCATTGAAGTCCGACAAGCGGATCTCTTTCACTTGGCCGTCGGCAAACGCGTCGAGTTCGAGGTCCGGAATCTTGTGCCCAATTTTAATCATGATTGTGTCCTTTCGGTTTTTGGATAAGACGCGAAAAACATACCGTGGAGTTCCTGTTTTTCAAGAGGCGATCCGCGGAAACCGCATTTTTATATTTTAGACCCGGTTTAGACCCGGCGAATGCGTTTGGTGTTTTATTGGCGCGGGCGTCAGGGCGGGAGACCGTTTCGGATCAAGGCGGCTGTGGTCGCCACCGGAAACGCGACGCTCTCGGCGCGCTGGGGCGCGCCCCCGAGCGCCATCCGGACTCGTGCCCATCAAATCCGCACGCCTCGCCCTCTGCTAGCGCTTCACTGTTTTTGTGCCCCTAAGATGCGGCGGCAACGCTTCAAAGGCGAAACTCTAAATCCCCCCCCTCTTCAACGGCAAAAATCTGGCTTGAACAAAAGGCCTGAATTGTTGAATTAGATGTGTCCGATCGGACACATCTAATTCAACTCTCCGGGCGTTTCGCGCCGGAATGACGGCTGATCAAGTTTGATCGAATATGCATTCTTTCAATGACTTGCCGCTTTCCAAGCTCTGCCGCCATTTCTCTGTCCCCTCTGGCTGGGGACAGAGAAAATTTGGCGGAGAAATTGAGGCGTGGCATGACGGAAGCTTAAGTTGAAAGTTTTACAGGGACTTGGGAAGGGAAGCGCCCGCGGGCGC
>CALGXT010000166.1 GCA_937935255.1 uncultured bacterium | reverse complement strand
GCAGGTCGGGGTCTCCCCGTTGCCCGATTGGCGGCGAGGGGCGCTGCGAAAACAGGCAGTCGCGCCTGCCGGCTTTTCGGCCCGCGGGAGGCGGCCCAGACAACCGGCCTACCGGCCTGCACGGGGTAGGCCGCTGGGCGCCCCGCGCCGTGCGGGGCAAAAGCGGCTAGCCTCGGATAACCAGCGGCCCTCAATTCTCCCGCCCGGCTCCGAACTTGGAGAACAAAGATTGCGCGTTGATTGCGATGAGGATTCGCAACAACCCCCGAATAACGTGAACTTCATGGTTTTCGCAGTTCAAAAAACTACGAAAGGCTTGAAAAACATGAAAGGCGAGGGCTTATCCCGCCCCCGAAGCGAACCCCGCGCTCGCAAAAAGTCAATGGGTTCGCCATTTCGTCGCATGTTCAACGCCCCCAAAGCCTCGGTCTCCAAGGTCTCCTCTGACTTCTGTCGGGCGGTCTTGCGTCGTCAGGATACTCTCACACCTTCGAAGGTGTGAGATAATGAAAATCCAGCAAATACGGCATAAAGCACAAAGTGGGTGTCTCACACTTTCGAAGGTGTGAGACTGCGCCTCGAAAGCGATGGGCGACGGGCATCCGCAAATAAAAGCGCTGCGAGGCGCCGAACAGGGAGCGCGGAATGGCGTTCTCGCGCTTGCGCGGAGCGAAACGGCGATGTCCGCGCGGCGACGGCGCCGCCGGTCGCGTTCGCCGCCGAGCAGGCCCGGCAAGGTTATGATCGCGGAGCACAGCGAGTTCCGGCATCGAGACCTTCAAGTTCCCCCGTCGTTTCTGCTCGGCGCCGCCGCCCTCGCTCAAGCCCAAGGGGGCGGAGGCGGGCCGCGCGGCGGGCTCTGTCGCAGGATATCCCCGCTATCGCGCCGCCGAAAAAAACAGGATTCGGATTTTCAGTGCGAGGTGCTAACCTCTCGCGAAATTACACCGGGGACATGCCGCGATGAAAATCAACGCCGATCTGACGCCGACCGGAATGGCGGCGGATATCCAACGGATGTGGGCGCTCTCCGCCGAGAAGATTTTGCGCATCGAGCGCGAACTGGATCCGCGGGCGGGCGCCCCCGTGTTCACCGTCAACGGCCGCTACACCGCCCGCGGCTGGACCGATTGGACCCAGGGATTCCAGTACGGCTCCGCGCTGTTGCAGTTCGACGCGACGGGCGACCGCCGGTTTCTCGAAATCGGCCGCGTCCGCACGGCGAACGAAATGGCCGGCCACGTGACGCATTTCGGCGTTCACGATCACGGCTTCAACAATGTCAGCACTTACGGCAATCTGCTGCGGCTGATGGCGGAAGGCCGCCTCGAATCGAACGATTGGGAGCGGCGTTTTTATGAACTGGCGCTGCGCTGCTCCGGCGCCGTGCAGGCGCGGCGCTGGACGCCGCTGCCCGACGGCGGCGGCTTTCTGTACAGCTTCAACGGCCCGCATTCGCTCTTCGCCGATACGATTCGCTCCTGCCGCGCGCTGGCGCTGGCGCACAGCCTTGGGCAGGTGTATCTCGGCGAAAATGACGTTCGCATCAGCCTGCTTTCGCGCGCCGTCGAGCATTGCCGCGCGACCGCGCGCTTCGCGGTGTATTACGGCAAGGGGCGCGACGCCTACGATATTCGCGGCCGCGTCGCCCACGAGAGCATTTTCAACATCAACGACGGCGCCTATCGCTGCCCGAATTCACAGCAGGGTTATTCGCCCTTCACGACGTGGACCCGCGGGCTCGCCTGGGTGATGCTCGGCTTTCCGGAACAGCTCGAATGGCTCGACACCCGCCCGGACGAGGAGTTGAAGCCGCTCGGCGGACGCGCGGAGATCGAGGCCTGGATGCTGCTCGCGGCGCGCGCGACGGCCGATTTCTATATCGAGCGGACGCCCGCCGACGGCATTCCCTACTGGGACACGGGCGCGCCGCTGCTGTGCCGGCTCGGCGAGGATTACCTCGAGCGCCCGGCGGATCCGTTCAACGCGTTCGAGCCGGTGGATAGCTCCGCCGCCGCCATCGCCGCGCAGGGCCTGTTGCGGCTGGGCCGACGGCTGTCGAACCATGGGGACGTCGCCGCCGGGCGCCGCTATCGGCAGGCGGGACTGACCGTGGCGGCGCGGCTCCTCTCGGCGCCGTATCTCTCGGACGACCCGAAACATCACGGTTTGCTGCTGCACAGCGTGTATCACCGGCCGAACGGCTGGGACCGCATACCGCCGGGGCAGAAGGTTCCCTGCGGCGAGTCGAGCCAGTGGGGCGATTATCACCTGCGCGAGCTGGCGCTCTATCTCCAGCGCGAGGCGTGGGGCGGGCCCTACCTGACGTTTTTCGGCGGAGTTCGGGACGCCGCCGGGGAGGGCGGATGAGCGAAGCGTCGTCGCCGATGTCCGGCCGCGCCGCGCTGATCGCGATTGTGGGGCGGGCCAACGTCGGCAAATCCACGCTCTTGAACGCGCTCCTCGGCGAGAAGGTCAGCATCGAAAGCCCCGTCGCGCAGACGACGCGCACCCTCATCCGCGGCGTTCTGACCGAGCCCCGCGGACAGCTCGCCTTCGTGGATACGCCGGGCGTGCATCAGACGAAAACCGATTTGGGGCGGTTGATGAACCGCGCCGCCCGCGCGGCGGTGGAAGGCACGGACGCCGTGCTGCTGGTCCTGGACGGTTCGGCGCCCTTGCGCGACGAAGACCGCGGCTGGATGCGGCGGCTGGCCCGGCGGTCCGAGGGCGCGCCGGTGGTGATCGCGGTCAACAAGGCGGATCTCGGCGCCGCGGGGCTGGAAGAGGCGCCTGCGGCGTGGCGCGCGGCGGCGGCAGCGGCGCCCGCCGCGCCGGTTCCGCAATGGCATTCGGTGTCGGCGCGCACGGGCGCGGGCGTCGAGGAACTCCGCGCGGCGCTGTTCGCGCTCGCGCCGGAGCAGCCGCCGCTATTCCCGCCCGACGTGCTGACCGATCACCCCCGGCGGCTCGCGATCGCCGATGTCGTCCGCGAAAAGCTTTTTCTGCGGTTGCGCGACGAGGTGCCGCACCGCGTCGCTGTCGCGGTTGAACACCTGGTGGAATCGTCGGAGGCGTGGACGGCGACGACGATCATCTATGTGGAGCGCGATTCGCAGAAGGGCATCGTCATCGGCTACAAAGGCCGGATGCTGCGCGCCGTTCGCAGGGCCGCCGAACGGGAACTGGCGGAAATTTTCGATCGCCCGGTGAAGCTCGATCTCGTGGTGCGGGTGGAGCCGAACTGGACGCGGAACTATTGGTTTCTCAAACGCATCGGCTACGCGCCCTGAAACGCGCCGCCGGCGGAGAACGGAGCGGCGGACGCGCACGGACGGATTCTCAACACCGCCGGGCCGACCTCGGCGGTGAGAGAAAAGATGGGAAACGGGAAGCCGCCGTCGGAACCACAGCGAACGGGACGGCGGCGTGCGTTTCCGTCCGTCGAAGAAACCGCCGTGCGCTTACCGCCTTTTCGGCATCCAGCGCTCGGCTTGTTGGGCGGCCCGCTGCGATTCGGTTTCGCGGCCCAGCCGGGCGTAGGCTTGCGCGAGCCAGAACCAGGCGACGCCATTCTTGCGGTTCGCGGCGACCGCCGCCTCCAGGGGCTGGATGGCCTCATCCGCGCGTCCGGCGCGCGCCAGCTCGATGCCGAGCTGGAGTTGCGCGAACCGGGAACGGGGCGCGGCCTTCGCCAGCAGGCCGTACATCTCCGCCGCCTCGCGATGCCGCTCCAGCGCGCTGAATAGTTCGCCCGCGCCGATGACGGCCGGGGCGAGCGCCGGGCGCCGCCCTTTGGCGAGTTGCGCCGCGAACTCGTTGACCTCCGCCTCGAGCCGGCGCAAACCGGCTTCGCGCGTTTCGGCGTCGAGATGTCCGGCCGTCGCGCCGCGCGCCAGCAGCACGGCGCCGGTTCCGTCGAAGTATTCCAGCGTCCAGCCGAGGCCCATCGCCTCCCGCGCCATTCGGCCCGCGCCGGGCCAGAGGCAATTGAGCAGGAGCGCGCTTGCGTCATAGCGGCGCGCGATCGCCTCGAACAGGCCGCTCTCTCCGGCGATCCAGCGCCCCACTAGCCGCTTGAATTCCGGGTCGTATGCTCCGCGCCGCAAATCGCAAAACACCGGCCGATCCGGATGCCGCCAGGCGAGATAACCGCCGTCATGCGGCAGATGCAAAACCCGCGCCGGGAAATCGGGCCGCGCGAGCAACTCCGCGGCCGCGGCCGGAAACACCCGTTCTTCAACTCCCAACCCAAACCGCGCGGCCGCGCCGACGCCGCGATAAAGGCGGTTGGTGACAAACAGCAGGCTGGAACCCGCGAGCAGCAACGCGACGACCAGCGCCGTCGCGCGCGCCCGCTCTTCCGCGCCGCGGAACAACCCCGGCGGGCACAGGGCGCCGCCCTCCCTTCCGATCGCGTTCAACGCCAGCACGAGAAACGGCAGCGCGAGCAAGGCAAACAGCGAGGTCGCGGCGACGGAGCGCAACGCCAGAAAACCGCCCGTGACGGCGGCGGCGGTGATCAAAAGGGGCAGCCGTTGCGCGTGCGCGACCAACCCCAACGCCCCGATCAGCAACACCGCCACAGTCCAGTTTCGGAACAAAGGGGAGGCCGTCACATGGCTGTACGGCGAAAGCCAGACCCAGAAGCCGGGGTGCGCGGGACGGCTCCACTCCGCCGCCGCGGCGCTCAGCAGACCGGCGCCGTTCGGATTGATCAGCGTCGCGGCCAGCAGCGCCAGTGCCAGACCGCCCAACAGAACGATGCGCCGCCGCTCGTCCGCCGTCGCGCCGCCCGCCGCCCGCCGCTCCGCCCAGAAATCAGCGGCGCCGAACAGCGCCAGCAGCGGGCCGAGGAGAAACGCGGAGTCCAGATTCGTCCAAAGTATTTGCGCCGGCAGCAGCGTCAGGGCCAGGCGCAGCGGCGATCGTTCCCGCGTATATTCGTGCAAGAACAGGGCGATGAAGAACAGCGAGAACACGCGCGGATTCGCGGGCGCTCCAGGGGCCATCAACCAGCCGGCGAGTCCGAGCGCGATCGCGCCGGCCGCGGGGGTGCGCGAGGCCGACGGCGCCGCCCGCCGCGCGAGCGCCGCGGCGGCGAGCAGGAGCGCGATGTGCGCGAGCGTCGTCAGCGGCGCTCCGCCCGCCGACCAAAGCCCGAACAAGAGGCGGTCATAAAGGGCGAACGGCGTGTGAATGGGGCGTCCGGCGATGGTGAAGGTCAGCGTATCCAGCCCCGCCGCCGCGCCCCGCTCGGCGAAGGCACGGCCTTGCGCCAGATGCGACCAAAACTCCGGCTCGGCGATCGTGCGCAGTTGCGAGACGGCGAGAAACAGGAAGGCCAGAACCAGCAGGGCCGTTCCGATGCGGCGGTCCAGCGCGGGCGCGGGGGTGTCCGATGCGGAGGCTTCGGAGCGGTCGGGCATGGTTCATCCTCCCTTAGAAGCGAAAAGCCAGCCCCAGAGAGATTACCGGATAGAAGCGGGCGACCTTCGCGAAATCTTCCTCGATGCTTTGCCGCTCCTTTTCGAGCTCGGCCTGAAACGCGGGATTGCCGGCGAGCGCGCCGTCCGCGCTCAGGCGCAGCGTCGGGCTGCCGTGGAACATGACCCCGATGTCGAACAGCACCGCGAGGCGGCTGCCGGGCGAGGTGGCGTTGCCGAAGCCGATGCCCGCGTAGCCCGCGAGATTCGGAAATTCGACGTTGGCGGAGAGCGTGCCGATCTGCGCCGGGGTGTATTCGATATCGCCGATGGTCGTGTTCTCGCGGGGATGCGCGGCGCCTTTCAACTCGTTGCCGTTATACATCGCGCCGAAACTGAAGCGGAAGCCGCCGGCGGCGGGGAACCAGTCCAGCAGCGCCGCGCCGGTGCGCAGGCGGGCGTCCACATTGAAGTCCACGTCCTCCTGCGTGTCGGTGTAGTTCAGCGAAAACACGTTGAAGCCCAGCCGCAGCTTGAGATAGCGGCTGAAGGGAACGTGCGCTTCGGCGCCGAGGCCGAGCGTGGACATTCGGGCCGCGATGGCGAAGCCGTCGGACTCCGCCGAGGTTTCGGCGGCGACCGCGGGAAGGGCGGCGGCGCCGAAAACAGCGAACATCAATGCCAACGCGGCGCGTGCGAAATTTGAGCGCTTCGTCATGGCCGTTACTCCTGTGTGGCGGGGCCGGCTCATCCGGCGCCCTTTCTTTTATCACGTCCGCCGCGCGCGATGTCAATGGCGTTTCGGAGAGCCGATTGCGATGTGGGAAAAGAACAGCAAATACAGGCGCCGGCGAAGGGAGGCGAAAATCGTTTACCCCAGCGACCCCGCGCCAATCGCCGGTTTTTCTCGCCGCTCCTCAAAAAAACACGAATTTTTCGACCACTTGGGTCTTGACGCGGGTATGGGTTGCGGTGTATAAGACCCGCATGAACTTCGAATACACCCCCTCGCTCTTTGGTTGGGATCGCCTCGACGACTCGCCCGACCTCCAAACCGTCCGACGCTTCTTCGAGGCCCTGCCGGCCGAGAAGCTCCTGAGCGCCCTGCGGCAGCGCCGCGGCCGCGGCCGCGAC
>CALGXT010000165.1 GCA_937935255.1 uncultured bacterium | reverse complement strand
CCGGCCAGCGCGATCGCGCCGAGGATCAAAAGATAATCGCCCGTCGTCCGCGGCGTGTGGAGCGACTGGATCATCCACGCCGCGCCGCCCCGCCGCAAGCGCAGCCCCGGAACGAAAAAGAGCAGCAGCGCGCCGACGTAGTACACGAATTTGGAGACGCCCTGCGAAAGCAGAAAAACCCGCTCGTCGCGCTGCGCCGTCGCGTGGCCCGCGAGCAGTCCGCCGACGCCG
Source organism: uncultured bacterium (assembly GCA_937935255.1). Classification (GTDB taxonomy): domain Bacteria; phylum Verrucomicrobiota; class Kiritimatiellia; order PWTM01; family PWTM01; genus CALGXT01. Next base: position 7,324 of record CALGXT010000165.1, on the reverse strand, counting down.
CCGGTGACCACCGGGAAGAATGCCGCGAAACCGCCGCCGAGCCCGCCCGCCGCCGCGCCCCGCAGCACCCGGTCGCCGTCGAGCTCGACCGAATCGGCCGCGAATTGTTTCGGAATCGCCGTCGCGCTCAGTAGGTTGAACAGACACCAGGGCACAGCGAACAGTCCCACGAACGCCGGTAAAATGTTTTGGAACGCGGATTCGACGGAGATCGGCGAGCGATAGAGCAGCACGAAGCCCAACAATGCCGAGAGCATGAACGTCAGGATCCCGGCGCCCAACGATTTCCAGGCGTCGAGAAATTTGCGCCAGCCGGCGGGGCCGCGATTGCCGCCCTTGGGCCATTCGGTCATCAGAATATAGGTGATGATCACCCAAAGCATCCAGTGGAGATGCGGCGCCAGCACCGACCGCGCGATCGGCAGCGCGCGGGGCGCGAGGGGACCGATGAGCGCCACGACCAATACCGCGCCGATCAGCCCCCCGACGCCGGTCAGCATCGTCCCTTCATAGCCCCGCCCCTCCATGAGATATTTCTGGCCCGGCAGCACGGCGAACATCGCGCTTTCGTCGGGCGCGCCCAATAGCACCGAGGGGATCGTATTCAAAATGGACCACCCAACGACGAGGCCCGTCATCAGCGGAAGCGAGAATTCCGGCGGGATGAGGGCGCCCGCGCCCTGCAGTGAATAGGCGAGCAGCAGCCAGCCGCCCAAAACATTATAGACGTGCAACGCCGGCAGCAGCGAGAGCGGCGCGGAGAGCAGAACGCCCGCCAGTGTTCCGACGATCGCGACGGCCGCGAAGCTCATGGCGCGGGGGCCTCCGCCCGGTCCGTCGCCGCCTCCGGCAGCCGGCGCAAGTCGCGGGCGCGGAGGATGCGCAGTTGCAACGCGCCGCGATAGCTTTCGAGCCGGCCTTCGGCTTCGAAGCGCAGTCCCGCCGCCGGCGTCGCCTCGGGCGTAAGGCGCTCGGCCACGTCCGACCAGTACACCAGCCGGATCGCCGCCTCGTCCTCCCGCAGCAACGCTTGCCAGGGCGCGGTGGAGCCGGGCCGCGGCGGCTGCAGCGATTCGATCCGCCCGCGCACGCGGAAGATCTCGCCGGTCCGGGTCGGCAGCACGTCGCGCAACGCGGTCAGGGGGAGCGTTGAGGGCGCGGCCGCGGCGGGCGGCGGCGTTTCGGCGGGCGTCGGCGGAGGCGAGCCGCCGGCGCGCAGCGCGTCATACTCCTGCCGCGATAGCCATCGCCAATGGCCTCCGCTTTCGAGCTGAAGCTGGACTTCGCCGCGATAGGTTGAGACCTTCACGCGCGCCTCGAACCGCGCGCCGCGCGCGAGCGCCGAGGGGTCCGGCAGCTCCTCGTGGACGCGCGAGAAAAACACCAGCCGCCCGCTGCCGCTCTCGTCCCGCACGTCCACCACCCAGGGCGCGCGGCTTTCGGCGCGCGGCGCTTGAACGGCGACCACTTCGCCCGCGATACGCACGGCCCGTTCCGTATCGCCCGCGCCGATCTCGGCGAGCGGGACGAGCGGAATCTCGACGCGCTCCACGCGCAGTTGCTCGGCGGATTGAAGGCGCAGCGAGACGCCCTCGTCGGCGATCGAGAGCGTCCCGGCAACTTCGACGCGATCGCCGGCGCGCGGCGCGCGGCCGAGGTCCGCGATCTCCCGCGCCCGGTCTCCGTACGCGCGCACGACGATTTCGCCCGTGTCGTCGCGCAGCGTAAAGCGAAGGCTCTCGATGCGGTCGCCGCGGCGAAAGGCGCGGGCGTCATCGGCGGCGACCCCCGCCATCCGCACGTACGCAAAATTCATCGTGCGCTCGATGTCGCCGACGGCGAGCCGCGGGATTTCGCGATAGCGCGCGGCGAGAAAGAGCAGCCCCAGACCGACCGTTGCCAGACCGACCGCCGCCCAGCGGAATACGCGCAGGCTCATCCGAACGTCCAGCGTCGCGCCGCAACGCGCGCAGCGGCGGGCGGGGCCGACATATTCGCCGCACACGGGACATCGCGCGGACGGCGCGGCGGCGGCGGGTTCGGACGGCGCGGACGGGGCATTGTTTTTCATGACGATCAGCTCCCGCGGCTGGAGCGGCCTGGTGCTCGGGGGGGGACTTGAACCCCCACGGGTTGCCCCACATGCCCCTCAAACATGCGTGTCTGCCATTCCACCACCCGAGCGCAGGAAAACATGCGCGATCGCCGGACCGCGCGGCGACCGGCAACAGGTCGAATCTATCGCGCCGCCGCGCCGCACGCAAGCGCCATTTGGAATAAACGTTTCTCCGTGAATAACGCGAAGCGGCGTCTCTGCCGCCGCGACCGCGGGTCGCGGATTTTCGGCTGTAGTTCCGCCGCTCCGCCGGCGGAAGACGGCGATGAACGTTCCCGGCGCCTTCGGCCCTCGATGGCGCCTTGTTTCAACCCCGCGAATTCGACCTCCACGCGCACTACGTTCATCCCTCAGGGTTTCTTCCGGCGTTCGACACGGCTACGATTCGGCCTTGACGGTCCTTTTTCTGCCGCGAATACTTTGTTTTTTATTTCCATCGTTCAACGATTCGCGAAGCAGCCATTCTCGATGTTATGCGTCAACGGCAATCCATGGGAACCGCGCCGCCGAACAAGCGCTTCGCCATTTCGCCCGACCGCTGGGCGCTGTTCGCGGTGGTGGCGCTGTGCATCGCGTGGGTCGCCGTCCACGCCTTTCTGGCCGACGCCGTGACCGTCCGCATTTGCGAACACGCCGACGCGGGCATTCCGCGCGAGAAACGGTTGCCGGTGTTTTTGAGCGAGATCGCCTTCGACGGCTATGTCTGGAACCGCCACGCGGAACACTTGGGCGGCCGGAATGGGTGGCGGCTGCGGCGCACGGATTTCGACAACGCGCCGTACGGCCGCGAAGTGCATTGGAGTTCGCCGTTTGCCTGGTACCTTCGGGGGCTGGGGGAGCTGCGCCGGGCGTTCACGGGCGAGCCGCTGCGCCACGCGATTTTCCGGATGTCCATCTGGGCGAACCCCCTCCTGCTGATGGTGGCGCTGGCGGTGATTCCCATCGTGGCGGCTCGGCGCTTCGGATCGCTGGCCGGCGCCGTCGTCGCCGCGGGGATGGTCGCGACGCCGTCCTTTTACGAGGGTTTTTTGCCGGCGTATCCCGATCACCACGGGATCATCGCCCTGTCGCACCTGGGCCTGCTGCTCGGCGCGGCGTGGGCCGGCGCGGGCTGGGTGCGGAAAAACGAGTCGGCCGGTTTTCTGCCGGCGCCCTCTTTCGAGACGGCTCGGCGCGGCATGATCGCCTCCGCGCTCTGCGGCGCCGCCGGTCTTTGGCTGAGCGCGCTGGCGACCGCGATGGTCATCGCCGTCGTGGGAGTGGGCGCCGTGGTTTCCGCGGTCCTGTTCGCGCGGCCGCGGATGAACGACGGCGCGTCGGAATATTTTCCCGGCCTCTGGAAGACCTGGGCGCTGTGGGGCGCGGGCGGCAGCGTGGCCTTGTATCTCTTCGAATACTTTCCCAACCACATGGGGCTGCGGCTGGAGGTCAACCATCCGCTTTACGCGTTAGCCTGGCTGGGGGGCGGATGGGATATCGCGCTGTTGGCCGAATGGATCGCCCAAAAGCGGCGCGCCCATGCGGTTCCGCTTTGGCGGCGAATGATTTGGCCGACGCTCGCCGCGCTCGTTCTGCCGGCGTTTCTGGCCTTCGGGAGCGCCGACCTCTACATCCCCAAAGACGGGTTCATGTTGAGGCTTTGGCAAAACATCGCCGAACTCCAGCCGTTGATCCGGCGGATCGCGCTCGGACAGATCAATTGGCTCACGGCGTTGGGCTGGTTCCCGATGTTTCTTTTGGCCGCGCTCTTTCTTTTGTTTTGCCGCCGATTGACGGCCGGCGCCAAAGGCGCGCTGGTCCTCCTCGCCGTACCGATCGTTTTGCTCAACGGATTGCAGTTTTATCAATCGCGATGGGGCCTATTGGTCGGCCCGCTGTATATCGCGCTCGCCGCGTTGGCGATCTCTCAGCTCTGGCGGTTGCTTCCGCGGCAATTCGCGGAGCGGGCGCTGGCGGTCTTGTTGGCGATGCCGCTCGGCTATCTCCTGATGGCGCCGGCATTCGGCGCCAGTTTCAAGATTCTTTGGAATCAGTATCGCGGGGGCGACCCTATTCAAATAACGCCCGGACAGGCCTTGGCGATCCTGCATCGCCAGATGGCGCGAGCCATTTCGGACGACGCGGGCGAGCGCCCGGTGGTCCTGCTGAGCAGCCCGAACAGCTCGTGCATGTTGGCCGCGCTCGGCGGCTTCCAGACGGTCGGAACCCTGTATTGGGAGAATGTCGAAGGCCTGAAAGCCGCCGCCGCGGCATTGAACGCGCAGAACGAAGGGGAGACGTTCGCCCTCCTGCGGCAACGCGGCATCACCCACCTGTCGTTCATGACGTGGGAGAACTTCATCGAGCCGTACTTCCAAATCCTCCATCCCAAATCGCCGCCCGGCGTCTCGTTCTCGAACTCCTTTGGGCGCATGGCGTTTTTCGAAAAGCGTATCCCCCCTTGGACTCGACCGCTCGTTTTTCCGCCCAACGACATCGCGCGAGGGCTCAATCAGCAAATCCTCCTGTTGCGCGTGGCGCCGGAACAAAGCTTGGCGGAGGCGCAATACCACCTCGCGCGGTTTGTTCGCGTCGTCGAAGGCGCCCCCGGGCCGGCGCGGGAGCTGTTTCAGAAAGTCCTCGATTCCCGCCCGCCCGAACCGCTGGCGCGGCTGGCGCGGGTGGAGTTGACGGCGTCGCGAGTGTCGGAGGGCGAAGCCGGCCCGGCGATCGAGGAGTTGATCGAGGCGCTCAACCGTGTCCCGCCTGAGGCGCGGGAGGCGCCGCTCGAAGAGACGGCGCGGCGACTGGTAGAGACCGGGCGTTGGGCGGATCTGACCCATCTCTGGCGCGGCGTCGCCGCGGCGCCGGACGCGAAAGCGACAACGCTTTTGAACGCCGCGTGGAATCTGGCCACGGCGCCGGAGCATGGCGATCCGGCGCTGTCCCTCGCGATCTGCGATCGGGCGGCCGCCCTCGGCCACGATCCGGACCGGACGAAACTCGTGCGCGCCGCCGCGTTGGCCGCCCGCGGAGATTTTGGAAACGCCCTGGGCCTGGTCACGGAAGTCGCGCTGTCGAGGTCGGCGGAGCGTGAACTGCGAAGTCGCGCGGAAGCGATGCGGGCGGTATTCGCGTCGGGCAAACCTTGGTTGGCGGCAGCGCCGAGGACGTCGAACACGGAGCGTCCGCCCCCCCGCTGACACGCCATGAACCCCGAGGTCACCATTTTGATGCCGTGCCTCAATGAGGCGGAAACGCTGGCCGCCTGCATCGCGGAGGCGCGGCGGGGGCTGGCGGCGGCGGGCGTCGAGGGCGAAATCCTGGTCGCCGATAACGGCAGCACGGACGGTTCGGTAAAGATCGCCGAGGAAAACGGCGCGCGCGTCGTGCGGGTGGCGGAGAAAGGCTACGGCAGCGCCTTGCGCGGCGGGATGCGGGCCGCGCGCGGAAAGTATATCATCATGGGCGACGCCGACCTCAGCTACGATTTTTCCAAAATTGCGCCTTTCGTGGCGGCGTTGCGTTCGGGCGCCGATCTGGTGATGGGCTGCCGCCTGCCCGCCGGCGGCGGGCGGATCGAACCGGGCGCCATGCCCTGGAAACACCGGTGGATCGGCAATCCGGTTCTCACGTTTATCGGCAGGCTTTTTTTCAAGTGCCCGGCGCATGATTTTCACAGCGGTCTGCGCGCGCTTTCGAAGGACGCCTTCGAACGGCTCGACCTGCGCACCGAGGGGATGGAGTTCGCCTCCGAAATGGTCATCAAGGCGTCTTTGCGCGGTCTGCGCATCGCGGAGGTTCCGATCGTGCTGCGCAAGGACGGAAGGTCGCGCCCGCCGCATTTGCGGAGCTGGCGGGACGGCTGGCGGCATCTCCGATTCATGTTGTTGTTCTCTCCCCGTTGGCTGTTGCTGTATCCGGGCCTGGCGGCGGCGTTGGTGGGCGGCTTGTTTTTCGCGCGGCTGCTGGCCGGGCCGATCGTCGTGGGCGCCGTGCGGTTCGATCTCAACACGCTGGAAGTGGCGGGTCTCATACTGTTGTTCGGCTATCAGATGATCTTGTTCGCGTGCTTCGCCCGCATATTCGCGTACACCCGGGGATGGCTGCCGCCGCAGCATATTCTCGCGCAGGCATTTCGATTCTTTACACTGGAAAAAGGTCTGCTGGCCGGGGCGGCCGCGCTGGCGGGCGGGGTGGCGCTCATCGCCCACGAGCTGTTTCGGTGGGCGCGGGGCGGATTCGGGGAACTTGACCCGCGGGTCTCCACGCGCATCGTCATCGCCGGCCGCACCTTCGCCTCGCTCGGCGTCCAGACCCTCCTCTTCAGCCTGATTTTCAGCTATCTCGGCATGGAAGAGCGGCGGAACCGCGCGGATTCGACTGAGGAGGGGCGCCGCGCATGAGCGTCGCGGTCATTGGCGCGGGACCGGCGGGCATGACCGCCGCCTATCAACTGGCCAAGGCGGGCGTGGCCGTGGATGTCTATGAGGCGTCGCCGTACGTCGGCGGGCTGGCCCGAAGCCTTGAACTCTGGGGCCAGATCGTGGATCTGGGACCCCACCGTTTTTTCAGCGAGGATTCTCGCGTCAACCGCCTGTGGCTGGAGGTGATCGGGAAAGAGTATGCCATCGTGGAGCGGCTGACCCGCATTTACTACAACGGCCGCTTTTACTATTACCCGCTGCGTCCCCTCAACGCGCTCTGGAATCTGGGGCCGCTTCGCGCCACCGCCTGCGTGATGAGTTATTTGGATCAAAAAATGCGCCCTGCTCGCCCCGTCGCGGATACGTTCGAGGGGTGGGTCGTTCATCGGTTCGGGCGCAAGCTTTTTGAGATTTTCTTCAAGAATTACAGCGAAAAACTCTGGGGCATTCCCTGCGATCAATTGGATTCCGCCTTTGCGGCGCAGCGGATCAAAAAATTCTCTTTGGGCAAAGCCATTTCGAACGCCCTCGGACTTTCCGCCGCGAAAAAGCACAAGACCCTGGTGGATCAATTCGCGTATCCACATGCGGGAACCGGCAGTTTGTATGCGCGAATGGCGGACGCCGTGCAGCAACGGGGCGGGCGGCTGTTTCGGAAAACGCCGGTCGCCTCCGTCGGCGTCCGAAACGCGCGGGTCGAGGGCCTACGCCTTCCCACCGGCGAGTTTCGTCCGTACGAACAGGTCATTTCCACGATGCCGCTGACCCTGATGGTTTTGTCGCTCCCGGATACGCCGCCGGA
>CALGXT010000164.1 GCA_937935255.1 uncultured bacterium | reverse complement strand
CGCGCGGCCGCGGCGGCGCTCCGGCGGGAGGGCGTGGATATCCGTCATTTTCGCGTCAAGCCCGGCGTTTCGAGCGGTATCGCGCTGATTTTGATCGGCGGGCGCGACCGTCAAAACCTGATCGGCGTGGCGGAATCGGCCAACAGCCATTTGACCGCGGAGGACGTGCGCGCCGCCGCGCCCGCCTTGCGGCGAGCCGGAGTGATCGTCGCGCAACTCGAAGTGCCCCTGGAGGCCGTCGAGGCGGCCGCGGAGATCGCCGCGGAATGCGGAGCGGCGTTCGTGTTGACGCCGGCGCCGGTGCGACGCCTGCCCGCGCGCCTGCTGCGGCGCGTGACCGTGCTGACGCCGAACGAGATCGAAGCGGAAGCGTTGACCGGACTGCGCGATCCGCGCGCGGCCGCCGAGCGGCTGCGGCGCGCCGGTTGCCGTACGGTCGCGGTCACGCTGGGCGCCCGCGGCGTTTTGCTCGCGGACGCCGAGGGGGCGCGTCGGATTCCGGCGCCGCGGGTGCGGCCGGTGGATACGGTCGGCGCCGGCGATTGCTTCACCGGATGGCTTGCGGCGGGCCTCGCCGAAGGCCTGCCCCTTTCGGCCGCGGCGGAGCGGGCCGTTCGCGCCGCGTCGGTTTCGGTCACGCGCGCGGGGGCGCAACCCTCCCTGCCGCATCGCGCGGAAATCGTCGTCGCTTGACCGTTTTCTCTCTGCACGGAGATTGACGGCGGGCGAAATTATCCTAATCTATTCGTTTCGCACCGCGTATTTTTCTGCTGGATTTGAATATGACGGAACCGAAGAAAAACGAAACACCGACGCCGGCGAAGGAGAAGAAAAACCTCGGCGGCGACGACGCGCCGGCGGAGACGACCCCGCCCGCGGCCGAGCCTGCGCCCCCCGCCGCGGAGTCCGCGCCCGCGCCGGAAGCGGAATTACAGCGCGAGGCCGCGGACGTTTCGGCCGAGATAGACGGGCTGAAAGACCGCCTGCTCCGTTTGCAGGCCGACTTCGATAATTTCCGCAAACGCACAGCGCGCGACCGCGCCGAGATGTGCGTTCGCGCCACCGAGGACTTGATTCGGGAACTGCTGCCGGTTCTCGACCATTTCGAGATCGGCATGAAAACCGCCGTCGAGCACGGCGTGGATGAGGCGGTCCGACAGGGCTTTCAATTGGTGTACGATCAATTGACGGGCGCGCTGGCGAAATTCGGGCTGGAACCGGTGGACGCCGCAGGGCAGCCCTTCGACGCCCATGCGCACGAGGCCGTCACGCAAATGCCTTCCGTGGAGATTCCCGCGGGGACTGTGACGCAACAAGTGCGCCGCGGTTATCGGCTCGGCGGCCGGCTGTTGCGCCCCGCGCAGGTGATCGTCTCCAGCGGACCGCCCGAACCGACCGCCGGCGGCGGCGAGGCGTAAGCCATGGCCGAACCCAAAAAAGATTACTACGAGGTGCTGGGGGTGCCCCGCGACGCCGATGCGGACGCCATCAAGAAGGCCTACCGCAAACTCGCGATCCAGTACCATCCGGACAAGAACCCCGGAAATGTCGCCGCCGAGGAGAAGTTCAAGCAAATCTCCGAGGCGTACGAAGTCCTGAGCGATCCGGAAAAGCGTCGGCGTTACGACCAGTTCGGCCACCGCGCATTCGCCCCCGGCGGCGGCGCGGGGCCGGGCGGCGGCGCCTATGGCGGTTTCGGCGGCATTGATCTCGAGGAAGCGCTCCGCACGTTCATGGGCGCCTTCGGCGGCGGCGGGGGCAGCATCTTCGACGACTTTTTCCACGGCGGCGCGCGCGAACACGGCGGCCGCGCGGCCGGCGCCGATCTGCGCTACGATCTGGAGATTGATTTCGAGGAGGCCGTCCTCGGTTCGCAACGCGAACTCACGATCCCCGTCAACGTCGAATGCGCCGACTGCGGCGGAACCGGCGCGGAGCGCGGGAGCGGGCAGGAGACCTGCCGGCATTGCGGCGGGCGCGGGGTGGTGGTCAGCTCGCAGGGCTTCATCCAGTTCCGCCAGACGTGCCCGGTGTGTCGCGGTGCGGGACGTGTGACCAAGCGTCCGTGCCGCGCGTGCGGCGGGTCGGGGCGCGTCCGCGAACGGCGCACGGTATCCTTGAAAATCCCACCCGGCGTTGAGACCGGATCTCGGTTGCGCCTCGCCGGCAGCGGCGAGCCCGGTCAGAACGGCGGGCCGCCCGGCGATCTCTACGTCGTGCTGCATGTCCGCCCCCACGATCTCTTCGAGCGGCACGATCAGGACATTCTCTGCGAGGTCCCGATTCCCTTCGCCGTCGCGACGCTGGGCGGCGAGATCGAAGTGCCGACCGTGCACGGACCGGCCCAGTTGAAAATTCCCGCGGGCACGCAGAGCGGCACGGTCTTCCGGTTGCGCGGCCGCGGCGTCGTGGATCCGCGCAGCGGACTGCACGGCGATCACCACGCGCGCGTCGTCGTCGAGGTCCCCGATCGCCTGTCCTCCCGGCAGCGCCGGGCGATCGAAGAGATGAACGCGACCTTGGCGGACGCCCGGTTTCCGCTTTCGGCCCGGGTGAAGGAAAAGGCGCGCCAGTTCTACGAGCGCAAACAAAAGCTCGAGGGTTGATCACGCGGCGAAAACGGGCCGGGATTCGCCACGAAAAACGCGAAGAGACGCGAAGAGAGAGAGGCAAGGAGGCATGGGTTCGCTCGCTTCGCGCCGCGCCGAACGTTTTTTGCGCGCGGGCATCCGCCGGATCGGAGTCCGACGCGGTGCGCGAAGAAACAGGTTTTCAAGAGAGTTTGAGCCATGATTCGAGCCTACGCCCCGCCGCCGGACTGGAGCGAAGATACCATTGCGCTCGCGGGGGATGAGGCGCACCACCTGGTTCGCGTGCTGCGCGCGCGGGTCGGCGATACGGTCGAAGTCGTGGATGGCGAGGGCCGCCGCGCCTGGGGCGCGCTGGAGCGCGTCGAACGCCGCGGCGCAACCGTTCGGGCGCATCGCGTGGAGACGGACCCCGCGCCCTCCGATCTCGGGCTGATCGTCGCGCTGCTCAAAGGCGACCGGAACGAAGAAATTATCGAGAAAGCGGTCGAAACCGGGATCGCGCGCGTTTGGGGCGTTCAATGCGAGCGTTCGATCGTCCGGCTCGATCCCGGGCGCGAAGCCACCCGATTGGAACGCTGGCGTCGGACGGCAATCGAGGCCTTGAAGCAATGCGGGCGCGCGCGGCTGCCGGAGCTGCGGTTGTTCGATTCGGTCGCCGAACTTGCGGCATCGCGCGCCGCCGATGAGGTCTGGATTCTCGGCGCGCTGCTGCCCGAAGCGCGGCCGTTGCGCGAGGTCGCCGAGACGGTGTCGCGCTCCGGCGCGCGGCGCGTATCCGCGTTGATCGGTCCGGAGGGCGATTTCACGCCGGAGGAATACCGCATCCTGTTGGAGGCCGGGGCGCGGCCCGCCTCGTTCGGGCCGTGGGTCTTGCGCGCGGACACCGCGGCGCTGTTCGCCGCCGGCGCGCTGGCGCTCTTCTTCCCTTCGCGGTAGGCCCGTCAAAAGACAGGATGAACCCCGAGGAGCGCGAAGCAAACGAAACGAAGGGGCAAAAGGGCTTCGCGGTCTTCGTGATCTTCAGGGTGAAAAATGAAGAAACTTCGAACCGGCCTTCCCCGCGCAGGGCGCCGCTCCCGTGCGGCGTTGCGGGCCAGATCTGACGGCCGGCGAAGCGGAGCGGGGTGGCCTGCCTCGCGAACGCCGTCCCTCCGGGCTTGCCGCCGCCGGCGCGCCCGCGTAACCTCCGCGTCGCGTTTCGTTTTTTGCGCGGCCTTCGCCGGGTCGCAAAACCCGCGGCCCAAGGCGTTTTTTTACTCGTTCGCTCTTCAACCGCGGAATCCGGGACGATATGACGCCATCAGAGTCCAACGCCTCGCGCGCGGCGCGCGTCGGCCGCAACGTCTGGCTGGCGGGTTTCGCCTCGTTTTTCACCGACGTGTCGTCCGAGATGATCTATCCGCTGATCCAGGCCTTTGTGAGCCTGTTGCTGGCGGCGCGGCAGGCCCTGGTGGGCCCGCTCCTCGGCCTTCTGGAGGGCGTGGCCGAATCCACCGCGGCGCTCCTGAAAGTCTATGCCGGACGGCTGTCGGATCGCTGGCGTCGTCGAAAGGGGCTGGCGATCGGCGGTTACGCGCTCTCCGCGTTCGCGAAGCCGTTGTTTCTGCTCGCGAGCGCGGGGTGGGGGTGGGTTCTCGCGGCGCGCTGGCTCGACCGGATCGGCAAGGGCATTCGCACTGCGCCGCGCGATGCGCTGATCGCGGAGTCCACGCCGCCGGACGCGCGGGGGCGGGCCTACGGGCTGCACCGCGCCATGGATTTCGCCGGCGCGACGGCGGGCGCGCTGATCGCCTGGGCGGCGGCGCGCCGGTTCCTCGATCCGCTCACCGGCAATCTGCAAAATGTGCGGGCTTTTTATCGGCTTTTCGCGGTCTCCTTCGTTCCCGCACTGGTCGGCATCGCGTTTCTGTTCGCGCTGCGAGAGGGGCGCGGCGCGGCGACCGCCGATGCGCCGCGGCGCACTCCGGTTGAACCACCGCGGTTTCGCCCCTTCCGCGATTTTCGCCGCTACGACCGGAACCTCCGGATTTTCTTCCTCGCTCAAATCCTCTTCACCCTCGGCAACTCTTCCAACCAGTTCCTGTTGCTGCGCACGATGTCGCTTGGTTCAACGCTGTCCGGCGCGATTCTGATGTATCTCTTCTTCAATCTGACGACCACCGCGCTGGCGACGGGGTTCGGTTCGCTGTCCGACCGCATCGGACGCCGCCGGGTGCTCGTCGCGGGCTACGCGCTGTATGCGCTGGTGTACGCGGCTTTCGGTTTCGTGGCGCGGGGGCAGACCGCGCTGCTCTGGGGATTCTGGGCGCTCTACGGCGTGTATTACGCCATGACCGAGGGCGTGGAAAAGGCGCTGGTGGCCGAACTGGCCCCCGCGGAGGCCAGGGCCACGGCCCTCGGGATGCATCAGACGATCGTCGGCCTTTGCCTGCTGCCGGCGAGCGCGATCGCGGGCGCGCTCTACGCGGCGCATCCCGGCGCGCCGTTCCTCTTCGGCGGCGCGCTCGCCGCCGCCTCGGCGCTGCTGCTCGCGCGGAAGTTGAGATGACCGGCGCTCCGCGCCGCCGTCACTCCCAGCGGACAATCACCTTCAGGCTTCCGGAATCCGCGGCGCGCTCGATGGCGTCTTTGAGGCGGTCGGCCGGGAAGCGCTCGGACTCGTTCGTCATCCGATCCAGCCGAGGCAGTCGCCCCTCGGCGATGAACCGGCCCGCGAGTCGGATGGCGCGCAAGCCGGAGCCGTGCGTGGCCTGATAACACTGAAGCCGGTAATGGATGTCGTTGTTCAGGTCCACTTCGTGGGCGATGCGCGGCTTGCCCTGGGCGGTTTTGACGCCGGCATGCGCGTCGAGCACGGTGCCGCAGCCCATCAATTTTGGGCCGAGCCGGTAGGCCGCTTCCGCGGAAGCGTTGATCATGACGAAATGCGGCTCATTGAACGGGCGGCACTCCGCGCGGACGCGCTCGGCGACGTCCGCGGTCCACGGCAATCCCACGACATTCGGTCCGCCGAACTCGCGCAACACGCGGGCCAGCCGCTCCGGGCCGCGGTTGATCACGATGATCTTGCGCGCGCCCATCGCTTGCGCGCACTGCAGCGCGTAGGCGCTTTGCGAGCCGGCGCCGATCAGGACGACGATGCGGTTTTCGATGCAGCGATTGACGCGGGTCAGCCCTTCGAGGCAGCAGGCCAGCGGCTCGAGGTGGCACGCTTGATCCGGCGTCACGCCCGCCGGGAATTTGAAGATCGGCCCTGTGCGCACGAACCAGTCGGGGAGGATCGCGTAAAGCCGCGCGAACCCCGGGAATTCATGGCCGGTCGCCTGCGTGTTCGGGCAGCTCGTCCAATCGCCGACGCCGTTCTCGCCGCAGTAGATGCAATCCGGATTTCCGCACGGAATATCGCAGCCCAGTCCGACCAGGTCGCCCGGCGCGAATGCGGTCACGCCGGGGCCGACCGCGTCCACGCGGCAGGACACTTCGTGGAGAATAATCGCCGGCCAACGACGGATGCGCGGCAGACCCTGGCGGTAGATCACGACATCCGATTGGCAGATCGAGGTGCGCAACGTGCGCACGCGGATTTCGCCCGGACCGGGTTCGCCGATCGGTTCCTCCGTCGGCGTAAAATCGCCGCCGGGGCGATCGAGATAGTACACCACATTTTTCATGGTCGGATCAGCACTTTGGAATAGAAATCCCGGCCGTCGCGCATGCCGCGCAAAACGGCGACGCCCTCGGCGAGCGGGACGACATGCGAGATCAGCGGACGGAGCCGGAGGCGCCCGGCGGCCATGGCCTCGAGCGCGGCCTTCCAGTCGTCGCGGTCGTCTTCCAGTCCGTAGTCGGAGTTCCAGACGCCGTGGAGCGAGACCTCGCGCCGCATCAGTTGGGACCACAGCGCGGACGGCAGCGTCAGGTCCCCCGCGGGGTTGCCGAGCAGCACGACGGCCCCGCCGCGGCGCGCCGCGCGCATTGCGGCCAGGAGCGCCGGCGGCGCGCCGGCCGCGTCCACCGCGACATCCGCGCGCTCCGGCGGCGCGCCGGCGTCGAAACCGAGTTCGCGGGCCAGGTCGAGTTTGCGCGCGATTGGATCCGAGAGCGACACCGAGGCCGCCCCCATCGCCCGCGCCCATTGCGCGACCATCAGACCGATGGGCCCCGCGCCGAAGATCGCCACGGAGCGACCGTCCAGCCGGTCGGCGACGCGCCGCAGCGCATGCCGCGCCACCGCCGCCGGCTCCGTCATCGCTGCCTCCTCGAGACGTACGCCGTCCGGTATTTTGAGCAGATTGCGCGGCGGAACAACGACGCGCTCGGCGAACGCGCCGTCGCGCCGCGAGCCGTAATAATCGTAATTCTCGCACTGGACGTATTTCCGTTCGGCGCAGGCGCCGCATTTCCCGCACCAGAGCAGCGGGAACACCGCGACACGGTCGCCGGGCGCGAAGCCCCGAACCTCCGGCGCGACCGCCTCGACCGTGCCGGCGAACTCGTGGCCGCAGATGGTCGGGAAGCGATATGTGCCTTTCACAAAAATACGGGGAATATCCGATCCGCAAACGCCGCAAAAGGCGACGCGAACCCGGACGCTCCCCGGCGTCAGCGGCGGTTCGGGCGCGTCTTCGTATCGCAAGTCGCCGACGGCGTGCAACACGAGCGCTTTCATGAGGCTTCTCCGTGAATCGCTGTTTTCGGCGCCGGCGTTCTTTTCGACCAGCCGGCGGCGATCGCGGCGCGGGTTTTCGCCATATTTTCGGGGAGGCTCGCGCCTTTATGAAAAACGCTGCTGGTGCCGGCCACGAGCACGTCCGCTCCGGCGGCGACCATGTTCGGGATGTTCTCGAAACTGACGTTGCCGTCCACTTCGATGGGCAGTTTCGGCCCGACTTTGGAGCGGCAATCGCCGATCTTGCGAAACGCGCTCGACACCAGCTTCTGCCCGGCGAATCCGGGATTGACCGTCATCAGCAAAATGAAGTCGAGGGATTCCATGACGTAATCGAGCGCCGACAGCGGCGTCGCGGGATTCAGCGCGACGCCGGCTTTGATGCCGAGGCCGCGGATCAGGTTCAGCGTTCGGTCGAGGTGCCGGCAGGCCTCCGCGTGGACGGAAATCCACTCGACGCCGATCTGCGCCAGCTCGCGCACGAAAAAGTCCGCATTTTCGACCATCAAATGGATATCGAACGGCAACGCCGTGATGGGGCGCAGCGCTCGGATCGTTTCGAGGCCCAGCGGCATATTGGGGACGAAGTGGGCGTCCATGACATCGAAGTGCAGCCAGTCGGCGCCGGCGGCCTCCAGCCGGCGGATTTCGCTTTCGAGGCGGCATTGATCCGCGCACATCAGCGAGGGGGCGACGAGCGCCCGCGATTCGCCCGAAGCGCTCGGCGCCGGGGATTGCACTTCGATGGGCGCGGGACGGTCCGCCGCCCGCGCCGGCGTTTCCGAGACCCAGTGGGCCTTCAGGTAGCGCAGCGACTCGCGGAGCATCCCCTCGAGCTGGCCGTCGGAGTAGTCGCGGCCGAGTTTGGGGCCGCCGATCTCGAGATAGCCGATCAGTTCCTTCACCGGCAAGCGGTCGGCGCGGGCCCGCAGCCAGTCGCGAATTTTCGGGATGTCCACGATGCCGCGTTCGCGCTCGGCGGCGGTGAACCCGAACGTGGAATTGAAAATGGCGTCGGTGTTTTTCAGGTGCAGTTCATGCGTCCAGGGGAGACCGGCTTCCAGCAGATCGAGGTTGGTGAAGATCACCCGGCGTTCGGCGTCGGCATAACCGTGGGAAACGTCCGCGCAGAGGCCGGCGTGGGCGGTCGTTTCCGGATGGGCCTCGTGATAGGCGGCGAGTTCCGAGGCCATGGCCCGCTGCTCGTCCGGCAGGGTCGGCGGCTCGGCGAGGCAGGACATGGGCTCGATGCCGATCCATTCGACGCCCTTCGTCGCGGCAAAGCGCATCAACTCCTTGGCGTGGGCCAGATAGGTCGCCATGCCCGCCGCTTTCGCGCCCATGCGGTCGCGCGGAACGGCGCCGGGATTGGAGCCGACCGAGCGGGCGCCCAGCAGCGCGCCGATCTCGATCGCGCGCTCGAAGTTACGGCGCGCGACCCGCGCCCAGCCGGGGCCGTCGTCGCGAAAGAAGCCGCCCAGCTCGCGATGCGCGGTGAACATGCTGACGATGCGCACGCCGTGATTCTCCGCGCGCCGCCGCAAGTCGAGAAAAAATTCATCCGGCAATTGGTACAGCTCGAAAAAAGAGCCCAATTGCGCGAATACGACGCCCTCCTCCGCCATCAGCCGGAAGAGCCAGTCGTACGAGTAGCGATACTGAATCGGATCGGTCTTGACGCCCAGATGAAGTTTCATTTGGAAGTTCTCTCAAAATTCCGACCGCCGCGGACGAAATCGGCTTTCGCGTTTTGCGGCGGATTCTCAGCCGCCGAGCATCGCGCGGAGCGCTTCCGGCGCGGCGGCGATCGCCTCGGCGACCTTCGCCGGGTCTTTGCCGCCCGCCTGCGCTTGGTTGGGCCGCCCGCCGCCGCCGCCGCCCGCTCTTTTCGCGATCACGCCGATCAGTTTGCCCGCGTGAACGCCGCGCTGCACCCAATCCTCGCTGACCGAAGCGGCGAAACACGCCTTCCCGTTGGCCGTCGAACCCAGCGCCACGACGCCGCTGCCGAGCCGCGCGCGCAGCTCCTCCGCCGCCTTGCGAAGGGGGTCCATTTCCATTTCGCCGACGTCCGCGGCGATGAGCGGAACCTCGCCGACTTTCTGCGCGCGCTCCAGCAGCGCGCCGGTTTTCTCCAGCGCGGCGGCCTCCGCGCGGCGTCGCAGCTCGCGCTCCAGCGTCCGGTTGTGCTCGAGCAGCGCTTCGATGCGTTCCGTCAGCTCCTCCGGCGCGGCGCTGAAGCGGCGGCACAGGTCGCGAACCAATTCATGCTCCCGGCGCGTCCAGCGCCAGGCCGCCATGCCGCACACGGCCTCGATCCGGCGCACGCCGGCGGCTACCGAGCTTTCGGAAACGATGCGGAAGGCGCCGATCTCGCCGGTGGCGTCCACGTGCGTGCCCCCGCACAGCTCGCGGCTGACGCCCTCCACCTCGACCACGCGGACGGTGTCGCCGTATTTCTCGTCGAAAATCGCGACGATGTCCGAGCCGGGCACGTCCTTGAACGGCATCCACCGCTTGTTCACCCGGCGGTTTTGGACGATCCACTCGTTCACCCGCTGCTCGATACGGACGAGCGTTTCGGGCGAGAGCGCCTCGAACCAGGTGAAATCGAAGCGCAGGTGCTCCGGGGCGACGAGCGAACCCGCCTGCTTGACCGTCGGGGCGACGAACTCGCGCAGCGCGGCGTTGAGCAGGTGGGTCGCGGTGTGATGGGCTTGCAGAATCGCCCGGCGCTCGGCCTCGACTTCGGTCTCGACCTCAAGGCCGGCGCGCAAGGCTCCGCGAAGGACTTCCACGCGGTGCAGCCATAGGCCGTCGGCCGGTTTTTGGACGTCGAGCACGCGGGCCTCGCCGCCCTCGAATCGGAACGCGCCCGTGTCGCCCACCTGGCCGCCGGCTTCGGCATAGAACGGTGTGCGCGCCAACAGCGCATCGCCGGTCTCGCCGGCGGAGAGCGTTTCGACGAGCCGACCTTCGCGGGCCAGCGCGAGGACGGGCGCGCGGTCGCTCAGGCGCTCATAGCCGACGAACTCGGAGCGCAGGCCGCGGGCGACGAGCGCGGCGACGACATCGGCGGCGGACTCGGCGCCGGCGGCGCGCCGGGCCTTGCGCGCGCGCTCGCGCTGCTCCGCCATGTTTTTTTCGAAACCCGCCTCGTCGGTCGCGAGGCCTTTCTCGGCGGCCATCAACCGCGTGAGGTCAATCGGGAAACCGTACGTGTCGTAGAGCTTGAACGCCTGGTCGCCGGGGAAGATTTTTTCGCCGCGGGCGCGGGTTTCGGCGGCGACGTTTTCAAAAAGCGCGATGCCGCGGTCGAGCGTGGCGGCGAAACTCTCCTCTTCGCCCTTGAGCGCGCGCAGAATCGTGTCGCGGTGCCGCGTCAGTTCCGGGAAGGTCTCGCCGAGCGTCTCCTCCAGCGCGGGAAAGATTTCGCCGAGGAACGGCTGGTGCAGATCGAGCCGGCGCCCGAAGCGCGCGGCGCGGCGCAGCAGACGGCGCAGCACGTAGCCGCGACCTTCGTTCGACGGCAGGACGCCGTCGGCGATGGCGAAGCTGAGCGCGCGGAGGTGGTCGCTGATGACGCGCATGGCGACAGCGTACTCGCCTTCGTAGGGCTTGTTTGAAAGGGACTTCAACCGCTCGATCATCGGCGTGAAAAGGTCGGTGTCGTAGTTGGAGGGTTTGCCCTGCAGCACCGAGACGATGCGCTCGAAGCCCATGCCGGTGTCCACATGTTTGGCGGGCAAATCTTCGAGCGCGCCGTCGGAGCGGCGATTGTGCTGCATGAAGACGAGGTTCCAGATTTCCATGACCTCCGGCGCGCCGGCGTTGACCTGTTCGGGCCGGCAGCCGTTGGGGGTGCGGTCCACGTGGATTTCGGTGCAGGGGCCGCAGGGGCCGGTCTCGCCCATTTCCCAAAAATTCTCCTTCTCGCCGAAGCGGAGAATGTGGTTGGGGGCGATGTCGGTGCATTCGCGCCAGATGCGCTCGGCTTCATCGTCCGTGCGATAGACGGTGGCCCAGAGGCGATCCTTCGGCAGTTTCCAGACCTCCGTCAACAGCTCCCAGGCCCAGGCGATGGCCTCGCGCTTGTAGTAATCGCCGAAGGACCAATTGCCGAGCATCTCGAAGAAGGTGTGGTGATAGGTGTCGCGCCCGACCTCCTCGAGGTCGTTGTGTTTGCCGCTGACGCGGATGCACTTCTGCGTGTCGGCGACGCGCCGATTCGCGCTCTCGCGCGCGCCGAGGAAGATCTCCTTGAACTGATTCATGCCCGCGTTGGCGAACAGCAGAGTGGGGTCGGAGGGCAGCACGACGGGCGAGCTGGGCACGATCGCATGTCCGCGCGCGCGGAAGAACTCCAAAAACGACTGCCGAATCTCTTTCGAAGTCATCATTTTTCGGACTCCATCACGCGCCATCGCGCGCGGAAAAGCGCCAAAGTATAGCAGCGCCGCGGGGTGTTTTCAGCAGAAAAAAGCGACCTGCGCTCACCGCCGCCGTTCTAATTTTCTCACACGTGAAAAACCGGGGATAGTTTTACCGGCGACACGCTTCACATAAGAAAAAAACCTGATAATTTTTTCTCAAAACGATGAGCGGGGTGGTTTGGCATGGGAAAATCTGCGAGTTTGCTGATAGAGAAGCCGGCAAGGCTTTTATGTATTTTCGGAATCCTGGTTTTTGGCGTTCAGGCGGGGATTCTGACGCCTCCCAAAGCGCCGGCGGCCACAGTGGTCTGGCACGGCGGCGACAATACCTGGACTCAACCGGATTCCAATAGTTTCGGCCCCGCCACTTTTGTCGGTGGCGACAGCGTTCAGTTCACGGGTTTGGGATTGGGTTCCATTACCGTATCCGCGGGGGTCGCGCCAGGCCCCATCGCTTTTAGTCACGGATAGGGCGCTTATGTCTTTTCCGGCGCTGGCTGGAATGCCGGCGTCAATCCCCTCAGCATCACCGGCGCGGGCGTTGTGCAATTCGGCAACATGGCCGCGACAGCGTTCACGCCGGTATGGGGTTCCACGCTGATTTCCGGCGGGGGAACATTGAACTTTACGCGCGGCGCCAATATCGGCAGCAGCGGTGCGCTGATCACTCTGAATGGTGGAACGCTCCGCGTTGGCGCGGACAATACGGCCACGTATTCCTATAATAACCCCATCGCCGTCGGCGCCGGCGGAGCGAAACTCGCCGCGCAGTTCACGACCGGGCTGACCGCTTTCAACTTCTCGGGCGCCGTTTCCGGGGCCGGTTCGCTGACGCTCGAAACCGTCGGAGCGGCGCAAAACTATCGCGGGTCGCCGGGTTTGCGGTTCAGCGGCAACAACACCGGCTTCACCGGGGCCGCGGAGATCCGATCCGCCGCCACCTTGCCCGGCGAATTCGGCGCCGGGGTGGCGCGTTTTGCCGGCGCCTCCAGCTTTTTCCCGAATGCGAGTTCCGTGATGGTTCGCGACGGCGGCATTTTGGCGTTCGAATACGCCGTCACGCCCTCCGCCCTCAGCGCCGTGACCGTGGGCCGACGCGGCGGCATCGGCGCCGCCGGCGCGGGCGGTTCGCTGGCTTCGTTGTCATCGCCGATGGATTACGTCGGTATCGGCGGAGTGCTGTTGTTGGACAACCGCAGCGCGTTGAACAATGACCGAATCGGCAATACCGCCGCCGTCGCCCTCGACAACAATCGTTTTCACATTATCGGACGCGCCGCCGCCGACAGTGTAACATCGGAGGTGATCGGCGCATTGACGTTCGCCCACAGCAGTCTGCTGTCTTTCGATCGCCTCAATGCCACGAATTCCGGCGTCAAGCTGATGGCGAAGGCGTTGGGAAACGCCTCGGCCGGGCATACGCTTTTGATCAACCAGCCTGCGACCGGAACGAGCGCCTCGGCAAATACGCTAAATGTAGCGGACGTCAAACCCGCGATGACCTACGGCATCATTACCCCCGGCATCCAGCTATACGCGGGGGGCAACAATGTCGGCAATTTCGCGCGGTTTGACGCAGCGAACAATTTGCTCTCCGCGGTGTATAATTCCACCAACATCAACACGGCAGGTCCCACGAATGTCGTCAATCGGACGACGGCCCAGACGGTGACGGCCAATCGCAGCCTCTACGCGCTTCGTCTGACGGGGGCGCTGACGTTTTCCACCAATGCGACCACGGTGACAATCGGTAGCGGCGGTCTGATTCTGGGGGCCACTTCCATCGGTTCGCCCACGACGCGAGGCGCGCTGAATTTCGGCGCCGCGCCGGCGTTCATCGGCGTTTATCATCCTGCGGCCGACGCGAACATCCACGCTGTGATTGGCGGATCGGGCGGAGTAACCTTTTTGGGCACAACCCGGAATGTCAATCTGACCGCCAACAACACGTTCACGGGCGGGCTCTTCATCAACGGCGGTACGGTGAATCTGGCGTCGGTGGGCGCCGCCAACCAGAATGACGTGCGAGTCAACGCATTTGGCCGTCTCACCACAAATCAAAGCGTCGGCAGCGGCGCGGTGATCGGCGGATTGAGCGGGGAAGGCCGGGTTTCGGCGTACTACGCCGATTCGGGTTCGAGCGAACTGGTCATATCGCCCTCTTCCGGCGCGCACACCTTCAACGGTACGCTGCAAAACGGCGAAGGGGGGCGGACGCTGGGAATCGTAAAAAACGGCGCCGGAATGCAGGTTTTCGGCATGGATGTTCGGGCGTTGTACGGTGGCGCCACGAAGGTCCAGGCGGGCACGCTCCTGATTCACGGGGATTTCTCGGCGGCGACGGGCCCGGTCACCGTCAGCGCGGGCGCGACGCTCGGCGGAATCGGCGTAATTGGCGGTCCTGCTTCCACGAGCGCGCCCACCGCGGTGATTGCTCCGGGCGGTTCGCCGGGCGCGCTGACCTTCAATTCGTCTTTGAATTTGAATTCGGGGGCGACCTTGAAATTCGAGCTGGGTTCCGCGGCTGTGCCGGGTGTCAGCTATGATCTCCTCAAAGTGGGCGGCGCCCTGACCGGCAGCGCGAACGGCGGCGATTTGAGGTTCGAGTTTTCCGCCTTGCCCGGCTTCCAAACCGGAGTTCCTTACGAAATCCTGAATTTTGCCTCTGCCTCCGGTCTCGATTATAGCGATCTGGCCGCAACCGTGCTGCCCAGCGGCGCCGCGCTGGACGCCAACTACGGCACGGGAGGCTGGAATATCACCGGCAATGCGGTCCTGGTGCAGTTCATCGCGGATTATATTCCCGAACCGGCCACGGTCTTCCTGTTGCTGGGGGGCGGCGGTTTGCTCGCGCTGGGTCGGCGGCGGGCGGGCCGAAACTAGCGCGGATCATCGAAACCCGCGGCGCGCCCTTGCGCTTTGCACGGGGCGTCGGAAGGCGTATAGTGGGCCGCGGTGTTTTGAAACCGTGTCGCCAGCCAGGATGTCGCCATGAATCGCGCCGCCATTTATGCCGGGACCTTCGATCCGATCACGGTGGGCCACATGGATCTGGTGGAAC
Organism: uncultured bacterium; assembly: GCA_937935255.1. Taxonomy (GTDB): domain Bacteria; phylum Verrucomicrobiota; class Kiritimatiellia; order PWTM01; family PWTM01; genus CALGXT01. The sequence goes on along the minus strand of CALGXT010000164.1, from coordinate 7,967 downwards.
GGGCCGCCCGCATCTTCCCTACGTTGGTGCTGGCGGTGGCGGAATCCACTTCGAAAAAGACCTGGTTTGAGGTGGAAGAGCGGGTCGCCATCGCGCGGGAGGCGTTGTCGGGCTTCAAGAATGTCGAGGTGGAATCCTTCAGCGGGCTGCTGGTGAACTATGCCCGACGGAAAGGCATCCGCGTCGTCGTGCGGGGACTGCGGGCGTTTTCCGATTTCGAGTTCGAGTTTCAGATGGCCTTGACGAATCGCAAAATGGCGCCGGATATTGAAACGATTTTCCTGATGCCGAAAGAAGATTACAGCTACATCAGCTCGCACACGGTGCGCGAGATCGCCGAACTGGGCGGGAACATCGAGCCCTTTGTCCCGCCCGCGTCGTTGGCCGCCCTGCGCCGCCGACTGGAAGAAACGCGGCGATCCCGCCCGTCCTGATGCGCCCGGGAGCGCCGTTCGGTTATGATCATCGAAATTTCCAAAATATCGCCGGAGGGGTCGCGCTACACGGGCGAAGATCCGGCCGAGGTGTTCGAGCTGGAGGGAAATCCCGATCTGTGTCCGACCGGCCCGATCCGCTATGATCTGTTCGCCGCCATTGTTTCCGGCGGCGTGGTGGTGCGCGGCCGCGTCGGCGCCGCCTTCGATCTGCGGTGCGGCCGGTGCGCGGAATTTTTCTCGACTTTTGCCGAGGATTCGGATTTTATCCGCGACTACCCGTTGCGGGAAGGCTGTCAGGAACTGGATCTGACGGACGACCTGCGCGAGGCGGTGCTGCTGCGGCTGCCGGTCTATCCGGTCTGCCGCGGCGAGTGCCGGGGCTTATGTCCGCGCTGCGGCCGGAACCTCAATGACGGGCCGTGCGGCTGTCCGCCCGAGCCGCCGGCGGCGACCGACGCCTGGAAGGCGTTGGACGGGCTGAAGATATGAGCGCGGACCGGAGCGATCCGGAATGGGAAAGGACGATTCGAAATGGCTGTCCCGAAAAGACGTAGTTCGCGGCATAAAAAGGGAATCCGACGGGGGTCCGACGCGCACAAGCGCCCCGTGCGGGCCTCGAATAATTGTCCGCAGTGCGGCGCCATCAAGCAGCCCCATCGAGTGTGCCCGAGCTGCGGCTATTACAACGGCCGAGCTGTGCTCACCGTTTCCGCCGACGATTGAGGCGGTTTTCTCTCGATGCGCATTGCCGTTGACGCGATGGGCGGGGATTTCGCGCCGCGCGAGATCATCGCCGGCGCCTGGCGGGCGGCGCGGGAATTGCCGGGCCTGACCCGGCTGATGTTGGTCGGTCGGGAAGAGGCCATCCGGGAGGAATTTCCGCGCGGCGAACCCGTCCCCCCGATTCTGGAGATCGTTCCGGCGTCGGAGGTGGTCGGCATGGAGGAATCACCCGCGACGGCCGTCCGCCGCAAGCGCGATTCCTCGATCAACCGCATGGTGGATCTGGTCAAGCAGGGCGAGGCCGACGCGGTTTTTTCCGCCGGCAACACCGGCGCGGTGGTCGCCGCCGTGCAGCTCAAATTGCGCACATTGCCCGGCGTCCTGCGCCCGGCGATCGCCACGATCATGCCGACGCGCAAATCCCCGTTCGTTTTGATTGACGCCGGCGCCAACACGGACTCGACGCCCGCGATGCTCCGACAGTTCGCCGTGATGGGCGCATTGTACGCGCGCGAAATTCTGGGCGTGCCCAACCCCCTGATCGGCCTGCTGAGCATCGGCGGGGAGGAAAGCAAGGGAAACGAAACCACCAAGGAGGCGCTCGCCTTGCTGCGCGCGTCCCCGCTGAATTTTTTCGGCAACGTGGAGGGCCACGATTTGTACGAGGGCCGCGTGGACGTGGTGGTCTGCGACGGTTTCGTGGGCAACGTGGTGCTCAAAACCAGCGAGAGCGTGGCGCATTTCATCGGCGAATGGTTGAAGGAGGAGTTCACGCGCAACCCGCTGCGGATGATCGGCGCCGCGCTGCTCAAGCCCGCGCTGGACGCCATGCGGCGCAAGTCCGACCCCGCCGCGTACGGCGGCGCGCCGCTCCTCGGCGGCAACGGCATTTGCATCATCGGCCACGGGGCCTCGAAAGCCAAGGCCGTCTTCAACGCCATTCGGGTTTCGGCGGAAGCCGTTTCGCATCGCTTGAATCCCCTCATCGAAGCGGAAATCGCCCGGGTGGAGAAGGCATGACGCCCACATTGACCACGCCGCCCGCTTTTCCGCGCGCCGTGCGCATCGCCGGCACGGGCGCCTATGCGCCCGAGCGGGCGCTGACGAACAGGGATCTCGAAAAAATCGTCAACACCACGGACGAGTGGATCGTCACGCGCACGGGCATGCGGGAGCGGCGGATCGCCGCCCCGGAGCAGGCGACGTCCGATCTGGGATCCGAGGCGGCCTTGCGCGCGCTGGCCGACGCCGGGGTCGCGCCCGAGGAGGTGCAGTTGCTGCTGGTGGCGACGATCACGCCCGACTATCCGTTTCCCAATACCGGTTGCCTCGTGCAGCGCCGGATCGGGGCGAAAAACGCTTTTTGCATGAGCATCGAGGCCGCGTGCTCGGGTTTCGTGTACGGCCTGGAGACCGCCCGCCACTACATCGCCGGCGGCGCGGTGGACACGGCCCTGGTGATCGGCGCCGAGAAGATGAGTTCGATTCTGGACTGGCGCGATCGTTCCACCTGCGTGCTTTTCGGCGACGGCGCCGGCGCGGCCGTGCTCAAGCCCGCCCGCCGCGGCCGCGGCATCATCGCCAGCGTGTTGGGGTCCGACGGCGCCTTGAGCGAGCTGCTCTACGTCCCCGCCGGCGGCAGCCGAAAGCCGGCGAGCGCCGAGACGGTGGCCGCCGGCGAGCATTTCCTCCGCATGAACGGGCGCGAGGTCTTCAAACACGCCGTGACGAATATGGTTCGCGCCGCGCGCACCGCGCTGCACCGCGCCGGACTGACGCCGGCGGATGTCCGTTGGATTATTCCGCACCAGGCCAACCTGCGCATCATCGGCGCGATCGCCGAGCGCCTCGAGATTCCGGAAGAACGCTTCGTGATCAACGTCGCCCGCTACGGCAACACGTCGGGCGCTTCCGTCGGCCTCGCGCTCGACGAGGCGGCGCGCGACGGGCGCCTCCGCGACGGCGATATCGTCATGATGCTGGTGTTCGGCGGCGGTTTCACGTGGGGCGCGACCCTCATCGAATGGGAGAAGACGTCATGACGGCGACCGCAGTGGTGTTTCCGGGACAGGGCGCGCAGGCGCCCGGCATGGGACGGGATTTCGCGGAGGCCTCCGCCGAGGCGAAGGCGCTGTTCGATCGCGCTTCGGCGGCGCTCGGCTGGGACCTGGCGCGGGTGTGTTTCGAGGGGCCGGCGGAGGAGTTGACGAAATCCGACCGCGCCCAGCCGGCGATTTTCGTCGTCAGCGTCATCGCGTTCGAGGCGTTGCGCCGAGCGCGGCCCGGCGCCGTGTTTTCGGCGGCGGCGGGGCTTTCCTCCGGCGAGTGGGCGGCGTTGTACGCGGCGGGCGTTCTCGAGTTCGAAGATGCCCTCCGCGTGCTGGAAGCGCGCGGGCGGTTCATGCAGGAGGCCTGCCAGGCGCGGCCGGGCGCCATGTTGAGCGTCATCGGGCTCGATCGCGCCGCGCTGGAAAGGGTTTGCGCGGAGAGCGGCGCGGAGATCGCCAACCTCAATTCGCCGGAACAAACGGTGCTGTCGGGAACGCGCGAGGCGATCGCCGCCGCGGAGCCGTTGGCCTCTGCCGCGGGCGCGCGCAAGTGCATCCGCCTCAACGTCGCCGGCGCTTTTCATTCCTCGCTGATGCAGCCTGCGGCGGACCGGTTGCGCGAAGTCCTGGCCGGCGTGCCGTTTCGCGCCCCCGCGTTCCCGGTGCTTTCGAACGTCACGGGCCGTCCGCATGGCGGGCCGGACGAAATCCGCGAGGCGATGGCGCGCCAGGTGACCGGTTCCGTCCGCTGGGTGGACGACGTCGAATGGATGCGCGCGGCGGGGGTGGGGCGCTATATCGAGTGCGGGCCGGGCCGGGTGTTGACCGGTCTCATAAAGCGGATTGACAAAACCGCCGCATTGAATAACATCGCGGCCCTTTCCGACTTGCAAGGCGTTCCGGAGACCCTGTAAGTTTCCGCGCGCCATAGGAGCCGATATGGGTCAGTTGGACCAGAAAGTCGCGCTGGTGACGGGCGCCGCCCGAGGCATCGGGCAGGCCATTGCCGTCCGGCTCGCCGCCGAGGGCGCCGACCTCGCGTTGTGCGACGTTCAGAAGGAGTGGCTGGAGGAGACGGCCGCCAAAGTCGCCGCGCTCGGCCGGCGCGCCGAAACCTTCGCCGTGGATGTCGCGCAAGCCGCCCAGGTTCAGGCCGCGGTGGACGCAGTCGTCAAGGCCTTCGGACGGCTGGATATCCTCGTCAACAACGCCGGCATCACCCGCGACGGCTTTCTCGCCCGCATGAGCGAGAGCGACTGGGACGCGGTGTTGACCGTCAATCTCAAAGGCGCCTTTTTGTTTACCAAAGCGGCCGCCCGCCCGATGATGCGCCAGAAATCCGGCGCGATCGTCAACATCGCCTCCATCATCGGCTTGATCGGCAACGCCGGCCAGTGCAATTATGCGGCCAGCAAGGCGGGGCTGATCGCGTTGACCAAATCCACGGCCAAGGAACTGGCCTCCCGGAACATCCGGGCCAATGCGATCGCCCCCGGCTTCATCAAGACCAAAATGACCGAGCAATTGCCGCCGGAGATTCAGCAAAAGATGTTGGAAGCCATTCCGCTGGGCCGCTTCGGGGAGCCCGAAGATGTGGCGAAAGTCGTGGTGTTTCTGGCCGGCGACGCTTCGTCGTATGTCACCGGCCAGGTGGTGACGGTTTGCGGTGGGATGGTGACGGCCTGACGGAAGGCCGGGACCCGTCAAGAAAAACAGGAACAGGAGAACGGACATGGCATTGGAAGACAAAGTCAAGGACATCATCGTCGGTCATCTCGGCGTGAACGCGGAGCAGGTCACCCCCGAGGCCTCCTTCATCGAGGATTTGGGCGCGGATTCGCTCGACACCGTGGAGCTGGTCATGGCGTTCGAGGAAGAGTTCGGCGCGGAGATTCCCGATGAGGACGCCGAGAAGTTGACGACGGTCGGCGCCGTCATCAATTATTTGAAGGAAAAAGGCTTCGACGCCTGAGACGCCTTCCGATCCGGGCCGGAGCGCGCCGTCGGGCGTCGCCTCCGGCCCTTGTCGTTTGTCGCCGCCGGTCGCCGGGCCGAACCGAGGGCGTTTGCGGCGGCGCCGGAACACGCCAGAAATCAGGAGCAATAGCATGGAAACGCGACGAGTGGCGGTGACGGGATTGGGCGTCGTTTCTCCGCTGGGGTGCGCCTTGGACCGGGTGTGGGATCGGTTGTGCCGCGGGGAGTCGGGCATTCGCGTGATCGCCTCTTTCGATGTAAAGGACTACCCCTCCCGCATCGCCGGGCAAATCCAGGAATTCGATGTGGATGCCTTCATCCCGAAGAAAGAACAACGGCGGATGGACCCCTTCTGCCACTACGGCATGGCGGCCGCCCAGCTCGCCGTCGCCGATGCGGGCATCGAATTTTCCGCGGTGGACCCTCGCCGCGTGGGCGTGCTGGTCAGCAGCGGAATCGGGGGCCTGCAGATTCTGCAGGAGCAGACGAAAATCCTCTTCAGCCGCGGCCCCAGCCGTCTCTCCCCCTTCACGATCCCCGAGATGATCATCAACATTCTCTCGGGCATGATCGCCATCAAGTATAACCTGCGCGGTCCCAACTTCGCCGTGGTGTCCGCCTGCGCGACGGCCACGCACTCGATCGGCGAGGCGCTGCGCATGATCCGCCACGGCGACGCGGATGTCGCGCTCGCCGGCGGCGCCGAAGCGCCGGTGTGCGAACTCGGCGTCGGCGGATTCTGCGCCATGCGCGCGCTCAGCACGCGCAACGACGAGCCGACGCGCGCGAGCCGACCTTTCGACAAAAACCGCGACGGCTTCGTGATCGCCGAGGGCGCCGGCGTGCTCGTCCTCGAGGAAATGGAAGCCGCCCGTCGCCGCGGCGCCCGCATCTATTGCGAGCTGGCGGGCTACGGCCGCACCTGCGACGCTTTCCACATCACCGCCCCCGACGAGCTCGGCGCCGGCGCCGCCGAGGGTATGCGCCTGGCCGTCGCCGATGCGGGACTGACCGCCGCGGACATTGACTACATCAACGCCCACGGCACCAGCACGGAACTCAACGACAAGTGCGAGACCTTGGCTATCAAGGCCGCGCTGGGCGAGGCGGACGCCCGCCGCGTGGCCATCAGCTCGACCAAGTCCATGACCGGCCACCTGCTCGGCGCCGCCGGCGCCTTCGAGTCGGTCGTGTGCGCGCTCGCCATCGCGCGCGGCGTGATTCCGCCCACGATCAACTACGAAACGCCCGACCCGGAATGCGACCTCGACTATGTGCCCAACACGGCGCGTCCGGCGAAAATCCGCGCCTGCTTGAACAACTCGCTCGGTTTCGGCGGCCACAACGCGACGCTCTGCTTCAAGGCGGTGTGATCTTTTCCAAGGGTTGGAAGTCCGCGGCCTTCGGGCTTCCAAGCCTTGGAAAACTCCGTTCGACCCGCGCATGCTTCTCCGCGACCAGCCGCCGCTCCACCTGACCTACGGCCTCAATGTCCATCCCGGCGAAACTTGGGAGGCGCTGGTCGCGGCCATCGCCGGCCCCGCCGCCGAGGTCAAAGCGCGGGTCGCGCCGGAACGCCCCTTCGGACTCGGTTTGCGCATCGCCGCCGAGGCCGCGCAAGCCGCCGACGATCGGCGCGTAGCCGCGCTGCGGCGTCGGCTGGAAGAGCGGGGGATGTACGCCCGCACCGTCAATGCCTTCCCGTACGGACGGTTTCACGGCGCGCGCGTCAAGGAGGCGGTGTACGCGCCCGATTGGCGCTCCGCGGAGCGACGGGACTACACTATCCGCGCGGCGGAAATCTTCGCCGCGCTCCTGCCGGAAGGCGGGACCGCCTGCGTCAGCGCCGTGCCGGTGGCCTATCGCGCTTGGATAAAGACGGCCGACGACCTCGCGTTGGCGGAGGCCCGCCTGAAAGAGACGGCCGAGGCGCTGGCGCGCCTGGCGGATCGGACGGGCCGGACGATTTTGCTGGCCCTCGAGCCGGAACCGGATTGTCTGCTGGAAACGGTCGCCGAAACCGTCGAATTTCTCGAAAACCTTCAGGGACGCGGCGAAGCTCTGCGCCGACATCTCGGTGTTTGTCTCGATACGTGCCACTTGGCCGTGGTGGGCGAAGACCCCGTCGCCGCGCTGGCGCGGGCGCGCGCGGCGGGCGTTTCGATCGGCAAAATCCAAATCAGCTCCGCGCTGACAGCGCCGAACGACGCCGCGGGACGGCGCGCGCTCGCCGCGTTCGCTGAGCCGGTGTATTTCCACCAGACTCGCGCTTTTGACTCGGAAGGCCGGCCCGTCGCCCGCTGGCCGGACCTGGCGGAGGCGTTGCTCGAGCTGCCGAATCTCGCCGCGGCGCGCGAGATACGCTCGCATTTTCATGTGCCCCTGAATTGGCCGGGCGCGGGCGCGCTGGGCGCGACGGCCGCCGCCCTTTCTTCTGACTTCTGGCGCGCGGCCGGCACCGCGACTCGCGACCTCGAAATCGAGACTTACACCTTCGATCTCCTGCCCGAATCCCTCCGCCGCGCCGGCCTCGCCGCCAGCATCGCCGAGGAATATGCGTGGGTGATGAAAAACGCGCTCTGACCCGTCTCCGCTGCACTCGCTCAGCGCGCTCCCGCGGGGGGATATTAGGGACAGAGAATTGCGAATTATGCCGGGGCGAATTCATAAGATGCTTTCTACCCGTGCAATACGGTTGACTCCGGTACGAAGCCCGTAGGGCTCGAGCTTGCTCGAGCCGCAAAGGTCGGAAAGGTTTCACTGCGGAGGCGCGGAGGGCGCG
>CALGXT010000163.1 GCA_937935255.1 uncultured bacterium | reverse complement strand
GTCGCGCAGGAAGCGCGCGCCGGGCACGCTCAAAATCAACTCGGAGGACATCGCGCGGCTCGCCGCCTCGGCGCGCGCCTCGTTCACCGCGTCGAGCCGCGCGCGGCTGAGCCGCCCGATTTCCAGAAGGCCCGCCGTCAGCACGAGGATCGCCACCAGCGCGACGACCAGTTCCGCGAGCGCCTGGCCGCGCTTCCCGCGCCGGGATGGAGAATGTTCGCGCATGGTCAATGCCCCCGTCGCGTGCCGCCTCCGGGCCCGCCGCCGGGCCCGGAGGGCCGACGGCAGGCGGCGCTATACTGCTCAATCCATTCGCGCCCCAGCCGCCGGAACTCGTCATTTTCCCAGCGCCGCAGTACTTCGCAATACCAGCAGCCCGGCGTCAACCCGCTCAAGCCGCGTTCCATGTAGATCGGCAAGTGGTCGTAGATGTGTTCGGCCCAGCCGGGATGGCTGCCCCCGGCGGATGCGGTGGAGGTGTCCACCGGAATCAGCCGCACCTCGCGGTAGGCGGGCAACACGAGGCCCCACCGCGTCGGCGTCGTGGGCCCCTCGAGAAAGCCGAACGGCTTGGCGGCCGCCGTCCAGGCGATATCGTCGCCGGATGACCGCGGCGAGACGCGATCCACGCGCGTCTCGAGGCGGACGGCGGCATCGGCGCCGAGATAGTCGTACTCCGCCTTCACACGGCCGTCGAACGGGAAACCCTCCGGAATGTAATTCGTCCAGCGGCCCCAGGCGTCGGGCCGATAAATGAACCAATCCACCGCGACGCGCGCGACTTCCTGGGTGAGGGCGCGACCGGAAAGCCGTTCCAGCTCGCCGAGCAATTCGCGCGCGCCGGCGCGGGAAAGGCCGGGCACGTCCTCGAGGGTGGCGGCCTTCGCGAGATGCAAACCGAAGTACTCGGAGTTCATCGGCTCCGGCATGACGATGACCGGCAACGGAGGCCAATCGCGCCAGTTGCGGTAATCGCGGAGCAGATCCATGGCGTGGAAGTAGAACCAGCACCAGTCGCCGGTCGCGACGGCGTCGTAGAAATTGGGGTTGAGCAACGGATGGCCGCTGTCGGCGTAATCCACGAAGCGCCGCACGTTGTCGGCGTCCGCCGCGACGCCGTTGCCGGCGACGGCGAAAAGCATCTCCGCATAATCGTCCCAGGCCGTCGGGGTGGCGGGGTTGTTCTCCCACGGCGGAATGCGGAAGCGCGTGGGATAGGTCGTGGCGACGGCGGCGGCGTGGGAATTGAGCGCGGCGGTGAACGAGGAATTGACGAACGCGCCGTTGTTCTTCGCCGCCTGCTGCGCGGCGGAAAGCCCGACCACCGGGCCGACGAAGCACAGCCGCGCCTGCAACTCCGAAATCAGTCGGGATTCGCTGTAATCGCCGTCCCCGCGGGTGAGCGTATCCATCACCGCTACCGCCTGAAGCACATTCAGACGGCCGATGAGGTTCAAGGTGACGCCCTGCCATCGGGCCGCCGCCAGCGCCGCCGCGTCGCCCGCGTTTTGGCTGCGCAGTTTGACGAAAAGAATTTTGTGGAGATCGAAATTCCACAGCACGACGAACGCCAGCGCCACCAGCGCGACGATCAGGAAGATCATCGTCTGACCGCTCCGCCGTCGGCGGGCGCTGGAGCGAAAGGCGTTCATTCCAGGTATAATCCGGCGTGGGCCTCGCGCGTCACGTAGTGGCGCTCGTTGGGGTCTCCGCTGCGCAAATAGACGCGGTCCGCCGCATAAAAGGCGGGCGCGAAGGGGAAGACCAGCGGGACGTTCTGACCGGCGCGAATCCGCACCAGATAGTCGCCCGCGAAAGACTCGTTCCAATGAAGATCGGGCCAGCGCTCATACTCGAGCACGGCGTCCATCTCGTTCCACCAGCGCGTGCCGAGAAAGAGCGGTATGCGGGAACGCTCGATCGCATATTGCGGCGAGTACGGCGTGCCCGCATGCAGCGCGGCGCGGAAGGCGCGATCCGGCGTGGCGTCCCGCCAGAAATCCGCCGCGCCGCCGCCGCGCTGCGGCGCGGGATTCAACAGCGCGCCGGCCGTGGGAATGGCCGCCACGCGGACGACCTTGTGCACCATGAAATCGTTGAATCCGACCGCTTTCGCCCGCGCGCCCGCCGCGGCGGCATACGTCAACACGGCCTTGCCCGCGATCAGTTGAGAAAGCTGAAGCAGCCCGAAAAAGATCAGGCTGATCACGACAATCGCGAAGCACGACTCGATCAGCGACTGACCGGCGCGGGTGGAACGGCGATCCGGCATGGTCGGCCCTCCCCGACCGGGTCGGGGCGGATCGCGCCCCGACCGGCCGGAAGCCGGGGCGTTTTATTGCCCGGCGCCTTCTTTGTCCAGGTTCTGGAGGTATTCTTTGGAGCCGGTGCTCAACGCCGCGTCCTTCGCCGCGGTGTCACCGCCCAACTCGACCACAGCGCCGCCGACTTTCCCGCGCAGCGTATCGCTGAAGATCGAGAAGATGGCGATCGCCGCCAACGCGACGATAACGACGATGATGATGTATTCGGTCATCGCCTGACCGCTCTTCCGATTGCGTTTGCTCTTCATGTTCGTTCTCCTATCCCGTTCGGCCGTGCCGCTCGCGCCCCAGCGCGCGCCGGAGCCGCTTTGCTTCACGGGAATTCGGACGCCACGAGATTCAGCACGCGGCCGCCGTATTCCCTAAAATAATACAGGAACAAGGCCGTCATGATCATCAGCAGCAACATCGAGGCGGCCACCACGATGAACTCGGCCATCGCTTGGCCGCTGCGATGTTCCCGCCGCCGTTGACGCCGTCCGTTCATGCCTTGCTAACAACGTGCCGAAGAATTACGTTATTGCACAAAACGGGCGGCGACAACGCTAAAGCGACCCCCCGGCGCGTTATGCACTCGATGATGGATCGAAGACGATTCCTGTGGCTGGCGGCGGCCGGAGCGGGCGGTTGGCTGGCCCGCGGCGTCGGCGCCGCGCCCGCGCGCATTTGCGCCGTGTGCGGGCACGAGGCCCTGCACGACGGCCCGCTATGTCTGCACTGCGGCGCCGCGCTGCCGCCGTTGCCGGAGACGGATGCGCCGGCCCCGAAGGAAACACCAACACCCCCGGCGCCGCCCGAAACCGATCCGATGGCGGCGAACGGGGTCATCGCCGCGGAAGCCCTCGCAAACGATTTGCGTTGGGCGCGGCAACTGGCCGAACGAGGCGTTCCCTGGGGCGCGTTGTTCGCGGCGCGCAATACCTCGGCGATGGCCGCGCTGCGCGGTGAGGCCGGCGCCAAGGAACTGGCCGCCGCCTCCGCGCTGGCCCTCGAACTCCGCCGCGCGATGTTTGTCGTCCAGCGCCCCTGTTCCGTCTGCGAGGGTACCGGACGGCGTCGCATTTATATTGTCACGCTCAAAGGCGAGGTCAAAACGCAGGAATTGCCGTCGCTGGCCTGTGAATCGTGCGGCGGTAGCGGACGCTGGCGGGCGCGTCCATTATTGGATGAACTCTCGCGCGACGAAGCGGCAGCGAAGCGGGCGTACGCGGTCGAGCAACTCCGACGGGGCCGCGTCGAGAGCTCCGGCATCTGGCTGCCCCGCGGCGTCGCCGAAAAACTCGATGTGCGCGCGACCGCCGCGCTGCGCAAGGCCTTTGGCGTTCCTTGCGCCGCCTGTCTCGGTTTCGGCGCTTTGGGCTGTTCGAAATGCGAAGGCGCCGGCCGCATTCGCTGCGCGAACCGCAATTGTCTGCATGGCGTTGAACTCTGTCCGGACTGCGGCGGCACAGGGCGGTCGCGTGCGGCGGCATCCGGCATGACTGCGACGATCCGCCGCTGCGAGACCTGCGGCGGGGCCGGCAAAATCCAATGCCGAACGTGCGGGGGCAAAGGGCACTTGGAATGCGATCGCTGCGAAGGCCGCGGTGAAACGCTTTGCGCGGCGTGCCGCGGCGCGGGCGAGGCGCCGGAATGCAACCGCTGCGGCGGCGCGGGCTTCATCGGCTGCGCGCGCTGCGCCGGCACGGGCCAGAACCGCGGCCAGCCCTGCCCGGCGTGCGGCGGACAGGGCGTGCTGCTTTGCACCCAATGTCAGGGTTTCGGGCGCGTCGCCCGACGCCGGTAACTCCACCGGTATTCGCGGGAAGATAGTCCGTTTCCGGCCCCGCTTTTCATGCCCTTCCACAGGCCGACCCCTCGACAGCGCCGCCATCGGCGGTGTATCACACTTCGCGAAGTGT
>CALGXT010000162.1 GCA_937935255.1 uncultured bacterium | reverse complement strand
AACATGTAGTCGAATACCGTTCGCAAATGCCGCAGGTCGGCGACGGCGCCGAAGACGGGAATCGGGCCGCCCTGCAGCGCATTGAACTGCCGCAGATCGTCCATTCCGAAAATGTGATCGGCGTGGGTGTGGGTGATCAGGACCGCGTCCACGCGCGGCACTTCGGCGGCCAACGCCTGCAGGCGGAATTCCGGCGGCGTATCCACCTGAATATGGAAGCCTTCGTGTTCGACGTGAATGCTGCTGCGCATGCGATGGTCGCGCGGATCCGGCGATTTGCAGACGGCGCAATCGCAGCCGATCACCGGAATCCCTTGCGAAGTGCCGGTGCCCAGAAACGTCAATTTCATCGCTCCTCTCCCGTCGTCGGCGCCGCGAGCGCGTCGGACAGCGCCCCCCAGGCTTCGATCGTCAAGGTTTCCGAACGGGCCTCCGGCGCGACGCCGATCTTTCGCAGCGCGGCTTCAACATCGCCGTCCGCGCCCGTTTTCAATTCCGGCGGCGAATCGAGCAGAATTCGGCGGATTTGCTTTCGGCGCGCCATGAACGCCCGGCGCGTCAGTTCGCGAAAATGCGGGAGGTTTCGGGGGGCGCATAACGGCGCGGGACGGCGGCGCAAATCCACCACGGCGGAAACGATCGCGGGCGGGGGATAGAACACGGATGGCGGCAGCAAACGCAAAATTTTCGCCTGGTACAAGCGCCTCGTCCAAATGGCCAGAAGCCCGTAGGCGGCCCCGCCGGGCTCCGCCGTCAAGCGTTCGGCGACATCCGATTGCAGCGTCACCGTGATGCGCTCCGCCGGCGGCTCGGCCTCGAGCAGCCGCACCAGAATGCGGGTGCCGACCGAATATGGCAGGTTGGACACCACTTTCCATCGGCGTTCGCCGAGCAGCGCGTTGAAATCCGCCTCCAGACCGTCCGCCAATATCGGTTCCACATTCGGCCAGGCGGCGGCCCGCTCGGAAAGCAGGTCGAAGAGGCGCGCATCCTTTTCGATCGCCACGACCCGCCGCGCGCGCGCGGCCAGCGCCTCGGTCAGCCCGCCCAGGCCCGGACCGATCTCGAGCACGGTGTCGTCCGGTCCCACTTCGGCATGATCCGCGATCCAGGCCAGGAGATTGCCGTCCACGAGGAAGTTCTGCCCCAGCGCCTTGGAGGGCCGGATGCCGCGCGACGCCAGGAGGGCGCGCACGTCGCGTGGACTGTTCAGCTTCACGGTTTTCGCCAAGGATTGCGGCGGCGAGCCAGCGCCGCCGCGCAACGCAGCGCCGCCTCGAAACTGCGCGGATCGGCGACGCCCCGTCCGGCGATATCGAACGCCGTGCCGTGATCGGGCGATACGCGGACGATGGGCAAGCCGAGCGTGACATTGACGCCCGTCTCGAAAGCGATCGTTTTGAGCGGCGCGAGGCCCTGGTCGTGATACATCGCCACAACGAGGTCGAATTCTCCGCGCACGGCGCGATGAAAAACTACATCCGCGGGGATTGGCCCTTCGACCGCGAGACCGCGCCGCCGGGCGGCGCGGATTTCGGGCTTGAGCGCCGTAATTTCCTCGTCGCCCAGAGCGCCGCCGTCGCCCGCGTGCGGATTGAGCCCGCACACCGCGATCCGCGCGCGGGGGCAACCGAGCCAGGGCAGCGCCTCGGCGGAGATTTCTATGGCCTCGCGCACGGCAGCCCGCGTGACGGCCTCCGCCACGCGCCGAAGCGGAAGATGGCGGGTGACCAGCGCCACACGCAGCGGTCCGCCCATCAGCAGCATGGCGAAACGTCGCGCGCCGGTCCATTCCGCGAGAAGCTCCGTGTGGCCGGGCGCGTCGAGACCGGCGCGCGCGAGACCTTCTTTGCAGATCGGCGCGGTCACAACGGCCGACAGCCGACCTTCCATGGCCGCAGCCACCGCCGCGCGAAGCGCTGCGACCGCGACGCGCGACGCGGCCGGCATGACGCGGCCGGGCGTCCATTTCATGCCGGATTCTCCGGCGACATCCCAACACGCCGCCGGCGCGTCGGGAAATGGCGCGCCCGGCCGCCAGAGGGGCGGCATTGGGAATCCGAATCGGCGGCAGTGCGCTTGCCACATATCGGCCGGACCGATGAGGGCGAATCGTACGCCGCGCGGGCGCGCGCGCCCGCCGATCGCCTTGAGCGCGACCTCGGGCCCAATGCCGTTGAAATCCCCGATGGTCACGCCGACCGGCGCGGAATGACGCGAAGCCATAACCGCCTTACTCCGGGACTTCCGGCTGGAGAATGCGCACGAAATGCCGCTCGCGCAGCTGGGCGATCCACCGCTCGTGCAGCCGCTGCTCTTCGGCGCGGCGCAATGCGCGCTCGATTTCCTCGCGAACCTCGGCGAAGGGACGCACGCTCGCTTTGCGGCGACCCTCCAAATAAACGATGAAGAAATCCTCCGGCGTCTCCAGGATTTCGCTGATTTCGCCCGGCGCGAGCCGCATTGCCGCTTCGGCGATCTCCCGGCGCAACGCCGTCGGCGGAATCCAACCGGTATCGCCGCCCTCCGCTGCGCGGGCGCCTTCCGAATGCGCTTTGGCGAGAGCGCCGAAATCCTCGCCGGCGGCGGCCGCCCGCAACCGTTCCGCCTCGCGCCGTTTCACCGCGCGCTCCTCCTCCGTGGCTCCGGCGCGCACCACGATCAACCGCGCGCGCAGCAATTCGGGCGTGCGGTACCGATCCAGATTGCGCTCGTAGTAATCCAAGGCTTCTCTCGGACCGATCCGCACACGCGCGTCCACTTCCTGCCGCCGCAACAAAAGGATCGCGAGGGATTCTCGCGTCATTTGACGGTAGTCGTCCAGCGAGAGGCGCTCCTCCGCCAACGCATCGAGAAACGCAGCCCGGTTGCCGTTGAACCGCTCGGACACGATGGCGGCCGCCTCCTCCTCGACGGCGCGATCGGGCACTTCCGCTCCGCGCCGCTGAAACTCCTCCAGAATCAATGCGCGTTCCACGGCCCGGTTCAGCGCCTCGCGCCAAGCCTGGGCGACCCGGCGCTCCAGTTCCTCGCCGCGATAGGATTGGCGCAACTGTCGTTCCACCGGCGCCAGCATCGCGACGATGTCGCCGATGAGAATCGCGCGGTCGTTCACATAGGCGGCTATACCGTCGAGCGGAACGGACTCCGCCGCCGAAACCGTCATGGCCGCCGCCAGCAGCGCGCCCGCCGCCCAGCCCCTAGATACCGGATGCATGCGTTTGTTGTACCCCATCGCTCGCATTCGCGCCAGTCCGCGCTGCGGAATTTCGCCGCGCGGTAAGCTCAAGGGACAGAGAATGAGCTCAAAGCTCAAGGGACAGAGAATGAGCTCAAGGGACAGAGAATGAAAACGCACCGCGGAAACGCCGAGAGCGCGGAGAGCGGCGGCATCCGGAACCGTGTGCGGAACGGCCGCTGGGGACAGAGACGAATCCGTAAGTTGTTGATATTCAGTGGTCAATTTTTTGAAGAGGAACGAGAACCAATTCTCTGTCCCTTGCGCCCTGCCTTGCGCCCCGGCATAAGGGACAGAGAATGAGATTGCGCCGCCGCAACGACATGCGATTCGGTGTCTGTCCCCATCAGCGCCGGTTTTCCAAGCCTTGGAAAAAATAGCCGCTCGGTTTTCCAAGCCTTGGAAACGTCGTCGCGCCTCACGGTTCGCCGTGATCCTGCACGATGAAATGTTCCCGGATGTAGGCGATGGCGGTTTCCAGCGAGGGCAGAATCTTCGTGCAGTACTTCACCATCCAGGGGTTGCAGTCTTTGAAGGAAAAAGGCGAAAACGCGATGACGAATTTGTTCAACACCTGCGAGGCGTAGAAGACCTCCATCGCCGTGCCGATCGAGGGCTTGCTGTAATTGACCAGCAGGATGTCCGCGTCCCGGACGTCCTGGAGGTCAAATTCCACGATCTCGTTGGCGCTATCCACTTCGCGATCCTTGAAATTGCGCCGCATCGGATCGAGGAGCAAAAATTCGCGGCCGAGGTTGCGCTTCGCCTGCTCCCGCCAAGCTCGGGCGTGGCCGTCCACTTCATCCATGATCGGACCGCAAAGATAGATTCGCTTTCGCATCGGGTTGAATCTCCCGTCAGCCGGACGAAAGCCGTCGCGCCGGCGCCCAAAAGTTTATCGCGAACGCCCCGGATTACGGAGGCCCAGCTCCTCGGCGTACGGAATTCGGATACCATAGGCCCGTCCGACCCGCTGCAACTCTTCCAAGAGCGCGGGATCGCGCGAACGGACGTGCGTCGAAATGAGCGAGAGGATGCGCTGCCACGCCCACTGTTCGACGATCGCGGGGGTTCCCGGTTCGGCGGCCTCCCACTCCAGGGGGAACACCATATCGAGGTCCTCGCCCAATCCGCGTCCGCGGATATGAATCGCCGCGGGCGGCGCGGGATCGGGCATACGGACGTAAAGCACGAGGGGACGGTCCAAATACAGATTGGTCAGCGTCCGCGGGAATGCTTCGCGGCCCGCGGCGCCGGTGAATCGCACATTCAGCTCGGTCACCACGGGTCGCGCCAGCTCCCGCGCGAGTTCCTCGAGCGCGGCGGGGATGCGCATTCGAAGCTCCACCGCGCGCGCGTCGCCGCGATTATTGTGGCTGAGCATATCGGTCAAAAACCGGTTCACCCGATTGCCCGCGCCGAACACGAAGACCGAATTTCCCGGCGGATTACGATCGCTGAAGCGCCCGATGATTTCGAAATTGTCCACCAGGCCCAGCGTAGGTATGCCGTCGGTGACGAGCACCGCGATGAACGCGCGATTCGGCTCGGGCGTATGCGCGGCGACCTGCTCCAGAAACGAGAGAATGTCGGTCTTTCCCCGCGATTGCAGCCGCTCGATGAACGCGCCCGCCCGGGCGCGGTTCATCGCCGTCGCCGGGACGAATTCACCGAAGCAGCGCTCCCGATAATCGGCGAAACTCAATACGTCGAAGCGGTCCCCGGCGCCGAGGGCGCGGACGAACGCCTGCATGCCCGCTTTGCACTGCTCGAGGATGGGCTGCGTCATGCTCTCGGAGGCATCCTGCACGAGGAGCACATCGCGCGGCAGCACGGGCAAACGCTCGGACGAATTCCGCTCGATGCGGATTTCGTAATAGCGGTGGGCGCCGTCCGAGGGCATCTTCCACGCGCTCAAACGCAAGCGCAACTGGTCCTCGATCGGGCGCGCCGGCGCGAACGCCGTGGAGGACTCCCCGCGCAGCCGCCGCTCGATTTCACGGGTCCACGCCGCGTCATCCAGCGCGCCCGTCCACGCGCCGGACCCGCCGGGGACTCCGACGCCCGGGGGCGCGGGCGACGCGCCGGCCGACGGCGGCGGCACGGCGGGGGCGGGGATGGCCGGCAGCAAGGTCGCGGCGGTGATATCGGGCGCCGTCGGGATGCGCTCGACCGCGGTATCCAAGCGGCGCGGCAGCGCGGCGATCTCGTCGGGCACGCGAAACCGTTCGGTTTCCAGACGTTCGATGCGCGGTTCGAAGCGCGGAGCGGGCGGGAGTTCGGGGACTTTGAGCGGCGCCGCTTCCGCCCGCATCGGGGCGGCGGGCGGC
>CALGXT010000161.1 GCA_937935255.1 uncultured bacterium | reverse complement strand
CTTTACCCATGAAGCATACGCCTCGGGCGACCGATGTATCGTTGCGCCGGGCCTTGCCGGCCTCATTTGCATTTTTCGCCAGCGTCGGACGTCTTCGGATTTCAACATTACAGAATTTCAGGGGTTTTTCAGCGGAATCATATATTTAGATGCGACCCCAAATCCCGCGACCACTTCCCCACAGGGCGCGCCCGAGGGACGGAGATTACGCCGTCCCAAGATTACGCGCTCCGCCCGCCGCGATCGCCGCGCGCAGCGCGCGTGCGGCGGCGGCGGGATCGGACGCCGCCATAATAGCCGAGACGACCGCCACGCCGTCGGCGCCTGCGCGGAGGACCTCCGCCGCGTTTCCGGCGTGCAGGCCGCCGATCGCCACCAGCGGCAGGCGCGTCGCCGACCGAATCGCGGCCACCCCCGCCAGACCGACCGGCGGCGGCGCGTCCGTCTTGGTCGGCGTCGCGAAGACGGGGCTGGCGGCCACGTAGGTCGCGCCGTCCCGCTCCGCGCGCCGCGCCTCTTCCGGGGAGCCGACCGAGACGCCCAAAATGAAGTCCGGACCCGCGATGCGCCGCGCTTCCGCGCACGGCAAGTCGCCTTGCCCGAGGTGCGCGCCCGCCGCGCGCGCCGCCAGCGCGATATCGAGCCGGTCGTTGACGATCAGCGGGACGCCGAGCGGTTCCAGCCGCTTTCGGAGCGCCATGGCGCGCTCATAATACCTGCGGCTCTCCGCGTCTTTGATCCGCAGTTGCACGAGCGTCACACCGCCCGCGACCGCCGCGGCGACGACCTCTTCGACCGGCCCGCGCGACAGCGCGTCGTCGGTCACCAGATAGAGCCGGACATCCGGCGCCGCTCCGCTCACAGCGCTTCCACCTCGCACCGCGCCGCCGCCGCGACTTCGGCGGGGGTTACCCCCGCGAGCTCGTCCAGCAAGCGCGTCTGAAAGGCGCCCGGCCCCGGCGCGCCGGCGGCGGCGCGCTCGCCGCAGACGCCGAAAACGATCAGCGCGACGGTCGCCGCCGCGAAGGCATCCTCCGCCGCCGCGGCGAAGGCGCCGGTGAGGGCGCTGGCCGTGCAGCCGGAACCGGTGATCCGGCCCATCAGCGGATGCCCGTTGGCGACGCGCGCGGCGCGGCGGCCGTCCGTGACGTAATCCACGGCGCCGGTGACCGCGACCGTGACGCCCAGCCGCCGGGCGATTTCCGCGGCGGCGGCGCGCGCCATCTCGACCGGATGGGCGGAATCCACGCCCCGCGCCCGAAAGTCGCCGCCCGTCAGCGCGAGAATCTCCGAGGCGTTGCCGCGGACGATCGTGGGGCGGAGTTCCTCCAGCAGCCGCCGCGCCGTCTCGGTGCGCAACCGCGTCGCGCCCGCGCCGACCGGATCGAGCACGATGGGAACGCCGCGGGCGCGCGCCGCCCGCCCGGCGCGGAACATCGCCTCGATCCAGGGCGGAGAGAGCGTGCCGATGTTGAGCACGAGCGCGCCGGCGATGCCGACCATTTCCTCGACCTCTTCGGCGGCGTGCGCCATCACCGGCGCGGCGCCGACGGCCAGCAATGCGTTCGCCGTGACATTCATCACCACATAATTGGTGATGTTGTGAACCAGCGGATGTCGTTCCCGAACGGCCGCCAGCGCGGCGGCGGGGTCTATCTTGGAAGTCATGGCGATCCTTTCTTTCAATGCGCCGATAATAACGCGCCGTCGAGCGGCGTTGTCAAGAAACCGGCCCGCGGCGGCCCCGCGCGCGTCGGAATTTCGGGATTCACGAGCGGGGCGAGCGCATATAAAATGCGCGGCGGCGCCCAGTCGGGCGGGCAAGGCGGCGGCGGGAGGCCGAACGGTTTCTTGTGACGGACGAACGCGCACACGCACAGGCGGCGGAGACAGCGGGCGAGGACGCCCGGCTGGTCGAACGCGCGCGCCAGGGCGACGTGGCGGCGTTCGACGATCTGGTGCGCCGGCATCATGGGCGGATTTACGCGCTCGTTTACCACATGCTGGGCCATCGGGAGGACGCCGAAGACGTGACTCAGGCGGCCTTTTTGCGGGCCTACCGCGCGCTGCCGCACTTTCGCGGCGCGGCGGCCTTCTCCTCGTGGATGTACCGGATTGCCGTCAACACCGCCCTCAATCACATCAAGCAGCGGCGCCGCCGGGCGGCCTTGAGCCTCGACGATCTGGCCCCCGCCGCCGCGCTCGATCCCGCCTTCCGCGAAATGGTCACGCGCCGTTCGCCGGATCGCGACGCGCAGGTTTCGGAGCTCCAGCGAAAATTGAACGAAGCCTTGCAGTCGCTGTCTGAAAAGCACAGAACCGTGGTGGTGCTCCACGATATTCAGGGCATTCCCCACGACGAGATCGCTCGGATCATGGGTTGTTCGGAAGGCACGGTGCGCTCGCGGTTGTTTTACGCGCGCCAGTTGTTGCAGAGTTTGTTATCGGAGTTCATTCGATGAAATGCCGTAGAGCGCGAATGTGGGCCCTTTCGGAAAACCGGGCGGAGCGGCCGGCGTCCGTGGATCGGCATTTCGCGGAGTGCGAGGCCTGTCGCGCTTGGCTGGAACGAGACGAGCGGCTGGTTCGGCTGCTGGCGTGGAAACGGCATGAACAGCCGAGTCCGTATTTGGAGACCCGCCTGAGCGCGCGGGTGCGGGAGGCCCTCGCCGCGGAGCGCGACGCGCGCGGCGCCCGCTGGGCCGAGTGGTTCCCCACGCTGGCCGCGCCGATCGCGCGGTTCGGCTTGGCCGCGATTTTTATCGGCATGGTCACCTTCCAGTTCCTGGCCGAACCGTCTTCCACCGCCCCCGTCGGCGCGCCCGCGGAAAGGGCGGCGGTTTCGTTCGGCGGATTCGCCCCGGCGCCGGCCGCGCCTTATCGTCTCCATCCGGAAGCCGAGCGCATCGCCATCGCGCCTCCGCTGCCGGCATGGACGGAACACTCCTCGCTTTCGATCACAAATTTCGGATCTCCCGAATTTTCGGGCGGCGGTTTCTATCGGCGCGTCAGCTACGGCGAGCCGTAGTTCCGCCGCGGCCGGCGGTTTTCGCGGTCGGTTCGCCGCCCGGCGCGGGGTTTCGTCCTTAAGCGGGCCCGCCGCGCGGGAGGGGATGCGGATTTTTTTCTTTTTTCGCTTGCGCTTTCATCCCCCGCGCTGATATAAAGCGCGACATTGGTCACCGGCGGGCAGGGGTCGCGAGTCCGAAGGTGAGAAGATGAGTGAGCGAGTTAGGCGACCTAGGACAGGAAACGGAACGGTAGGAAATGAATATATTTGTCGGCAATCTGTCGTATCAGGCCACCGACGAGGATCTTCGGGCCGCGTTTGAAGCGTATGGCCAGGTCTCGTCCGCCAGCGTGATCATTGACAAGTTCACCGGGAAGTCCCGGGGCTTCGGCTTTGTGGAAATGCCGAACGCCGAGGAAGGCCAGCGCGCCGTGCAGGCGTTGAACGACAGCGAACTGAAGGGCCGGGCCATCAAGGTCAACGAGGCGCGTCCGCGCGAGGATCGCCCTCCTCGTCGTGATTTCGGTGGCGGCGGCGGTGGCGGCGGCGGCTATCGCGATCGCGGCGGAGACCGGGGTCCCCGGCGCAATAATTACTAAGCCGTTTCGCTTCCAATTGATAGCGGCTTGAAACCGCCGCCCCCTCAAAAGGGCGGCGGTTTTTTTTCGCCCGCATCCGAAGGAGAAAGGGCCTTCAGCGGTCGAGCCTCGAACTGGGGACATTGGTCTGTCGCCTCGACCTCCCGCCGGTGCAGCCCGCACCATTGCCGAAACGGATTCACCGTGTAATGCCGGCAATACCGACAAAGCCGGCCCCGTTCATCCCGGGCGAACGGATCCGGGTCGCGGGAACGATCGGTATCGGCGAAGACTTTCGGGCGAACCGGCCCTGTCGCTTCGGGCTGTTCGTCCGCCCCAAAGACGTGGCCGCAGGCGGAACAGACGAGCGATTCGCCGGTCTTGCGAAAGCCCTCATATACCGGCCGGCGAATCAGCAGGACTTCGCGCCCGCAGGCCGGGCAGCGGCCCTCGGCGGGGGGAGTTGAGCGATCAGCCGTCATAGAGCTCGTCTCCGCCGCCGCCTTCATCCATGGGCCCGCCGCCCATCTTTTCTTCGATTTTGTCCGGGTCTTCTCCGCCTTCCAATCGGCGGACCACCTCATCCATCTCTTCGTCGAGCGGTTCGCCCGTGGTTTCGGCCAGTTTCCGCATGGCCCGGCCCATGGAGCGCGGATCATTCTCATCCACGTGCTCCAACAAGGAATCCAACTCGGAGAGGTCCGGCTCCGGCTCTCCGGCGGCCGGGCCGCTGTCGTCCGGCGGGATCGAATCGCGGGTATCGGCAAGTTCAGAGGCGCGCTCCGCGCCGAGGTCGCCGGCGCCGCTCTTCTCGCCCTTGCTCTTGCGGGCGACGCCGACGGCGGCGAAGCGGGAGATGGCGCGCCGCATTTTTGTGGCGCCGCAGTGCGGGCATTTCGGCGTCTGGTGCGCGCCCACGTTTCGCACCAGGAAGCTCGACACCCGCCCGCATTCCTCGCACACATATTCGTAGATCGGCATATCGAGCGTCCTTTCGTTTCGGGTGTAATTCTAGCCGAATCCGGCCGTTTGGCTAGAGGCGGCGCGGGCGAGGAGCGGAGAGCGGGAAGGATTCACCGCGGAGACGCGGAGAGCGCGGAGAAAAACGGTAGGGCGCGGCGGCCCGCCGCGCCGCCGGACAAGCGCGGGAGGGACGTAGAACTTGCTCGTACACGCCGAGCGCCTTCCAACGCGCGCCCGTAAGGCTCGAGCTTGCTCGAGCCGTACGTCGGAAGTCGGGGGGCCGGTATACCGGTGGGGCGGAAGAGCAGGGGGAACTCACCGCGGAGGCGCAGAGGGCGCGGAGAAGGACGGACCACGAATGTTCACGAATGGGCGCTGATTTTTGCGCTTTTTTGCGGCGAAATCCCTGGTGAATAAAACGGAGGGTGGCGCGATAGATCGTAGGGCTCGAGCTTGCTCGAGCCGCAAAGTCGGAGGTCGGAGCGTCGGCGCTATAGCTCCGGCGCTCTGCCGCCGGGCCTTTGGGCTGCAGCGCGCCCCGTCCCGGCCGGCGACCGAGGCCTGCCTTTCCGTCGAATACGAATTTCGGCTCTTTTTCGACTGTATCACACTTCGCGAAGTGTGATACAGTGCGTCTGGTCGGAATAGGCCTGCCGTTGGGCAAATTCAAAAGGCGAAGGGCGGCGCAAACGCCAAAAGGACAGCGCGATGAGCAAAGGCTGGATCGTGGCGGGAATATTTCTGCTCATCGCCATCGCGGCGATCGGCGCGGCCATCGCCGTTGCTTCGCGCGACATCCCCCTGCCCGACGCCTCCGATCTGGCGGTCGAGCGGCCGGAAATCGCGCCGGAAGATAACGCCTACACGTATTTTCTAGCGGCGGCCAACGCGCGTTATTGGCCGGACGATCCTTCCGTCATCACGGACTTTCTGGCCGGCAAGCCCGCCGATCTCGAGGCGCTCGCCGAGATCGTCGCGAAAAATGAGGGGGCCTTGCAATCCCTCGTCGAAGGGGTTCGGCGGCGGCGCTGTCTGACCCCCGAAATCGCCGATTTCAATACGCGGTTGCCTCACCTCTCGCCCTGGTTGCATCTGGGAAAAGTTTCCGCGGCGAAAATTCGCCGGAATCGCCTCGCAGGGCGTTACGCGGATGCGACGGAGACGTGCATCGTCCTCCTCCGATTCGGCGATCGCGTGCAGTCGGATGCGGAAGGTCTGATTCATTATCTGATCGGCGTCGCGCTGCTGGATTCGGGTCTGGAACAGGCGCGGGATCTGGCGCGCGACGACGCGATGCCGGACGAGGATCGGCGGCGCCTGGCCGCCGCTCTGGGCGAGATCGGGCCGTTCGACGCCGGTCTCGCCCGCGCGATCAAGGTGGAGTACCGGCTCGCCGCCAACACCATTGACCGCATCCGGGACGGCACGTTGAAAGTCAAAGACCTGACAACCTTGGGCGGGACGGGTGGAGCTCCGCCGCGCGCGGCGGAATGGCGGCTCCCGCGTTATGCCTTTCAACCGAACCGCACGAAGCGCCTGATGGCCGATCTCTATCGCGGCGCGATCGCCGATGCGCCGTTGTGTTTTGCGGAAATGAAGCGGCGGGACATCGAGACCGCGCTGGGACTCCGGGCCGGCCGGTGGAAACGCTTCCTGCAGCCGAACAGCGTCGGGAAAATCCTGTGCGCGATGCTGGTTCCCTCTCTCGATTCGCTGCTCGAAAAGAAATGCCGGATTGAATGCGACCTGGCGGCGACCCGGATTCTCCTGGCCGCGCAGAGTTTCCGCCGCTCGCACGGGCGGCTTCCCGACCGTCTGCAAGAGCTGGTTCCCGACTTCCTGCCCGCCGTTCCGGCCGACCCGTTCGATGGCCAGGAATTCCGCTACTCCGCGTCCGCCGGCGCGATCTATTCCGTCGGCAAGGACCTGAAAGATTCCGGCGGATCGGCCACATTGCCCGCCGGCGGATCGGGAACGGACGCGCGCCGCCGGCGCTGGGAGTCAGAGGATGTCGTGTACGAGTTGGATATCGAGACCGCGCCGCGCTGACGGCGCCTTCCGGACGGCGCTTGTGCGCCGCCGCGCCGGCCATCCGGCTGGCCCATCCCCGCGCCAGTCCGCGAACCGGGCCTTCTCGTCCCGCGGCCAGCGCGCGATCTCAAGGAGTTTCAACCGCGGCGGCGCGTTCATCCATAATGCGGTGGGCGTCGAGCAACAGTCCAATCAGATCGGTCTTTTCGCGCCCCCGAAGCCGCCAGCGTTCCATCGAGGTCAAATCGCGCAGGCGAAAGTCGCCGCTTTCCAGGCTCAAAATTTTAGCCAGGGCCGCAACGCCTTGCTCTTTGCCGGCGGTAATTTCGAGCAACTGCCCCTCTTTCAGACTGATTCGCCCGACCGTGCGGCCTTTGGCATCGCTGACCACCAAAACGCCCGTCTTCCCCACGCCGGCCAGCACTTGCAGCACCGCTTCCAAACCGATGTGCGAAAGCGATCCTTTTAGTTTAGTGTCCAGCGGATCGCTCGACATTGAAGCCGCGTTTGCAAATCCGCGGGGGCTGCCGGAAATCACCGGGGAAGATGGCCGCAACAGCGGCGGAGGATCGGCGGCCTTCGGTTCCGAGCGCGCGATTCGGCGCGCGCGCGCGCTCCGAACGAGCCGCCCGACGAGCCATGCCGCGACGATAATCGCGAGCAATAGCCCCGCCGCGCCGCCGACCGCGATCCACAGCATCTTTTGCGCCCGTTCTTGCGCCTCCACGTTCCACAAATAGCCCGGCGGCGCGTTGTCCCTGCCCCCTCCCAGCGGAAGACCGAGCTTGCGGGTGACGGTGCGCTCCCAATTCTCCACGCGTGTCGGACTACGATAGAGATACACCGTTTCCCGACCGCGTATGGCGACGCCTTCAATCACCGCGTCGGGGGGCAATTGGTCGGCGGTGGCCACGCGTAGCTCTGTTGCGGCGGGGGCCGAAGCCGCCGCGGGACGTGACGCCTGGGCCAGGCACTCAGCCCGCGCGCAAATGACCCCCGCCATACCCAGCGCCCTTGCGATCAACCGGCGGCGCCGAAAACACCGAAAAGCTGAACGACGGCTGTCCATCCGGAAATTCTTATATCAGTAGTAATCATCACGTTGTGCGAATTGCAATAAAAATGTCGGTGGTTGAGCAGGTGGAAACAGCCGTCCTGGAAGTTACGGGGCGTTTATCGCGGCCGCCTCGCCGCGGTCACTCGGATGCGGCGCCGGCGGCATTCTCGTCCAGCGCTCGGTGCGCATCCAGCAAGAGCGCCATGAGATCGGTCGCTTCATGAAAACGCAGCCGCCAACGCTCGATGGAAGTCAAATCCCGCAAATGAAAGAAGCCGGCATCCATCGAGAGAATCCGGACCATGGCGGAAACGCCTCGCTCGTCACCCACGGAAACTTCCATCAGCCGCCCGTCCTTCAAGCTGATTTTTCCGCGCACGCGCTCTTCCTTGTCTCGGATCACCAGGACGCCCGTCTTTCCAATGCCGGCCAGCACCTGAAGCACCGCATCCAAACCGATATTCGAAAGCGATCCCGTCAGATCGGCTCTCCGCTCCCCGTTTTCCGGCGTCGCGGCGCCCGCCGGCGGCGGCGGCGCCGGTCGCGCCATCGGAGCCCGATACACCATCGCGGCGCCCGCGGGGCTGTACGCGCGCGTTCGCACAAATGCGGTCCCCGAACGCCTCCGGCCTTCGAGGAGGCGTCGAATCCCCCGCGCGATCATCCAAACCGCCATCAGCGCCGCCGATCCGATCGCGATAAGGATCCACAGCATTTGGCGCGCACGCTGTTGCGCCTCCCAATTCCACAAGTGCCCCGCCGGCGCATCGTTCCGGCCGCCCGGCCGCGAAATATTCAGCTTTTCGGAGATAGAGCGCTCCCACCGTTCCAACCGCGTCGGGTTCCGGTACAAATAGAGCGCGCCGTCCGATTTCGTGAGGATCCCTTCCACAATCGCGTCCGGCGGCAGTTGACGCGCAAAGAGAATGCGAGGCGCGAACGCCGGCAAGCCCGCGGCGCCGGCGGCGGCTTTTCCATCCCCGCCCTCGGCGACGACGCCGCGAACGCACAACAAACCCATCGCCATCCAAAGAATCGTGCGACGCCGCATACACCCGTCCGTTCGATCATCCGCAGACGCCGCCCCAATATAGCCCGATATGGCGAAATCACCAGCATTAGAGCAACGATTCGATCCCCCGCGAATGCCCGCTGTTCGCCGAACGCGCGCGGGATTATAGTCGCGGAAGACGACATGATCGCGCGCGCCGGCCATTCGAATCGCGCTGTTTTCCAGGGCTTGGAAAATTTTTCGCCGATTTTTCCAAGGCTTGGAAAATTTCGCCGATTTTTTTCCAAGGCTTGGAAAACCGCCGCGCTGTTGGGCGCGGTTTCCGCCCTCGGCGCCGAACCGCCGCGGTCGTTCACCCTCGAGAGCGCGGTGCAGGGCGCGCTGACCCATAATCGCGAGCTTTTGCGGTTGGCGGCCGCGCACGAGGCCGCGCTGCTCGAGCGCGCCGCCGCCGCCGCCGAGTTCGCATGGCGGGTCCGCCCGGACAGCGGCGTCAGCTCTGTCGCCGGCGCGCAAACACGGCAGGCGGGCCTCGCCCTGCTCAAGAAAACCGAATGGGGCGCCGGCTTCGAATTCGGCGGGCGCGTGATTTCCACCGCCGTGGAAAACGGCGAGGATTCGGCGCGCCGCACGCTGCGCGCGAGCGTGAGCCAGCCCTTGTTCCGCTATGCCGGACGCGAGACCGCGCGCGAGCCGATCGTCCGCGCCGAAAGCCGCATCCTGGGCGCGCTCCGCCGCCTCGAACTCGCCAAATCCGATGTCGCGCTGCGCGCGGCGGAAGCGTACTACGACGTCTTCCGGCTCGAGGCCCAGGCGCGCAACGAGGAGGCCGCGCTGGAGCGGCTCGAGCGCTTGCGGCGTCTGACCGACGCGCGCGCGCGGCAGGGCCGCGCCTCGCCGGTGGATGCGCTCCGCGTCGCGACGCAGCGGGGGGACGCCGAGGCCCGCGCGCGCGCCGCGCGCGAACGCGTCGCCGCGCGCCGGCTCGATCTGGCCGATCTGCTCGGCCTCGAACCCGGCGTCGAACTCGACCTCGCGCCGCCGCCGTGGACCGACGAGGAGGAGATTTCCCTCGAGGCCGCGCTGGCCGCCGCGCGGACTCATCGGCTCGATCTCGCGCAGGTCGAGCGGGATTGGGAGGACGCCCGGCGCGGATTGCGGATCGCCCGGCGCGGGTTGCGCCCCGATCTGCGCCTGGTGATTTCCGCCGAACGTTACGGCGAAGGCGGTTCGCCGACCGGCGGCGGCCTTGACGAGACGGCCTGGTCCATCGGACTGCAGGCGGAGGGCGACCTTGTCGGCGGGCGCGAGCGCATCGCCTGGCAACGCGCCGCCCTCGACGAGGCCCTCGCGCGGGACGAGATCGAGACCGCGCGCCGTTTCGCGGAACAGCAGGTGCGGCGCGAATTTCTTCGCTGGGCGCACGCGCGCGCCGAAATCGGCCCCGCCCTTCGCAACCGCGAGCTCGCCGAGGCGCGGCTGCGGCTGGCGCGCCGGCTGTTCGAACTGGGACGGGGCGACAGCTTCGCCGTCACCGACGCCGAACAGCAGTTTCAACAGGCGGAGGCCGCGCATCTGGCGGCCCGCACGGAGGCCGTTCTGGCGGGGCTTCGCCTGCGCCGCGTCATGGGGACGCTGCTGGAAACACCGGAGGAACTGCGACCGCGCGGCGAGGAGGGACCATGAGCGATCACGGTGTTCAACGGCGCGGGCGTTTCGCCCTGGCGATCGCCCTTCTTTCCGCGTTTTCCGGCTGCGGGCGCGCGCGCGAAGATCGAGTTCCGACCGCCGCCGTCGCGCGCGGCCCGCTGCGGGTCTGGACGGCCTACAGCGGCAAAATTGAAGCGCCGCGAGTGCACACGATCCTGTCCGCGCTCGGCGGACAGGCGACGCTGGTCGAGGTCGCGCCCGACGGCGCGCGCGTGCGCGCCGGCGAGATCGTCGCCCGTTTCGACGCCACGCGCATCGAGCGCGAGATCGTCCGGCTGGAGGGCCTCCGCGCCGCCGCGCGCTCGGAATTCGAGATGCTCGTCAACGCGGACTGGCCGCTGAAGATCGGCGATCTCGAGCGGCAATGGACGGAGGCGCGCGCCCGCGAGGCGGAGGAAGAGCAGTTTCTGACCGACGCGCGGGAGTTGCGCGACGAGGGCCTTGTTGGCGCGCAGGAGGTGCGCCAGCAGGAAATCAAGCTCGACGCGGCCCGCGCCCGCGCGCGGCAGTTGGAGCAGCAGTTGCGGCTGACCCGCGAATACCTCCAGCCGCTCGGCATCGCGCAGGCGAAAGCGAAGCTCGACGCCGCCGAGCGGGAGCTCGAGCTGGCGCGCCAGGAGCGGCGCGCGTGCGATATCGCCGCGCCCGCCGACGGCATCGTCGGGCATTTGCCGACGCACATCGGCGGCGAGTTCCGCACGGTGCGCGTTGGCGACACGCTCTATTTGAACCAGCCGTTCCTGATCATTCCCGACCTCTCGCGCCTCGTCGTGCAATTGGCGATCCCCGAGAACGAGCTCGGGCGCGTTCCACACGGCGCCGCGGCGCGTGTCGTGCCGGTGGCATTTCCGGAAACGGCGCTCGCGGCGACGGTGGCATCCGTCGGTGCGACAGCGCAAAACGTTCCCGGCAAACCCGCATGGCAGCGCTTTTTCCTGATCACGCTCGAACTGCGCGAGTCGGACCCGCGGCTTCGACCGGGCATGTCCGTCACCGCGCTCGTATTGAGCCATGAAAACGAAAGCGCGTTATTGGTCCCCCGCGCCGCCGTGCGGTGGCGAGATGGAATGCCTTTCGTTCGAACCCGCGCCGCCAACGGCGCTGTCGAGGACCGCGCCGTCACGCTGGGGTGGGGCGATGAACGCCACTTCGAGGCGCTCGACGGCGTTCGCGAAGGCGAACGGCTGATCATGGAGTGAACGCCGCGATGCCCGCCGCCGATTCCGCCGCAACCCCGCTGCTCGCCCTGCGCTCGGTGACGAAACGGTTCGAGAGCGCCGCCGGCGCGACGCTCGCGCTGCGGAATGTCACGCTCGAGATCGCGCGCGGCTCGTTCTCCCTGCTCACCGGCCCTTCCGGATCGGGCAAGACCACCCTGCTGCATATCGCCACGCTGCTGGAGCCGCCGAGCGAGGGCGAAGTGTGGTTCGACGGCGAGAATACCGCCGGTCTCGACGACCGCGCGCGGGCGGCGCGCCGCGCGGCGAAGATCGGGATGATCTTTCAACGTTTTCATCTCCTGCCGCACCGGAGCGCGCTCGATAACGTCCTGTTTCGCTTCCGCTACGCGCCCCGCCCGCGCGCGGAGGAGAACGCGCTGGCGCGCGCCGCGCTGGCGCGCGTGGGGCTGGCGCATCGCGCGCGGCAGCGGGCGCGGCTGCTTTCGGGCGGCGAAATGCAGCGGGCCGCGATCGCCCGCGCCATCGCGTGGCCGCCGCTCCTGCTCGCGGCCGACGAGCCGACCGGCAATCTCGACCGCGCCGCCGCCGAGGGCGTGATGGATTGCCTGCACGACTTGAACCGGCAGGGCGTGACCGTGCTGCTGGCGACGCACAACGAAGCCCTGATCCGGCCCGGCGACCGGCACATCCGCCTCGAGGATGGACAGCTCCGTCCCGCCGCGACGTAGATTCCCATTCGTCGAGGAAAGTCGAAAAGAGATGCCCGCGGTCGCAAATTCGCCGCTTTCGGCTATAGTTTCCCCGTGAAGCTCATTTACCTCGACAACAACGCGACCACCGCTGTCGCGCCGGAAGCGGCGGCGGCGATGCAGCCGTTTCTGGCCGACCAGTACTTCAATCCGAGCTCGATGTATGCGGCCGCCGCGCGCGTGGCGCGCGCGATCAAAGACGCCCGCCGCGACGTCGCCGCCCTGATCGGCGCCGAACCGGACCGTTTGTTCTTCACCGGCTGCGCCACCGAAAGCAACAACTGGGCGATCTTCGGCGCCGCGCGCGCGCGGCCGGAACGCCGCCACATCGTCACCTCCGCCGTCGAACATCCCGCCGTCCGCGAGACCTGCCGCGAGCTCGGCCGTCTCGGCTACGAAATCACGGAAGTGCCCGTGGACCGGGAGGGGCGGCTCGACATGAACGCCTATGTGCGCGCCCTGCGGCCCGACACGCTGCTCGTGACCCTCATGCACGCCAACAACGAGACCGGCGTCATTTTCCCCATCGAGGGCCTCTCGCGCATCGCGAAGGAAACCGACCCGGGCATCCTGTTCCACACCGACGCAACACAATCCGTCGGCAAAATCCCAATTGATCTGGCAGGAAACTTCCGTCATGTGGATATGCTCTCGTTTTCCGGCCACAAGCTGCACGCGCCCAAGGGCGTGGGCGCGCTCTACGTCCGACGCGGCGCGCCGCTGCGCCCGTTTCTCATCGGCGGCCATCAGGAAGGCGGACAGCGCGCGGGCACGGAGAATGTCCCCCACATCGTCGCCTTCGGCGTGGCGGCGCAACTGGCGAAACGGCACTTGGACGACGAGAGCGCGATTCGGTCCAAGCGCGACCGGCTGCAAGCCGAACTCGCGCGGCGCATTCCGATGATGGAAATCAACGGCGGCGGCGCGCCGCGCCTGCCGAACACATTGAATCTGGCCGTCCACTTCGTCGAGGGCGAGGCGATGCTCTACCAGCTCGACGCGCACGGCATCTGCGCTTCCAGCGGTTCGGCCTGCACCTCGGGCTCGCTGGAGCCTTCGCACGTGTTGACGGCGATGAACGTGCCCTTCACGGCGCGCCACGGCTCGATCCGCTTCAGCCTCAGCCGGTTCACGACCGATGAGGAAATTGATTACACGATCGAGACGTTTCCCCGCATCGTCGAGGCGCTGCGGCGCATCTGCCCCTATTGGGACGTCGCCCGCAACGTTCCGCGGCCCGACGCCGCGCGGAACGCGGGAGCGGTGGCCGTGGGGTGAGGGGGCGGAGGTCCGAAGACGGAGAGTGGGGCGTCCGCGCTGTAGCGCCGGCGCTTCGGCGGTGAATCCTTTCCGCCCTCCGCTCGCTCAAATCAGCTCGCGGAAGACGGTGTCGCTGATGAAGAGCGCCTCTTCCGCCAGGCGCAAACGATCGGGCGTGCGCTCCAGCAATCCCGTGCGGACCAGCCGTTCGATTTCCGCTCCGCGCAAATCCTCGTAATCGAAGCCGGTCGCCGCGCGAAACTCGTCGCGCTGCCAGCCGGCGATCCGCCGCAGGCCGAACACCAGCGTCTCTCGCGCCTTCGCCTCGGGATCCAGCCGTTCCAACGGGGTCGCATCTATATTTATGAAATTTGAAAGCGAGGCGACAGCGCGCCCCGCCGGCCGGGATCGCGGCTTTTCCCGATGCTTCCAAGCCTTGGAAACCGCGGCGGCCCAGTCTTCCAAGCCTTGGAAATTGCCCCAGCG
>CALGXT010000160.1 GCA_937935255.1 uncultured bacterium | reverse complement strand
CGCGAGAACACTCGTAGGGCTCGAGCTTGCTCGAGCCGCCGGCAGCCTTTGCCTCGCGGAACGCGGTAGCGACGGCGCTGTAGTTCCGGCGGTCTCTCGCCGGAAGAGCTGTAGTTCCGCCGGCCTGGCACGCCGAAGCCTTGGCGGAGGCGGCTCCTCCGGCGGAAGGTTTGGATTTCAAACTGTTTCCCTGTCCCTAAAGGTCGGACGTGTTCGAATAAACACGCGATTGCGACCCGTTTTCCAAGCCTTGGAAGAAAATGCCTCCAAGTTTTCCAAGGCTTGGAAAATGAACAATTTGCCGCAGAGCGCGCGGACTCCGTTCCGCGCCGCCACCTTGCGGCAGTTTGCGGCGGCGAAGGGAATCGCCGCCCTACCCACCCCGACACACGAATAGACGCATGGATTGCGGATTTGGGGACAGAGAACGACTCAGGTGGATGTAAGCCGGGTTGTCCGCTCCGCCCTCGGCGGCCCGAACAACCCGGGGGGGCAAGGGACAGAGATTGAACAGCCCCATTGGATCTTTCGACGCAAATTCCCTGTCCCCAATGGCGGCGACCGTTCCCCCGCAAAAGAGTGTATCACACTTCGCGAAGTGTGATACATCGGAGAAGGGGCGGTTGATCCTCGGGCGGGGCGGCCGCGCGCCGCGCTACCGCCAGGTCAATTCGCGGAAGGCGAATGGAATCTCGCCGACAATGTCGCCGGCGATCAGTCCCGTTTGCGAGCCCCGCCAGGCGGCCATATCGCCGGCGCGGCCGTGGATGAAAACGGCGGCGCTGGCGGCGTCAAACGGCGTGATCCCCTGCCCCAGAATACCGGTGAGCAATCCGGCCAGCACGTCCCCCGCCCCGCCGGTCGCCATGCCGGGGTTGCCGGTCATATTGATGCGGACAGGGCGATCGGGCGCGACCACCAGGGTGCCCGCGCCTTTGAGCACGACCGTCGCCCGCGTCGCCTCCGCGGCGCGGCGCGCCGCCGCCTTGCGATCCGCCTGCACCGCCGCCGCCGTCGTGCCCAACAACCGCGCCAGCTCCCCCGGATGGGGCGTGATGACGACCGACGCGTGCGCCTCCGCCACCGCCTCCGGCCGGCCCTCGAGCACGTTGAGCGCGTCGGCGTCGAGCACCAGCGGAATGCCGCACTCCGCCAGCAGGCGACGAACCAGCGCCTCGGTCTCCGGATGCCGGGTCATCCCGGGTCCGGCGAGCACCGCGTCGAACTCGGACAACCGCGACGCCCATTGGGCCCAGGCCGTCGCGGAGAGCGTCCCCTCGGCGGTCTCCGGCGCGCCCCACACCATCGCCTCCAGCGCGGCCCCCGCCACCGCCGGCGCGATACTTTCCGGCGTCGCCACCGTGACCAGACCCGCCCCGGATCGCAGCGCCGCGCGCGCCGCCAGCGCGATGGCGCCCGTGTAACCCCGCGCCCCGCCGATCAAGAGCACATGCCCGAAGTCGCCCTTGTGCGAGGAACGCAAACGGCGCGGCAGCAATTTCTTCAATTCGGTCGAATAGATCAGTTCCAGGTCCGTTTCCGACGGCAGCGCCTCCACGAGGTCGGACGGCAAACCGATATCAATGACCTCGATACCGCCGACGAATTCCAGCGCGGCGGGCGAAACGAGACCGATCTTCGGAAGCCCCAGCGTCGCCGTCACATCCGCGTTGACCGCATCGCCCTCGGCCACGCCGGTGTCGGCGTTGATGCCGGAGGGCTGGTCAATCGAAACCACGAAGGCGTCGTTCCCGACCGCGTTGATGTACTGGATCGCGCGCGCGATCGGCCCGCGGGCGGGGCCCGAACTGCCGGTTCCGAGCAAACCGTCCACCAGAAAATCCGCGATATAGGGCAGCGCCAGATTGTCGTCCCAGTCCTCGCGCGTCGGGTACTCCTCCAATTCGATGCCCTCGGATTTCATGAGGCTCAGTTGTTTGAGCGCGTCGCCGTGCACCTGGCTCTCCGCGCCGGCGAGCCAGACGACGACATCGAAACCCATGTCGTGCAAATGGCGAGCGGCGGCGAAGGCGTCCCCGCCGTTGTTGCCGCGGCCGGCGAACAGCAGCGCGGAGGGGTTCATCGTGCCGGCGGCGTCCGCCAGGTGCCGCACCACCTCGGCGACGCCGCGGCCGGCGCGGTCCATCAACTCGGCCCCGGCGATTCCGCGTTCCGCGATGACCCGGCGTTCCAAATCCCGCATGCGCGCGGAGCTGATCAGTTTCATGGCGTTTCTCCCGTTCCGATCAAAATCGCTTGCGCGACGGCGTAGTCGCGGGCATGGGCGAGACTCGCCAGCACCCGCGAGACGCCGCGGCGGGCGGCCAGTTCCGCCGCCCGGCCGTGCAGCGCCACCGACGGCGCGCCGGAGCCTTCCGCCCGGCGCACTTCGATATCCAGCCAGCCGACCTCGGCGCCGATGCCGGTGCCGAAGGACTTGCCGACCGCCTCCTTCAAGGCGAACCGCACGGCGTAATGCCGCCACGGCGCGGCGCGGCTTTCGCAATACCGTTGCTCCTCCGGCAGGAATATTCGGTCGCGAAAACGACCGCCCCAACGCGCCAACGCGTCGCGAACCCGATCCACCTCGACCAGGTCGACGCCCGCGCCGAGCACGCGTTCTGGCCGCGACGGGATCACCGCGCGGCGTCCGTCGCCGCCGACATGGCCGCGCGCATTTCACGGACGGCGGCGTCCAATCCGATGAAAAGGGCGCGCGCGATAATGCTGTGGCCGATGTTGAGCGTGTGCAAACCCGGCACGGCGCGCAGATCGCCCACGGTCTCGACCGTGAGCCCGTGCCCGGCGTTGACCTGCAACCCCAGTCGGAGCGCGCGTTGCGCCGCCGCGATCAGCCGATCGAGCTCCGCGCGGCGGGCGGCGCCCTCGCGTTCGCAATAGCGGCCGGTGTGCAATTCGATCACCGGCGCGCCCAGCGCGGCGGCGGCCTCGACCTGGCGCGCTTCCGGCTCGATAAAAAGGCTGACGGCGATACCCGCCGCCCGCAGCTTCTCGACGGGCGCGCGCAACAGTTCGATTTGCCCCGCCGCGTCCAAGCCGCCTTCCGTGGTGCGCTCCGCGCGGCGTTCCGGCACGAGGCAAACCTCGGGCGGACGCAGTTCGACGGCCAGCGCGACGATATCCGGCGCGACCGCCATTTCCAGATTCAGCGGAAGGTCCGGCTCGGCGCGCAGCGCGCGCACATCGGCCTCCTGAATATGGCGGCGGTCCTCCCGCAGGTGCACGGTGATGCCGTCGGCGCCGGCGCGACGGCAAATCCGCGCCGCCTCGAGCACGCTGGGATACGGCGTGCCGCGCGCCTGCCGAAGGGTCGCGACATGGTCCACATTTACGCCCAGGCGCCAGCCGTTATCGGCGCGCGCCATGGTATCCGTTTCCAACTTTTTCATAGCCGATCGCGATGGCGCTCCGCGGGCCGCGGCTTCGGCGGCGCGAGGGCGGAACGTTCATAAATCGCGAGAGCGTGATGGCCCTTGCGCCGCGCGGCGGCCAGCGCGGCTTCGGCGGCGTCAAAGAGGGCTCGCGTCGAGCCCCCGTGGTCCGGATGGCCGGCGAGTCCGACGTGGGCGGTAAAACGAAACCTCCGTCCGCCCGACGCCACCTCGGTGTCGCGCGCCGCCGCCAGTACGCGCTCCGCCGCGCGCGCCGCGTCCGACGGCGACGCGGCCAGCGCGCAAAGAAAATCATCGTCGCCCAGACGCCCGATCAAATCGTCCTCGCGCAGACACCGCTGAAGGATCCCCGCGAATACGCGGAGGGTCTCATCGCCAGCCGGTCGGCCATACCGCTGATTGATCCCGGCGAGATCGTACACATCGGCGTAGAGCAAGGTCACGACGCCGGTTTCGCGGCGGCAGCGCGCGACGTATTTATGCATCGCGAGACTCACCTCTTCGGAGCGCAGCACGCCGGTGAGCGGGTCAATCGGCTCGTCGGCGGCCGGCGCTTCGGCGGCGGGAATTTCCGCGGCGGGCGCCGGCGTCGCGCCTTCGTTCCACCGGCGCTCGGCGAACTCGAGCAAACCGGCCGCAGTGTCGCCCTCGCCGGGAAACGCGACCGCGCCGACCCGCAATTCGCCGCCCGCAGGGAGGGCGGCCCACGCCTCCCGAAGGCGCTGCCAAACCGCGCCCTGGCGGGCGGACTCCATGCGCAAGAGCAGCGCTATCCGACCTTCGTCCAAAGGGCGGACATCATCGCCGCGGCGCACGCGCGCGCGAAGGAACGTTTCGAGAACCTCCGCCGGCGCGCCCTCGGCGCCCGCGATCGCCAGGACAAAGGGCGAAGGCTTTCGCCCCATGCCCAAGCGATCCGAAATTCGGATCAGGAGCGCCGCTCGGGGGTCCACCAGGGCCGCGTTCGCCGCGGCGGCCTCGCGAAGGCGCTCGAACTTCACATAGCTGACGAGCAACCCCAATGCGACGAACGCGCCGGCGGCGACCAAAGCGACCTGGATGACAGCTTCGACCATGTCGAAAATACGGCTTTCAGGAACGTCCATCATTATCCGTATTCGCCATTCAAGTCAAACGGCGAAACGGCGCGGCGAACGATGATTGCCGGGAAGGCGGCGCCCCGCTAAGATGAAAGTAGAAAGGCATTGCCATGTCATCCGAACCCGAACAACCCCGCCAGCGCTGCGGCGGCGACGATCTGGAGCGGCTGCTGTGCGACACCGTCATCCGCCTACGACCGTTTTATTCCAGCGGCGAGGAAGACCGCGCGGACAGCCTGCTGCACGACTACCCGGACGTCACCCAGGTCGTGGAGGCGCTGCGCATCCTGATTGACGCGCTATTTCCCGGCCGCGAGCATTCCACCGACCTGCGCCCGGAAGAATTCGGTATCTTTCTGATGCGCCGGCTGAGCCACGCCTGGCGGACCTTGCGCCCGGAGATCGAGCGCGCGTTGCCCTTCCGCTGGCGGGGCGCCGCCGCCCGCACGGAGGGGCCGCCGGCCCCTTTGGATCCCCCGCGCGAGGCCCGCCGCATTCTGATCGAATTCATGCGGCGGATGCCGGGCATCCGCGCCCTGCTGATCGAAGACGTCCGCGCCGCATACGAAGGCGATCCCGCCGCCCTCACGTTCGCGGAGGTGCAGCTCGCCTATCCCGGCTTGATGGCGATCGCGTCGCACCGCATCGCGCACGAGCTGTACCGGCTCGAGGTGCCCATTGTGCCGCGGATCATGAGCGAATGGACGCACGCGCGCACCGGCACGGATATCCACCCCGGCGCGGAAATCGGCCGCGGCTTCTTCATTGACCATGCGACCGGCGTCGTCATCGGCGAGACGGCGCGCATCGGCGACCGCGTGAAAATCTACCAAGGCGTCACCCTTGGCGCGCAAAGCTTTCCGCTGGACGAGCACGGCCACCCCATCAAGCACATCCGCCGCCATCCGACCGTCGAGGACCGGGTGGTCATTTACGCGAACGCCACGATCCTCGGCGGCGAAACCGTCATCGGCGCGGACTCTATCATCGGCGGCAACGTGTTCCTGACCGAAAGCGTGCCGCCCGGCAGTTTCGTCACCATCGAGCGACGGCAACTCAAGATTCGCCCCCGCCGGGACGCGCCATCCACCGCCCCGGCGCCGTAATCGAGCCGCCGCGCCCCGGGGGAACCCACCGCAGAGACTCGAAAATCGCAGAGAAGAGATTGCAGGATGTAGAGCGTGGGAAGTGGAACGCGCGCATACCCGCCCATCGCCGCTCCGCGTTCTCCGCGCCTCAGCGGAGAATCAGCCCGACGGCGAGGGAACTTCGTTGCCCTACCGGCTGCTCCGGCGGCAGAGCGCCGGAGCTACAGCGCCGGCCTCGGACCTCGGACTTCCGCCGGCCGCTTCATGCCTTCACGTAAACTTTTTCGTCTTCGACCTTGACCTTATAGGTCGCCAACGGCCGCGAGGCCGGAGGGGCGACCACCGCGCCGGTGCGGAGGTCGAACCGCGCCCCGTGCAGCGGGCATTCCAGCTCATCGCCCTCCAGAATACCGCCCAACATCAGCGCATGCGCGTGCGTGCAAATGTTGCTGACGGCGAAATAGTCCCCGCCGACTTTGAAAATTCCGACATCGCGCCCGTCGGGCGATATCCATTGTTTGCGATCAGTCTCCGCAAAATCCGCCGCCGTCGCGACCTCATGCCATCGCTTCATCTGAATCCTCCGTTGTTCGGAAAATCAATCGCAGTTCGCGCCGGCCCCCGGCGCCGTGCGATCATTTCGACCACACCCTCCAGACCAACGCCGCCGCCGCCGCCACCGCCGCCAGCGTGAACGGCACGCCGATGCGCATAAACGAACCGAAACCGATCGGCTCGCCCTTCCGCCGCAACAGGCCAACCGCCACAATATTCGCCGAGGCCCCGATCGGCGTCAAATTCCCGCCGACGCACGAGCCGATCAGCAGTCCAAACAGCAGCAATTCCGGCGGGGCGCGCAAAACCTCCGACAGCCTTCCCGCCACCGGAATCATCGCCAACAAAAAAGGCACGTTATCCACGAAACCCGACAGCAACATCGCCACGCCGACCAAGGTCGCGAAGGCGAGCGGTTTGCTGTCGCCCAACCATCGCGCGAACACCTGGGAGAGTTTTTCGAGCCAATGCGCCTCGCTCACCGCGCCGACGACGACAAAAACGCCGAGCAGGAAGAAGGTCGTATCCCAATCCAGCCGCCGGATAAATTCCCGTGTGGAACCCCATTTCGGCCCGAGGCGATACCACGCCAGACCGACCGCCGCCAGCGACATCGTCCACGCCCCGGCCATCCAGCGAAACTCGCGATCGAACACCGAGGCCGCAATCAAGCCCGCGACCAGCGCCAGCAGCAGTCCGGAAGGCACGAGCGAACGCGGCGTTTCCATCGGCGGCAGCTCGATCATGCGGCGATGCCGCCGCAACTGCCAGGCCGCCACCGCGAAGGCGGCCAGCGCGCCCGCCTGCACGGCGAAGAAGATGCCGAGGCGGCCCCGATGGATGAAGAAATCGTTGAATGAAAGACGCATGTGACCGGCGAGGATCATGCTCGGCGGATCGCCGATCAGCGTCGCCGTGCCCTGCAAATTCGAACAGACCGCGATCAGCACGATCAACCGCGCCGGCGAAATTGAAAGCCGCTCGCAGAGGCTCAACGCGATCGGCGCTACCAGCAGCACGACCGCGACATTTTCGAGAAACATCGAGAGGAAGGAGGACAAGCCGCAGATCGCCAGCATGGCCCCCCAGAGCGTGCGCGTCCGCCGCACCAACGCCTCGGCCATGACCGCGGGCATGCGCGATTCCATGAAAAGCTCGGCCAGCACAAGCGTGCCCAGAAACAAGGCCATGACGTTCCAGTTGATGTGCTCGGCGAGAGCGTCGCGCCACGGCAGCCCGCCGGTCGTCAGCAGCGCCGCCGCCCCCGCGCACGCCACCCACGAACGCCGCCGCGGAAAAACGATGAACAGGATATAGCAAAGCGCAAATACGATGAGCGGACCGTACGATGGCATGGCGTTTCCGCGGCGCGAGCAATCGAAACCGGGTCACCGCGGCGGGCGACAATATGCCCGGCCCGCCCCGCGCGCGCAATCGAAACC
>CALGXT010000159.1 GCA_937935255.1 uncultured bacterium | reverse complement strand
TATACCGTTTCCAACAGCCCCGGCCCCAGTTCGCGATGAACGGCGATCGCCGCTTCGATGATCATCGTCCCGATCTCGTTTTCCGTCATCCTCTGCGCCTCCGCGCCTCTGCGCGAGTCCTTTTATCTTCCGGTTCCAACGTTTTCCCCACCCGCTCGCGTCCGGCGGCCTGTAGCTCCGGCGCCGGAGCGCCGGCCGGGTTTTCGGCCCGCGTTCCGCGGGCCGAACAACCCGGCCTACAACGTCGGTCAAAGCCTCGGCGCAGCCCGCCGCCGTCCTTCGGGCTTCCGCGCGCCATCAGAATACTTTATCGTTTAGTTTTTCGTCGAGACGGATTTTACGAAGGCGCCGCGCCTGGAATGCGCGCGGGGCGAACGCAAGACGGCATGATCGAACCGAGCGAGCGCGAACGCGGGTGTCGAGGGAGGGCCGCACGGGGCGGACGCCGTCGAGCAGGAACGACAAAAAGGAGTATGTTGATGAGCGCTAAAAGAATTCGGGGCGTTCTGGCCGTCCTCGCCGCCTTCGCGGCGGGCGCGGCGCCGGTCTCGGCGCAGTTGATCGTTTCCAGTTTGAACTCGCCGGTGACCGTCACGTTCGACGCCGACGTCGCCGGCGTGTTGCAGATGAGGACGGGGACAGGAGGCACAAGGGGTGTCTCGGAGCCGGGGCATTGGGAGCGCAGTCCCTGGAACACCAACAAAGCCCTCACGTTGTTGTCGGAAGGCGCGACCCTTGCGCACAAGACTATAGACATGTTCGGCCGGGGTTCCGTGTTACGCCGGGGTTCCGGCGTGACCGGCTATTTCGGAAACGACGCGAACGGCGATAGCGATACCTCGGACGCTTTCGGCGGCAGCACGGCGCCTCGCGTCGAACACAATCTGCTCGGAAGCGGCAACAGCGCTTTGCAATTGAATACACTGAGCGACTGGGCGAATACGAAAGCGCTGTTCCGCATCCAGAACAACACCGGCGTCACGGTCAACCTGTGGAACTTCAAGTTCGATGTTTGGGGCGCGGATAGTGACAATGATCGAAGTACGGTCTATTGGGACTACGCCGCGAACAACAGCAACGACCCCGAAATAATGACCTTCACGGGGATCGGCAGCCAACTGATCCCGAATAACGGGGGCACGCTGGCGCTGATCACCTCCGTAGACACGACGGTGAACGTCGCGGTCAATCACGGCGACTATCTGGTGCTGCAGTTCCGCACCGTAGGGGTCAATTCGGGCAGCGCGTCGGCCATTAACGACCTCGTGGTGGAAGCGATTCCCGAGCCGGGGACGCTGGCGTTTCTGGCGGGCGCGGGCGGCCTGATGCTGCTGCGCCGTCGGCGGCGCCGCGGCTGATCCGGGTCTCCATCTCATCCTCGTTCCAACCCTTGAAAGCTCCGGCCCTCCGGACTTCCAAGGGTTGGAAGTTTTTGGGGGAGCTCCGGCGGCGCAGGCCGGGTTGTTCGGGCCGCGGAACGCAGGCCGAAAACCCCGCAGCCCGACCGGCCCGCGAATCCGCGCGTCACGCCGCCGGCGTTCGCATCTCCGGGTTGCCGATCATATCCTCGACGAGCGCGCGGCGCAGCGCGGCGGCCGCGGGGCCGGGCGCGCCCGTTCCGATGGGACGCCCGTCGAGTTCCACCACCGGCGCCACTTCCAGGCTCGTGCCGAACAGCATCAGCTCCCGCGCCGCCAGGACTTCCGGCCGCGAGACCCGGCTTTCGACCACGCCGGTCAACCCGAACGCCGCCGGATTCGCCCCCGCCAGCTCCGCGCAGCGCATCAGCGTGATGCCCGCGAGAATCCGTTCGGGCGGGGGAAAGCGCAAAACGCCGTCGGCGTCCACGATCGCGGCGTTCTCCGTCGCGCCCTCGCCGAGGCCGCCGCTTTCGTCGAAGGAAATCGTGAAGTCCACCCCCGTCTCCGCCGCCTCCATTTTCATCAGCGCGTTGGGCAGGTAGTTGCAGGTCTTGGCGGTGGCGATGATGCCGGCCTTCATCGGCACGGCGCTCGTGAGCGCGCGCGCGCCCTCCGGGTGTTGCTCCCAGAACGGCGGGCCGATGCGATAGACGGCGATATAGACCTGCGGCGCGGGGCACTCGGCGGGATGGACGCCGAAGCCGCCGGGGCCGCGCGAGAGGAGGACGCGCACGAGCGCGTCGCGGCGGCCGGCGGCGCGCGCGGTTTCGACGAGCGCCGCCGTCAACGCGCGCTCCGACATCGGCGGGTTCAGCCCGATTTCGCGCGCCGAAACCCAGAGCCGCCGCACATGGGGTTTCAAGGCGTAAAACGCGCCGCTCACGATGCGCAGCGTCTCGAACACGCCGTCGCCGCGGTGAACGAGATGGTCGTCCAACGGGGCGAACATGAGCGCCGGATCGGTCACCACGCCGCCGAGCAGGGAGGAGTAGGCGGCGTAGGCCGCCGGCGGCGTGGCCGCGCAGCGCTGCCGCCAGCGCTCCCACGCGGTTTCGGCATCGAGGACGAACGGTTGGGTCATGGCGAATTGCTCCTTGAGCGACGGGGCCTCGGCGGCTATAGTAGCTCCCCCGCGTTGAACGGACAAGCCCGCATCGGCGCCGAAAAAACGAGGGTTTCGCGCGCAAGCGCGGAGACCCGGTGAAATGAGGATTTCGCGCCGCTGCGCCCTTGTGAGCGGATGGCCCCGGCATCCGGTCCGGATCGCGGCGCGGTCGGCGCGGCAGCAAACCATGACCGAAAAAACGCTTCTGTTCGTCTGCACCGGCAACACCTGCCGCAGTCCGATGGCGGAATATCTGTTCCGCGCGCGGGCGGGCGCGGGCTTCGGCTGGCGCGCGGAATCGGCGGGCGTTGCCGCCGCCGGCGGGAACCCTGCCTCCCCGGAGGCTGTCGAGGCGTTGCGGGAGCGGGGGATTGATTTGACGCCGCATCGCAGCCGGCCCTTGACGCGGGCGCTGGCGGAATCCGCCGATCTGATCGCGGTCATGAGCGAGGGCCACGAGCGCGAAATCCTGCGCCGCTGGCCGGACCTCCGCGACCGAGTCCGCCGCCTGACGTCGTTCGGTTTCGCGGCGGAGCCGCCGGACATTCCCGACCCCATCGGCCAATCGCTCTTCACCTACCGCCGCGTGCGCGATAGTATCGAACAGGCGATCGCGGATTTGATCCTGCATCTGCGCGCGCCGGAAAAGAAACGCCGGGACATCGTCGAAGGAGAACGCGCTTTGAAAATCGCCATCGGATCCGATCATGGGGGCTTCGAGCTGAAGGAGGCGGTCAAGCCGCTGCTGGCCGCGCGCGGCGTCGCCGTCGAGGACGTCGGCTGCGCGAGTCGGGAGTCGGTGGACTACCCCGACTTCGCCGCCGAGGTCGCCGCGCGCGTGGCGGACGGGCGCGCCGACCAGGGCATCGTCTTTTGCACGACGGGCATCGGGGTCAGCATCGCGGCGAACAAGTTCCCCGGCGTGCGCGCCGCGCTGTGCCTGAACGCGCGCATGGCGGAGATGGCCCGCCGGCACAACCACGCCAATGTGCTGGCGCTCGGCGGCGCGCTCGTGCCCGCGGCGGACTTGCCGGCGATCCTGGAGGCCTGGTTCGCGGCCGCGCCGGAAGGGGGCCGCCACGAGCGGCGTGTGACGAAAGTCAATGCGCTTTCCGGCGCGGGCGCGCTGGCGGCGGCCGATCCGGCGACCGCGGCGGCGGTGCGCGCCGAGGAGCGCCGGCAGCGCGAGAATCTCGAACTGATCGCCTCCGAAAACTACGTCAGCCCCGCCGTGCGCGAGGCCGTCGGCTCCGTGCTGACCAACAAGTACGCCGAGGGCTACCCCGGCAAACGCTGGTACAACGGCTGCGAGTTCGTGGACGAAGCGGAGCGGCTGGCGATCGAGCGCGCGAAGGCGCTCTTCGGCGCCGAGCACGCCAATGTGCAGCCGCACTGCGGCAGCGGCGCGAACATGGCGGTCTATTTCGCGATGCTCAAGC
The DNA here is from genome assembly GCA_937935255.1 of uncultured bacterium. Lineage (GTDB taxonomy): Bacteria > Verrucomicrobiota > Kiritimatiellia > PWTM01 > PWTM01 > CALGXT01. Next base: position 3,219 of record CALGXT010000159.1, on the reverse strand, counting down.
CCGGCGACACGATTCTCGCGATGAGCCTGGCCGACGGCGGCCACCTCACCCACGGCCATAAGATGAATTTCTCCGGGCGCTTTTTCGACGTCGTCCCCTACGGCGTCGCGCGCGAGACCGAACGAATTGACTACGACGCGCTCGCGCGGCTCGCGGAGGAGCGCCGCCCGCGGCTCATCTGCGCCGGCGCCAGCGCCTATTCGCGGATCATCGAATTCGCGCGCCTCCGGGAAATCGCCGATTCGGTCGGCGCCTATCTCATGGTGGACATGGCCCACATCGCCGGCCTCGTCGCCGCAGGACTGCATCCCAGTCCGGTTCCGTATGCCGATTTCGTGACGACCACCACGCACAAGACCCTGCGCGGGCCGCGCAGCGGCTTGATCCTGTGCCGCGAGAGATACGCCGCCGAGATTGACAAGCAGGTGTTCCCCGGCTTGCAGGGCGGCCCGCTGATGCACGTCATCGCCGGCAAAGCCGTCTGTTTCCACGAGGCGATGCAGCCGGCGTTCAAGGAATATCAGCGCAACATCGTGAAAAACGCGCAGACCCTCGCCGCCGCCCTCGCGGCGGAAGGGCTGCGAATCGTCTCCGGCGGCACGGACAACCACCTGATGCTGGTGGACCTGACCGCCGCCGGCGTCACCGGCAAAGACGCCGCGACGGCGCTCGACCGCGCCGCCATCACCGTCAACAAAAACGCCATACCGTTCGACACGAAAAGCCCGTTCGTCACGTCGGGCATCCGGGTCGGCACGCCGGCGGTGACCACCCGCGGCATGGGCGAAACGGAGATGAAACAAATCGCCGGCTGGATTGCCCGGGTGGTGCGCCGCCCGACGGACGAGGCCCTGCTCGCGAACGTGCGCGGCGAAGTCCACGCGCTCACCGCGCGATTCCCGCTGCCGTAATAAGCATATTTCACCGCAGAGCCGCAGAGTTCGCGGAGCAACGGCTGGAGAGCCGATACGGAAAAGAAAATGAGCGTGTCTTCCCTGCCGTTGTTGCCCGCGCCGCGCGCGATCGTTTGCGGCGAGGGACGGCTGGACCCGAAATCGCTGTCCGTGACCGAGCGTCTCGATCCGGGTCTTGAAGGCGATCCCTCGGAGGAATTCTATACGCTTGAACTCGCGCCCCACGGCGTCGTTCTTGCCGCGCGGAATCCCGCCGGACTGCGTTGCGCGCGCGCGACTCTCGGGCAATTGCGCGAGATGGCGACCGTTCCGCCGCTGCGCATCGAAGACGCGCCCCGCTTCGCCCACCGCGGCTTGATGCTCGACATCAGCCGCGACCGCGTGCCGACGATGGCGACGCTCTGCGCCCTGGTGGATCGCATGGCCGCGTGGAAGATGAACCACCTTCAGCTTTATGTCGAACACACGATCGCCTACGCCGGCCATGAAGAGGTCTGGCGATCGGCCTCGCCGATTACACTGGAGGAGCTGTCCGCGCTGGACGCCTATGCCGCCGAGCGGGGCGTCGCGCTCACGGCCAACCAGAACTGCTTCGGCCACTTCGAGCGCTGGCTGCGCCATCCGCGCTACGCGCCGCTCGGCGAACTGGAACGCGGCCACATGCACGGCGGCGGCTACTACGTTCCGCCGAACACCCTCTGTCCGCTCGACCCGAGAGCGCTGGCGCTGGTGGACGATTTGCTGGGGCAACTGCTCCCGCGCTGTTCGGGCGCGTATGCCAACATCGGCTGCGACGAGCCGTGGGATCTGGGTTTGGGCCGAAGCCAGGCGGCCTGCGAAACGCAGGGGCGCGGGCGTGTTTTTTCCGAATACGTCGCCCGCGTCGCGGAATTCGTTCGCGCGAAAGGCAAGCGCCCGCAGTTCTGGTGCGATCCGCATCCGAACGAGGACGGCGCTCGGCTCGGCGACATCGTCGCGCTGATCTGGGGCTACGAAGCGGAAAGCGATTTCGCCGCGCGCGCGGAGCGCCATCGCGCCGCCGGCCGCGAGGTCTGGGTCGCGCCGGGCACGAGCTGCTGGAACTCCAGCACGGGGCGGACGTGGAATCGGCGCGGCAATCTCGACCGCGCCGCCGCGCTCGACGCGGCGGGTTTCCTCTGCACCGCGTGGGGCGACGGCGGCCACCGCCAGCAATGGCCGATCACGCTGCTCGGATTCGCCGACGCCGCGATGGCCGCCTGGAGCGGGCCGGGGCGCTACGACAACGCCGCCGCCGGGCTCCACGCCTTCGGCAACGCCGCGCTCGGCGAATGGCTCGCGGAGCTGGGCAACGCGGATCGCGAGCTTTGCCGCGGCGAACGCCCCGATTTCAACGGCAACCCCGCCCGCGCGCTGTATAACCAGACTGCGCTGTGGCACGAAATGCACACGCCGTTCCACGAGCGGCAAGGGCCGGGCGACGCAGCAGCATGGCAGGAAGTCTCGGAAAGGCTCGATGCGCTGGCGGCAACGCTGCCGGGCGGTCTCGATCCGCTCGTCGAACGCGAATGCCGGCACGCCATCGCCATCGCCGCGTGGACGTGCGAGCGCGCGCGGCTGCGCCGACAGCCTCAACCGGAAGTGAAAGCGCGCCAGGCGTTGGCGGAAAAAATGTGCGAACTGATGGCCGACTACCGGGATCTGTGGCTCGCCCGCAGCCGACCCGGTGGCCTGAACGACAGCCTCGCGCGCTACGAGGCGTTCGCGCGGCAGTGGTGAGGCGGGCGGAAGGTTCGAAGAAAAAGGAATGAACCGCGGATGAACGCAACTACGAAAGACGCGAAAGACACGAAAAGGCGAGGGAATGAAAAACCTCCGATCCGCGTCCTTCGGCGAGATCTGCGGTCAAATGGGAAACCGGACCACTCATTTTCACTCATGGGCGCCAAGGAGAAGTCTTCGTGAGAATTAGCGCGAGTTCGTGATTGCAACCCCACGAACAGCAATAAAGTCCGAACCGGCCCTTCGAGCGCGCCCCGCCAAAGCGGGGCCGCGCAGGGGCGGCGATTGCGGGATAAATCCGGCGGGGCGAAAGATTGCGGAAATCTGCGGCCGACGGTCGCCATCGCCATGCGGATTTCGTCGCCCGGCGGACGTTTTCCCCTCCGCCCTCGGACCTCGGACTTCGGACCTCGGATCTCAACAAATCCATTCTCCATCCTTCTGCGTTCCGCCGTCTCCGCGCGTCAGCCGTCCTCGCGCTCGATATCGGCGCCCAGCGCCCGCAGCCGATCCTCGACGCGCTCGTAGCCGCGATCCACGACCT